>BTUX01000140.1:0-11583 GCA_045863315.1 Candidatus Hydrogenedentota bacterium | reverse complement strand
GTGAAAAATCCTCACCCGATTGACTTCTATGCTATCTCCTGAGCATTTCTCACCAGTCGCTCCCGTCATCGGGAGCGACTGGTGAGAAATGCGGGTTAGCCGGTTGCGCGAATTCGACGTCGGACCCGTACGTAGAGCCCCGTGCCCGCCAAGGCAAGGATAACGAGCGGCCGCGCGTTCATCGGTACCGACGGCGTATCGAACGGATCGTACGGATCGCTGCCAATCTGCACTTCGAGGAAGTCCGAGACCCCGTCATTGTCCGAGTCGGTATCGAGGAAGTTCGGTATCGTGTCGCCGTCGACATCGCCCGTGCCTTCGACCGAATCCGGAATCGTATCGCCGTCGCTGTCGGTATCGAGGTAGTTCTGCAATCCGTCGTTGTCGACGTCGCCCAACCCCTCGACCACGTCCGCAATGCCGTCGCCGTCCTGATCGGGGTCGGGCACGTATCCGTGGACCGTCATGGACCAACTGTTGAGCTGACCGATGTCCAACGCGGCAAGGTCCGCGACTTTCAGGGTCCAGTTTCCGGCCGGTGTTTCGCCCAGGTGCGCCACTGACGTGAACATCCAGTTATTCAAATCGTCGGTGCCATCGAAGGGACGCGGCGTGGCCAAGGTCGAGACGGTGCCGCTGGGGGCGGTCAATTCGAACAGCAAATCGCCGCGGTACGTATGGGCGACGTTCACTACGACCTCGACGTGTTCGACGAGGAACCCCGCGGGGGCCGAAATCGAGAGGGTCCGCGAAATACCGGTCGCGTTGTTGTCCGGTATCGCGGTGATGACCGCCTCGTTGTTTGTAAGCGGTGTCGCGTTGACGGGCACGTTGAACCACGAACCGGCAAGGTTGACGGCGGATTCCGCGTCGACCCGCCCGAATCCGTAATTGTGATTGAAGTGGAGGCCCGCGCCGTTGTCGAACCAGCCGGGGTTCGCCGGGTCATTCTTCGCGGCGGTCTGTGCAAGAATGTGCTGGACGTCGCGCCAACCCAGGTAGGGGTTCTTGCTGAGCATGAGCGCGACCACGCCGGCGACCTCCGGGCATGCCGCCGAGGTGCCGCCGAAGGCACTTGTGAAATCACCGGAAGAATTGAGACCCGGCGATCCCGTGAGGTCCACCGTGGTGATGCCGGCGTTGTCCCAACTCGACGGCGCGTTCACCAGGATGGCCGAGCCCGATTCGCTGTAATACGAGAACACGCCGTCTGCGCCTGTGGCCGCGACGGCGATCGTGAACCGGCTCGACGCATACCCGTCGTAGCCCGCGTTGTCGAAATCTTCGCGACCGTTGCCCCCGGCCCACACATAGATGGAGCCACGGCCGCCGCGGCCGTTGGCGACCGCGTTCGAGACCGCGGCCAGTGCCAAGGGCCCAAATGTCTCAGCGACGAAACCCAGATCGCTGGGTCCCCAGGAATTGCTGCTGATGTGGACGCGGTTGAAGTCCAACGAAGCGAGCGCTCGATGTCTCAGCCCTTGCGCCTCCTGCGAGTCGGTGGAAGGAGCGGCAATGAGTCGCACGCCGACGAGTTTGGCGTTGAATGCCGCGCCGGTTATGCCGACGGAGTTGTTGCCGACGCCCGCGGCCAGCCCCGCGCAGGGGGTGCCGTGGAAGTCCGCCGAGGAGGGAGTGGGATCCAGATCTCCGCCGTTAATATCGATATCGATGTCGGTGCGCACGTTCGCCGCGAGATCGCTGTGCGTTGTGTCCAGACCGTCGTCAACAATGGCGATGTTGATGCCGGCGCCGGTCACCTGGTTCCACGCATTGACAATATTGAGGTCATTTCCCGCCGCGGCGCCGGTTCCCGCGGCAGCCTGGCCCGTGTTTCTCAAGTGCCACTGGTCGCTGAATAAAGGGTCGTTGGGAACCAATCGTTTTGTTGCCTCGCGGGCAATCTGAGGCGCCGCGAACTCGGCCGCGCCGCTCTCATACATCGCGTTCGCGGCTTCCAACGATGCGAACAGCGAATTCGAGTTCGATTTCAGAATATAGGTGTTCTCGCTGTATTCAACCTCCTCCACGACGGACAAATCATGCGCTGCAAGAATCGCAGCGAGCGCAGCGCCCTCCGCAAGCTTCACACTTAACCGATCGGTGAGGTACATGAGAGTACTCGTAGATGCGGCGGACTGTCGGAGAACCGGTTGGACTTCGTACCCCGCCGCCCTCAATCGGTCGGCCTGGGCCTGGAGCGCCGCACGGTCCGCCACGGGGGAGGACAACTTTACCTTCACGCTGTCCAATCCCTCGACCTTGGAAGTCTGTGCACCCGGCAAGACCTTTGCCACGTCTTGGACCGCAGCCGACTTGGGAGGTGTCAGGATCAATTCGTCGTGCGACAATACGAGGTCCACGCGCATGGCGCCGTTGTAGTAGTAGACCGGCGTACCCTGCGCCGCGGTCTGAGGCGATTCCTTGGTCTGGCCTGGTGCCTGCGCGGCGGCGTGAACGCCAATTCCGGACACGGCGAGTAGCGCTGCGAAAAGCGATCTCCGCGTTCTCAGCCCATGCGATGTCATCGATGCACCCTCCCCGCTCGAAATATTCTGCCGGCGCCCATAAGCATTACATGGCCAAGCAACTATAGCATATGAATGTCGGATTGAGCTTCACCGGATCGGGTGCTGGGGTTGCGTGCGAGGCGGAATTGGTGGGTTGGGATCGAACGCCGCTTTGTTGTGTCCTTTCTGATACGCTGACGCGCGGATCGATCCGGGAACGGGTCGATCCCGGAAACTTTCGGGTCGTGATCTGGATTAAAGAATTGGGGAGTATCTCGTGACGATATCATGGAAAACGATTGTCGCTGCCGTGGCCGTGAGTGCCCTGGCTGCGGCGGGGGCGGGTTGTGCGACGAGGTCCGGCAAGCAGGTCGGACTTGCCGATTCCGGCACATCCGCAAAGACCGGGTCAGACACAACCAGGGATCGCCGCCAGGAAGCCGGGGAGGGGCGCAAGGACGCTCGGGCGGCGAAGGCGAAGAAGGCGCGCATCTCCATTGAGCGGGCGTCCGCAAGTCTGGGCGATCTCATACGGGAAGTGGGAGAACAGGCCGGTGGAAATGTGGTACTGATGAACGGCGTCGAGTCGAGGGCCGTCATTGGCGTGGACCTGAAGAAAGCAACGCTCCCGGAGACGGTCGCGCGCTTGGCGACGTCGGGGGGGCTGAACGTCGAGGATCACCCGCGGTACTTCTTCTTGTACCCGCCCGGCTATGAGGCCTTAACGGAACTGTCGCTCAGGGGCCGAATGGACCCCAAATACGCGAACATCGAGACCGATATCGTGTTCGGGTCGGGACTCCGACTCTATACGACGTTGACGTGGATGAGCCACGCGATGGACCTGTCGATTGTCGCCGACAATGCCATCGCGGACGCGCGCTGCGGCGAGCTTGCGCTGCAGGGGGTTTCGCTCGAACACGCCATCGAAGCCCTGTTGAAGTCCGCGCGCGTCTCCTCATTCGATATCGACAGTACGGACGAGTATATCTTCCTCTACACGCCCGAGAACTCCAGCCCGCACGACTCCTTGCTCGAACAGGAGACGCTCACCCCCGCGCAGAAGGCATGGCTCGACAAGCGCATCAATCTCTACCTGCCGGAAATGCCGCAGCCCGGCCAACCGTTGCGCATGCGCTCGACCGCGACCAAGCTCAGGGCTGTCTTGCCCGCCCTCAGCCAACAGCTCGGGGTTCGGGTCGTGGCGGAAAAGGGCCTCGAAGAGTATCCAGTCAATCCATTCTGTTTGCACGGCGTTCGAATCCGAACGGCGCTCAATCTGCTCATCCGCCAATGGCTGGAACCCAATTACGGCTGCCAGATCCTGGAGGACCGGGTCCTCATTCGGCGGAGGTGACCGATTTGCATGGGCGCCCAAACCCGGCGGATAGGACACGCGCCGTGGGCCAATCCAAGCAGATCTCGTTCAGATTCATCGCGTCGCGAACGATGGTCGCGCATACAGTCACGTACTGTGTTGTCGGACTTATCGCGTTTGCGCTTTTCGATTACGCCGCGCTATTCGAAGACCCGACCCTGCGAGCGTTCCTGCGTCAGACCGACGATCCGCGCGTCGCGGCGGGCGTGCTGTTCCAGCCGATCCGCGGCTTTCTGTTCGGCATCGTCTTCTACCTTCTTCGCGAGAGTGTATTCGCCAAACGAAACGGTTGGGTCACGGCATGGCTGATGCTCGTCATTGTCGGAGTCGTGTCGACCTTCGGCCCGGCCCCGGGATCCATCGAAGGCTTTATCTACACCAAACTTCCGGTTGTCGGCCACATCGGCGGCATGATTGAAGTTCTCACGCAGTCGTTGTTGTTGTCGGTATCGACGGTGTATTGGGTCAAGCGGCCGCACATAAAGTGGCTCACGTGGGCGCTGGCGATCCTGTTTGTGCTGGCGTTGCTATTGCCGTCGATAGGACTCGTCGCGCGTCTTGCGTAGGACTGCGTTTCCGGATTGGCGCCATGTCCGCCAACCCGCGCGCCATATGGTACCAAGGCCCATGCGGGTCGGCGCGAGGCGCGACGGATGCCGGACCGGCCCGTTGCCGCGGCATCACGTTCAATGTAAACTCCTGTCCATGCACCGCGACGTTTTGATCTTGTTGCCCGCGTACAACGAAGAGGAAACCATCGCGCGTGTCATTGCGTCGGTCCGGCAGCAGGTGCCCGGAGTTTCGGTGCTGGTTGTCGATGATGGTTCGCGCGACGCTACCGCCGAACGGGCGTTGGCGGCCGGGGCGGCGGTCGTATCCCTTCCATTCAATATGGGCTACGGGGTTGCGTTGCAGACGGGTTACAAGTATGCGCTTCGCAAAGGGTACACCTACCTCGTCCAACTGGACGCCGACGGGCAGCACGACCCCGCGGGCATTCCCCGCCTCTTGAACAAAGTGAAGTCGGACACGTGCGACGTATGCATCGGTTCACGTTTCCTGGAGGGCGGAACCTACGGGATTCCATTCCCGCGCAGGGCCGGGATGTGGGTGTTCCGGCGCCTCGCCTCGCTCATTCTAGGCAAGACCATCACCGACCCGACCAGCGGATTTCAAGCAATGAACCGCCGCGTACTCGACCTGTACACGCATGATTCCTACCCGGTCGATTACCCCGACGTGGACGTGATCGTCATGCTGCACCGGCACGGATATCGGATCGCGGAAGCGCCGGTCGTCATGCACGCAGGCACCGGCAGGACCATGCACTCGGGATTACGGCCGGTGTACTACCTGTTTCGAATGGGGCTCGATATCCCCCTTAACTTCCTGCGCCGCGGAGACTGACACGTGGACATTCGGCAAAAGATACTCGCGGCCGTGTGCGGTCTGGGCCTGCTGGCGGTCATCATCGAACTGGTGCGCCGCCGAAAGCTGCGCGTGGAATACTCCTGGATCTGGATTCTCGCCGGTATCGGCATCTTCGTGATCGGCCTGAATTACCGACTGCTCCAGTGGATCACGGAATTCATCGGAGCGGGATGGACTTCCTCCACGCTGTTCTTCTTCGGCATCTTCTTTGTCCTGGCGCTGTGCCTGCAGTTCAGCGTGAAAATCTCGCGCCTCGAAACGGAAGTAAAAAACCTCGCCCAGGAACTGGCGCTGCGCGATGCGAGAGGCGACAAGACCGGTCACAGCAGTTCGAGCAGTTCCGTCAACGACGCCACCGACGGCGCGTAGTCGACACACGTTCCGGCACGGTCCAGCAGGACGCCGCGGAGTCCCGCGCGGGAAGCGGCGCGCGCATCGTCTTCTATCGAATCGCCTACGTGCAATACGTCGCCCGACGGACATCGCAGCCGCGCGACGGCGAGATCGAATATCGCGCGCGCCGGTTTGCCGACACCGGCCTCGGCGGAGGTCAGCAC
Source organism: Candidatus Hydrogenedentota bacterium (assembly GCA_045863315.1). GTDB lineage: Bacteria > Hydrogenedentota > Hydrogenedentia > Hydrogenedentales > SLHB01 > JABWCD01. The sequence goes on along the minus strand of BTUX01000140.1, from coordinate 5,707 downwards.
AAACAAAACCCACCGTCCCCAGCCCATCGCGTCCAACAACCGGGGCAATCGCGAATCCCAGTTGGAGACGATTGCGCATGCGACCCCTCTCGCATGCAACGCTTCGAACGTCGGCAATACATCGTCAAACGGATGCCAAACCTCGGGACGCTCGAAACGCGCATACAATTCGTCGAAGAATTGGGGAAACTGACCGTCAAAGGCGTCCAACGACTGCGCTGACGCGAAGACAGCCGTTACGAGTCGATTCCACCATTCGCGTTCCAGCGCTTCCGACGCGTGAAACGGCGTCGAGCCCGCGTGGGCGGCGCGCAGACGCCGCCACTGTGCTGTGAACACCTCGTTGAGGCGTTCCGGTGAGACGTTCACGCCATAGCGCGAGGCGGTCTCCGCGTAGACATGCCCGACGGACGGCTCGACCCGCAACAGCGTGCCCGCCGCGTCGAAGGTGACTGCTTGCGTCATGCTTCGTCGATAATGCCCGCAGCAAGCACGTAATCGCCGTCGTACAGGACGGCCCACTGGCCGGGTGTGACCGACCGCTGCGGCTCGTGAAACCGCGCTTCGAAGCCTGAATCCGACGGATACACCGCACACTGGACGGGTCGGCTCTTGTACCGTATCTGCACGGCGCAATCGAAGGGACCGGTCTGCGGCGGAATGGCGCACCAGTTTACTTGGCCGGCAACCAACCTCTCGCAAAGCGCCTCTTCTTCGTGACCGACAACCAGCGCGTTGCGCGCGATATCAATCTTCACGACGTAATATGGGCGCGGCGCGGCGATGCCGAGACCCTTGCGTTGGCCGACGGTGTAGTGGGTGAGGCCTGTATGGTGACCCACCAGTTCCCCGCCGCGCGTGACGATCGGGCCGGTCGCGGACATCACGCCGCGCTTCGCGAGAAAATTGCGGTAGTTGTCGTCGGGAACGAAGCAAATCTCTTGGCTCTCCGGCTTCTCCGCCGTCACGAGCCCAAGCCGCCGTGCAATGTCACGCGTCTGTTCCTTGGTCAATTCTCCCAGGGGAAACATCGCCCGCCGCAGTTGGTCTTGACCCAAGCCCGAAAGGGTGTAACTCTGGTCTTTGCTGCGGTCCACCGCGCGCATGAGCGCCACGCGATCAGCGCGCCGCCCGGTGCGCGCGTAGTGGCCTGTCGCGATCGCTTCGGCCTCGATGGCCAACGCCTTTTCGTACAACGCGCCGAACTTCACCCGCTGGTTGCAGCGTGAGCAAGGATTGGGAGTTCGCCCGGCGACGTACTCGTTGACAAAATCCGTGATGACGTCCTGCTCAAAGCGTTGGACGTAGTTGAGAACGTAATGACGAATACCCAGCACATCGGCGACGCGTCGCGCGTCGTCCGCGGCGTCCAGCGTACAGCACGCCTTCGACGACGACTCACGCCCCTCGCCCGAGGCGACACGCATCGTCATGCCGACGACGTCGTATCCCTGATCGACCAAGAGCGCGGCCGCGACGGAGCTGTCGACTCCGCCGCTCATTGCGACAATCACGCGCTTCTTTGTTCGATCCGCCTTCGTCATCTCTCAGCCTGCCTCAGGGCCTTGCGTTCCCCGGCGCCTCCGCTTTCCGACATGTGCTCATGATAATCCCAAACAGATTGGTGTTGCCCGCCATTCCGGGCCGACGCCACAAGTCGATGCCCGCCCGCCCGAAGTAGATCGGCGCCCGCCATAGGCCGGCGGGCGCCGTTAACCCGTTTTCGTTGGCTTGCAAATTCTGCAACCCTGGACTCTCGACAAGACGGAATCCAACGGCAGTGTTTGAGCGAAGCCGGCGTTACGGTCGCACCACACTCGCCGTGCGTGGTACCTACCGGGAAGCACAGGACGCGCTCTCAGGATTAACTCGGTCGGCGCTGCGTATCCTGGCCCGCAGAAGCGGCCGACTGCGCTTGGGACGCAGTCGGCCCGCCCTCCGTCGGCGCGGCGGGGCTGGGCGGTTTCATGGTGCACTTGCCCTCGAAGAGTACGCCTTCCGCGATGCTGACGCGCGGTGCGACAATGTCGCCTACCAGTTTGCCATTGGTGGTGATTTCGAGGCGGTCCTGCGCAAAGATGTTGCCCTCGACTTCTCCGCTAATCGTGACCTGGCCCGCGTACAAGTCGGCCTTGACGCGGCCCGACTCCTGCACCACGATCGTGTCGTCGCTGTGGACGCGACCGGACACGACGCCTTCAATCCGGATGGTACCTTTCGATTTCAGTTCGCCGATTACCGTCGTGCCTTGTCCGATGATGGTTACAACTTTCGTATCGCCGTAGGTACGCTTCTTTGATGTATCCAGCATATGATGGTTGTTACTCAGCCAGGTACTTCTCGGGATCCACGGCCTTGCCGTTGATCCGGACTTCGTAATGGACGTGCGCGCCGGTGCTCCGTCCTGTGCTGCCGAGTTTGCCTACCTCCTGTCCTTTGTTGATTCTCTCGCCTTCGTTTACCGTGGTTTTCTGCATGTGTCCATATACGGTGACCATACCGCCGCCGTGATCGATCTTCACGCAATTCCCTAGATACTTGTCCCACCCCGAGAAGATGACCGTCCCTTTGCCGGTGGCAACTACGGGCGACCCATAGGGGGCGGAGATATCAATGCCGTCGTGAAAACTCAGGTTGCGCGTGAACGGGTCCTTTCGATAGCCATACCGCGAGGTCATAATGGCGCGTTTGTTGCGCGTCACCGGCCAAATGCCCGGGGTGCGGTCTATCGAATCCTTCTTGGATTCGCTCGCCATCTGATACGCCAGATTGTACTCGCGCAGACTCTCCGTTCGGATGTTGATCTCCTGTACCGTCAAGTCCGCCGACGGGTTCGCCACCCCATCGATTACAGTCGGCGGCCGCAGCATCGCGTCCTCGCTGGATTCGACTTCGTCCCCCGGGCCTGTCGACGGCGGGCCCCCTTTGCCGCCGCCCCCTTCGGCGGAGGCATTGTTCACGTATCCCGCGGGATTCTTACTCTTGGGGGGCAACCCGTTAATCTTCCGGAAATTGCGCTCCACGTCGTAGAGCTCACTCAGCTCGCCTGTTATCGTCGCCATCCGCTGCTCGTACTCCGCGCGAATGTCCTGCTCAATCTCGGCGCGCTCGTCCTCCGTCAACGACGGGGGTGCCTGGGACACCGGCGCCGCGGCCAGTCCCAGTTCCCGGTTTTCTCGCTCGAGCCGTTCAATTTCCTTGCGTGCCGCACGGGCGCGCTGATAGGAAAACGCCGAAACAAACGACAACGTCGCGAACACCGCGACGACAATCCAAAGCTGCAACGAATATAGATTTAAGGTCTTGGTGTTCCCCTGCCCATGGGGAATGAGCATCACCGTCCATCGCTTCATGCAGAGAATGCTCCGAGCTTCAGGCGGCTGACGGGGAGAGCGCCGCACAAGATTCCCGCTACTATCTCAAATCTGATACCGCTGGTTTGAGATCCCCGAACCCACCCCGGGGCCTCTCGTCTAGGCGCGCGTACTATATCACGCGAGGGGGGGCAAGTCAACCAGAATTCCGCCCTTGCTTCCATAAAGTGCTCATACTGTTTATTTTACAAATTTCGCATCGGCGAGTATCGAAACACGAACTTTGAAATCCGCCACCCGTGTTGCTCGCGGGCGCCCGTGTGCTGTCGCCCCCGTTTCGGGCAGGCCGACGCGGCAAGTCGATTACCGAATCCCCGAACAGAAGGGAACGCCCAAACAGGGGAGTAGGGTGCGGATTTCTGGCGCTGGAAGCGGGGAGCCTGGAATCTACCCCGGATTTTTCACACCCGCGGGCCATGAAGGATACCACTTCGTGCGGCAGATACCTTTATGCAGCGACAGGGAAAACAGGCTATTGGTGTGAAAAATCCTCACCCGATTGACTTCTATGCTATCTCCTAAGCATTTTCACCAGCCGCTCCCCTCATCCGGAGCGACTGGTGAGAAATGCGGGCTAAAACGGAATTGCGCCTTAAGAGCGGGATTGCGCATGTTCGACGGACCTGCGGTTTGACTTCGGTCCGCGTTGTTCGCCATCATAACGCCTCTCGCGAGAAATCTCAGGCCCCCGCCGCCTAGTGTCGATACGATAGGTGTGAGGCTGACTGGGTGTCACAACCGGTTAAATCCGGCAACGGTTGGGAGAAGTACCATGGCAAAGAACAAGGGCAACGTCGTGCAGGTGATTCTGGAGTGCACGGAGGCCCCGGGCACGTCCCGATACTATACGATGAAAAATGTACGAAACGTGACGGGCCGGATCGAACGGCGCAAGTATAACTCGACCCTTCGCAAACACACGGTCCACCGCGAGAAGAAATAACGCCGGTCGGGTCCGATTGGCGTTCCACTCGCCATGGCGGTGCTGCACGTTCGGGACCTGAAGAAGGCGTTTGTCTCGCCGGACGGCGAACGATGCCTCATTGTCGATGTGCCCGAATTCACGATGGACGAAGCGGAACAAGTCGCGCTTCAGGGCAGCAGCGGCTCGGGCAAAACCACCTTTCTGAATCTGATCGCGGGCATTCTGCAACCGGACTCCGGCAGTGTGGAAGTTGACGGGACGATTCTGTCAGCGTTGTCGGAAGCAGGCCGCGATCACGTTCGCGCCCTCATGATCGGCTACGTGTTTCAGACGTTCAATCTGCTCCAGGGGTACACGGCATTGGAGAACGTTCTGCTCGGAATGATGTTCGGGCGAGGGGCAGACTCAACGTACGCAAAGGCCCTTCTCGAACGGGTGGGACTGAAGGACCGCATGAACTACCGCCCCCGGCAACTCAGCGTCGGGCAACAGCAGCGGGTCGCCGTGGCGCGCGCGCTTGCCAATCACCCCCGAATCGTGCTGGCCGATGAACCGACCGGCAATCTCGATCACCACCACGCGGGCGAGGCGCTCAAGCTCATTCGCGAGGTGTGCAGGGAACAAGGCGCGGCGCTGCTGCTGGTGACGCACGACCGAGACATTCTGGGCCAGTTCGACCGCGTGCAACAGTTGGCGGACATCAACCGGGCGGTCGACGCCTAGCCCGCATTTCTCACCAGTCGCCCCCCGTCAACGGGGGCGACTGGTGAGAAATGCGGGCTAGAGATGCACGACCACGATAGCCTTGGTCCGACCGTTGATGAGTTTCGCGCTCGACTCGACGCTGATGCAGTGATCGTCCCGGTTGACGTCCCCGAACTGGGGAACATATCCGTTTCGTCGCCGAGGTACCACATCTTGAACAGGCCCTCTTCCTCGTCGCGGATCACGTTCCCGTAAAGTTCGAGCCGCCACCCTTTTGATTGGAACGGTTTCGTGTCAAGCACCGCGGCCGGGTTGGATTCTATCGAAGTCTGCGGGCACGGGAAACCCGCCGCGGCTTTCTTGCGCACACTTCGGCCGCGCGCCTGATGCGGACGTTCCCTCTCAATGGAAGTCCCGGCTTCTGACATCGCCGGGCCGGGTGTCGATGTCAGGGACCCATAGGCTTTGAACGACGATGTGGGCCACGCCGGATTGGACCTGTAACGTCCCGGTTACGCCAAGGAACGACTGGCTCTTCGCCAGGATTTTGTATTTCTCGAAGGTCTTCTCCCAAATGACCAGGTTGACAAAGCCGGTTTCGTCTTCGAGGGTCATGAACACGACGCCCTTGGCCGTGCCCGGTCGTTGCCTGCAAATGACAAGCCCCGCGTAGCGCACCGCGCTTCCATCTTCCATGCGGATC
>BTUX01000139.1:0-11586 GCA_045863315.1 Candidatus Hydrogenedentota bacterium | reverse complement strand
GCCACGTGTTTGGCTTCGCGTTGAGATACGCGAATATCGCTTCGTCGCCGGCATTGTCGAGCTTCTGGTTTGTCGCGAAAATCTGCGTGTCGGGATGCCTTTGGTGGATAATCGCCGCGAGTTCCTCGCAAAGCCGAATGTACTTGCCGCCGAATGGCGCGCACTTCTCGCATTCACACCCGCCGCCGTCACCGGAATAGAACCGAACGTAGTCGACGCGCGCGCAGTCCTTGTACGCGTTCTCGACGCGCTTTACGGCCGCTTCCCACGCATCCGGCACGGACAGGCACAAGTAGCCCGGCCTTCCAATCGCCTCGACCGCCGCCCATTCGGGCGGACCCGACCCCGCGTTGGGATAGTGGCTCGCAAGGGTCTTCAGCCCGAGCGACGCGATGAATCGATATTGCGGATTGTCCTCGCTCCCGCCGAATTCCACGCAAAACGTGTTCGCGCCCGCGAACGCGTAATCAAGCACGGCCTGCTGCCAGTCGTCGTCCGTCCATTCGCGCGACCCCGTCAGTTGTGTGATGGTGTGGCCCTGGCTGACCATGGTGCCGCGGATCTCGAAGGCCGGAGCGGTCCACACTTCCAGTTCGTCGGGGAAGGCGATGCTCCGTTCGCCGAAAACGGCCCGCCGAAGAATTTCCCCGCTCGCATATAGCAGACCGCGCGAATCGACGCTGGCGGCGAATACGGCTTCATCCCTTTCACTCGTTCGCAACAGGAAACCCTCGGGACCGGGGTCTTGTTCCGTGGGCAGTTCAATGCGCTCCGAGGCCAGCGCGGACTTTAGCGCATCATGCCGGTCGGGGACTCCAAACCAGATCGCCAGTTTCCCCTGTCGCCCCGGCCCTTGTTCGGATTCGGTGGTTACCTGCACGGCCACTTCCGAACGACGCTGGATCTGGTCCGCGAGCACATTCGCATATCGTTGTTCCAGTTCCGTCGCCCCCGCCCCCACGACCAGTTCGACAGCCGTGTACTCCCTTGAGACAGCGGCCACGCACAGGACCGCGCCGATTGCCACCATACGAACGGACTTCACCACCCTGCTTCTCCCTCGATTGGGTTGCGCCTTCCGACAAGGCTAAACAGCCGTGTTCTCGAATGCCCCAATATACTCGAAAACGATTGGACCGCGGCAAGCCCAAAGTCGCTTGGGCTTGCGTCAGGAATGCGGACCGGTTTGTGTTTGGACTCCCCGTCGCCTTGTCATTGGTCCGCCCGGGAATTGGGGCGCCGCCCTGCCCTGGTGCTGTCGCCGTCAGCGTACAATGGCCGCGTTGGGCTGGCTTTGATGTGTCCGATCACGCATCAATCGAAAGGCTATCCGTTTGAAGTGCCATTGCCTGAAGGATTGCCCATAACGGGCGTGGCGGGGGCCGACCAAGTGAAGAGCCTGAACTGGCGGGCGCGCAAGGTTTCCCGCATGGCTACCGTTCCGGAAGAGGTCGTCGTGGAAGTCGTGAGACGTTTGCAGACATTGCTCGGTAGGGATCGCTGAGCTTCTCCAGACAAGAGCCGCGAACCGGGAGGGCATCGCCACGCATTCTGTCTCGCCGGGCGCGCTCCGGCGGTAAACGGGCCACGTCGATCGCCATACGTGCCGGTGCGCCACCGCCGCTTCGCCGTGCCGATGATCGCGCCGGTGAATCGTAGTGCGCACTGCGGCAGTTTCAACGCCGGGTTTCGATGAAGGCCTCCCAGAGGTCTGCTCGGACGTAGGTCAACAGGAACACCCGCGGCCGCAGCGAATGGAACTCGATCTGGTACTTCTCGGACAGTCCGGCATTCACTTCTTCCTGCACCTTCGGCGATACGATTAACATCGATGCGTCGACGTCCGTCGGGACCTCGTTCCAGTAGCCCACCCGGCTGTATGCGCGAAGGTACCACGGCAGGGGCCAATAATCCCGATTCGGATCGACGACGTGAATCAGCATGTCCTTGCCTTCGGGACTGACCGCCGCGATGTCGCGTACGCGTTCGACGAGCCGCATGAGCGCCGTTGACGTGTGGGCATAGACGTAGGGATTGCGAACGTCCGCGTAATAGACGTACGCAGCACGGTACGCCTGAGCGGCCAATTGCGCGCTGAGCCCCAACAGCACGATGCCCAAGAGAACTCTCAGGGGCCGTGGCCGCACGGCGTGAATCAGTGCCGCCGCGCCGATCCCTCCCAGCACGATCAGCGGCTGATAGAAATTGAGCAGGCACCACGGCGTCTTGGTGGGAATCGCCGAGTAGGCGGCCAACATTCCAAGCGAATAGAACGCGAGGAAGCGTTTCAGGGTGACCGCGCGGTCGCCGTCTGTCCCTCGGGCGACGAATGCATGCACCGCACCGACCGCGGCAAGCGCCAGAACAAAGGCCTCGCTGAACCAGGGGTAGGGTGCGCGCCGGGTGAACAGTAAGAGTTGAAGGTAGTAGGGCCAGGGTTTTTCGTGGCTCTGTTGGACGAGCGCTTTGTGCGTGTAGTTGCCGTAGGTCAGGATCGAGTCCAATACACCGCGCGGGTGCGTAAGAAACGAGGAGAAGAACAAGGCGGACACAAGGGATGCCGCCGCAATCGCCGCGACGAGGTGCATCCGCGCAAGTCCTGCCGGAAACGACGGACTCGTTCCGTCACGCCGCCGTGTCCACACGTACGTGCACAAAGCCGCCCCGGCGTAGGACGCAAACGCGATGACGCAGGTTTCCTTGCTGGCATGCGCCAGCCCGAGACATAACCCGGCCGCGATCGCAAGGCCCAGGGAGGGTCGCGCAAGGTAGCGCCATCCCGCCACGATCGCCCCGAATTCAAAAAACACAAGGGGGATTTCCTGGATGTAGTACCGGCTGTAGAACAGCATCGCCGGGGATACCGCTGTCAGCAGCGCCGCCGTGACCACCGCCGTCCCGCCAAGGTCCTTTATCAATGGCGCGAGCAGGAGCACGATGCCCGCGCCAAACAGGACGGGGATAATGCGGTACGTGATTTCGGTGGTGTCGGCGAAACGCTTCGCGCCCGACAGCCATGCCGCAGGCAGCGCAAGGTAGTAGATGATAGGCCCGTGGTGTTCGACCGGATCGTATTCGTACGCGCCGGTCTCGAGCAGGATGCCGGTTTTGTAGGCCTGGTTGGCCTCGTCTCCGTGCATGGGCCGCTCGGAAAGACGCGGCAGCCGGAACGCAAGCGCTCCGGCTGCCACAAGAAAAACCACTATCAGACTGATGCCTGCCCGGCTATCGAGGCCCCCCGCTCGCGTCATGGTGGCTTGGACGCCGTCTGTCACACCGGTCGCATTTACTTCGGCGTCACCGGCTTGCCCCACACCTCGATCTCGACATAGTGGTTGGTCTGGTCGGTCGTGTTGCCGTTGGTGTAGCAGCGCACGTACCGGCCCTTCACGCCTTTCGCGTCGATAAGCCGGCCCTGATAGTCCTCGATGTATTCCTTGTCCTTGCCCACGCCAAGCCCCGCCGAGTTGTCAATGTCGTTGTTGTACACCGTCTGCACGTTCTTCGTGAACTCGGCGTCGTCCGCCGTGCGAACGACTACGTCGAAATACACGCGGTCCGCCGCGTGGAAGTGCCAAATGACGATTGCGTAAATCTCGGATTGCTGCCCGAGGTCAATCTGGACCCATTGCGTTCCCGGCGCGAGTTCCGTCAGGTACTCCTGTTGATACCCCTTCTCGCCGTCCGTGATGAAGCTGAGTTTGCCGTAGGTCGGATCCGGGTCGCTGCTGGTCACGGGCTTGCCCCGCGAAAGAATTTCGGCGCCCACCGGCGCCTTGAACGGCGCCCGTGGCTTGAAGTCCTTCTCCTCGAGATTCGGGCTGAAATAATCCAGCGGCGTGCCCCCGAAATACGGAGGCGGAAGCTCCAACTGAATCTCCGCCAATTCCCCGCCCGCCGACGCTTCGGCCGCCTTTTCCTCTTTCTTCTCCTGCGCAAATGCCGGCGCCGCAATGCCCAACGCGGCCATCAACGCCACCGTCCGCGCGGCTCCGCGCATCCATCCAAAACGCGACATGACTTCCTCCTGTGCCTCAACCGTAGTGGGACCGCCTGACGTGGCAATCCCGCCTTCATTCCTGACGCCGGATTGCCCGCCCATATTCAAATAGTATTCCGTCCGGCGATGGGTGAAGTCAAACGTCCGCGGGCATGTCCAATTCCACGTTTCTTGCAACTTCCCCCCAGAGCCGGTGACAATGCGCTGGTGTTAACCGGGGAGGTTCGAAGTGCGATTCTACGTCGTTGGGTGCGCTGCCGTTCTTGTGTCGCTCTTTGTACCGGGCGCCTCCGCCCAGGAAGCGGCGCTCGATCTCGCGCATCGTTGGAAGTTCATGCCGGATCCTGAAAACGAGGGGGTTGACAAGGGCTGGCACGCCTTGGATTTCGACGCGGGGGCCTGGCCGTCGATCAAGGCCGGTTCGCGGTGGGAGGACCAGGGGTACCGCGACCTGGACGGGTTTGCCTGGTATCGCGCCGACATCGAGATTCCCTTGACATGGAAGGACAAGCCCGTGCTGTTCCTTACGGGGGGAGTAAACGACGCCTGCGTCCTGTTCTGCAACGGCAAGCAGGTCGCCGCATTCGGGGACGACCGCTCGCGGACCATGTACCAGTCGCCGGTGATTGCCGATCTCAGCGCCTACCTCGTCGCGGGTGCGGTGAATGTCGTAGCCGTTCAGGTCTTCGACTGGGGCGGCAACGGCGGTTTGTGGCGCGGGCCGTGCTTGTTGACGACCGATTTCTCCAAACTTCCCACCGACAAACTCGTGGCGTTGCGGACCGACGCCGCCGCCCAACAATTGATTGTCGATGTCGATCGCGAAATCGGCAAAGCGCTCTTCGCCTCGCCCGTGCGCGTGGTCGTCGAGACATCGGACAACCCCTCGCGGCTGGTTTCCGCCGAACCGGGCAAGACGGCTGCGATTGATATGCGCGGCGTGGCCGCGGATTCATCACACAGGGTGCTTATGAGCGCGGAACTCCGCGGCGGTCTCCGCGTCGAATGGCCGCGCACCATCGAGTGGATGCGCACACCTTCGTGGGGCGACGAATTCAGCTCGCTCAAGGTGTTGAACAACTTTGTCACCGAATTGTACGCGGGCCCGCGCATTGCAAGGGACAGCGAAACCGTGCCGTTCGACAACCCCCGCGACGGATGGGTGCTCGTCGCCGTGTCGAAGGACGGCCGTGCAGGCAGGCCGGAAGCGCGTCTGAATTCCGAGGCCGAACCGCTGGTATGGCGCGCGCATCCTCAAACCGGGGCTTTCGAGGCGATGCGCCTGCTCTCGAAGGGCCGCCATCAACTCACCCTGACCGGCGCGCAGGGTGCGGACCTCGCCGTTCGGGCGGTGCCGGAACTGGCCTTTTACTCGTATGCGTTCACACCTCACGTGAAAGAGTTTGGACCCTATGACCACGATTACATGACGAAATACGTGTTGTCCGAAGTGAATACCCTGATCAGCGGAGCGACGATCATCAACAAGGACGCGCCGGGCGGCCAAGGCGAACTGACGCGGCAGTTTTTCGATCAGTGGCGACGCGAAGGCCGGCAATGGCTTTCCACCGGCGGGGTCGTGGGTCTGAAAGCGCCCGTGCCGCCCGACCCGGATGACGTTGTGAAGGCCTGGATCGAAAACGTGGCGTTTAAGCGCGAGGGCTACGCGGGGCTGATCGTCGACGAGTTCACCTCGGAGACCGACGCGCACTACGCCGCATGGACTGAAGCGGTGGCGCGATTGTGCCGTCACCCCGCGTTCTCGGATCGGAAGCTGTATGCATGGTGTGTCGACCTGTTTCGGGATGCCGGTCCGATTGAATTCAGCAAGCAAATGCTCGCGCACGACCAGTATTTTTCCTGGGAGATGTACTTGCGCGAGGAACCCACGGAAGAAATCGCCGCGCGCTGGATCAACCAGCATATGGCGCAGGGGTTGGTCGAATGGTCGTCGATGGCCCCCGGGGTCGAGCGAAACATGATCATGTGTCTGGGCTATTTTTCCGCGCCGCCGGAGACGCTGGACGTCGACCCTTCCGTCAACTATCTCGTGTTTCTGGACATGCAGTTTCACTCGCTCGCGAACGATCCCGCTTTCTGGCGGCTGCGCGGCGTGATGGAATACCTTTCCAACTACGCGGACGAGGAATACCTGCGGTACGCCCACCGCCTGATTCGTCATTACTGCATTGAGGGGCGTCGCGATCGATTCAACCGTGATCCCTACGCGCTTGCGCACATCGTCAACCCCGACTTTGCGGACGGCCTCGAGGGGTGGACGGTCGAGCCCGCCGCCGAGGGTTCCATCCATCATGGCGAGATGGACGGATTCAGCTTCCTCGAAGGACGCTACCCGCGCTATCCGGAGGGAGACACCTTCTGTGTGCTTCGGGCGACCGGCGAGAAACCGAACACGGTAAGTCAACCCCTGAGGTCCCTCGAGCCGGGCCGCCTGTACTCGCTTAAAATGTACTCGGCCAATCTGGACCACCTCTACCGGAACGTACCGACACCGCTTTCAATCCGGCTAGACGGCGTGGAAGAACTTCCCGAGTTTGCGTTCGATTTCGTGTTTCCCAGCAGCTACGCACACGTTGTTCCACCCTACGACAGCCGGAATCCCGCGCACATGACCTTTCACCGCCGGGTGTTTCGCGCCCTCGGCGACAGTGGCTCGCTGTTCGTCGGCGATTTCCGAAGGGACGTGGCGGACGCGATTGAGCCGGGCCACCGGACGGTCTTCAACTTCGTGCAGATTCAGCCATTCTTTGCGCCGTAGTTCCACGCGGCGCAAGACTGCGCGAAGGGCCTACCTCGCATTTCTCACCGGTCGCCCCCGTTGACGGGGGGGCGACCGGTGAGAAATGCTCTGGAGAAAGCATGTGAGTGAGTTTGGTGAGGATTTTTCACACCCACTATCTGTTCTGCCGTGCCGCACGGCGACGATGCATAACGGTGCGCCCTGTACCATGTTGTATCCTCCAACGCGCGTGGGTGTGAAAAATCTGGACTATCTCGCGGGCGCCAGTTGGAACGGACTTTCTTCCGATGTGTCAATGATCCGGTCTTCGAGTATGGGCAGGCCCGCATCCACAATCCGGTTCAGCGTCACTCGAAACAGATTGACCAGCGACATCGAGTCGTAAAGATGCGAATCGGCAGTCCCATCGGGAAACCGGACAAGAATCAGGTTTCGATACCGGGTCTCCGGTGGCGCGGTGGATCGTTCCAGAAAGACCGGCGCGCCTCGGCTGGAAGCGATCAAAATCACCGAGGGACGCTTCGCCCCCTCGATGATCCGTTGGGTGGTTTCGAGGAGTTTTTGGTTCGTGAAGTGGACTTGATCGAGGTATGCCGCGCGGTATTCCGATTCTCGGCCCCGGAAGCGGCGGTCAATCGCCAGCGAACCTTGGCCAAACGGTTGCGCCCGCCCGCCGTCCCGTGTGAACAAATAGGGCGGCTCGGGAATCAGCAGATTCGCGAAAATAAGCCGCGGAGCGGAAGACTCCGTTTGCGCCAGCCGCGCCATCTCGTCGAACGCGTACAGTATCCGTTCGCGCCGAAACGCGTATCTCCAGTACGCAGGGTTCTGGTACTTCAGGTAGTACACGGCCTGCATTACACGCGACGCGACTGTCCGGTCGAGCAGGACCATCTCGAATTCACCCACGGAATGGGGCGGCGCCAGTATGGCCACTCCTTCGCTCCGCGGTTCCAACGATTCAAGCCCCGGCGAGAACGCGACGATGCTGTAGCCGATCTCCCGAAGGGTTTTGAACACGCGGTTATCGTGATACAACCGTATGACATGGTTCATGTCCGCCCCGGTGCGCGCGGCCGGGGCGCCCATGGCGTGCAAATACTCCATATTCAGGCAGGCCGTCAGCGATAGCACCGCCTGCGTGTAGTTCGAGTGGCTTTCCGGCACGATCTGGAACCCGTTGGTCTTCATGCCGTCCTCGAACGTCAGATTGTTATACGAGAATTCGCTGCGGAGAATGTCCGACCTCGCGTAACCGTCCAGGGCAATGAAGTAGATGTCCGGCAGGCGATCTTTAGGCATCTGCGAGACCGATTCCGGCAGGGGCAAGGGCGGAACCGAAATACCGCCCGCGGGCGAACGACTGAAAAACACCGAGGCTGCGTACAACCCAAGCAGAATCGCGGCAAACCAATTCAGGGAACGCGTCGCGCGCGTGACGTCGCCTTCGTACCTCCAGACCGCGGTGATCACAAAAACCGTCGCAATCAAATAGGCCGCGATCATCCATGCCGCGCGCCTTCCAAACAGAGGGGCCAGGGCGAACGAGGCCGTCACCAGGCCGATCCCCGCAACGAGCGCGGCCGCCAACAGCACCCGCCTGATTCTCGCGATGTTCGATCGGTCCCGGTACACAAGGAACGCCACGATCGCCCCGAATATGCACACGTACACCGCGTAAAACGCCGCGGGCGTCCACGTCGCCAGGAACGGCACAACCGCGCTGATCAGGTCCTCCAGCACTCCCCATGTCACGATCAGCGGGACCAGGATGGAGGACGCAATCAGTCCCGCCCGATACCGGTCTCCCAATGCCGCCCATCCTACCGCCCACACCAGCGCGGACAACCCAACGAGTACACACCCGGGCCTCGCCAAGGCGGTGACGGGAAGAATATTTGCATTTTGAGCATACAAGCCCAACAGCGGCACCAACGCAAGCAGCATGGGATGAAGCACGCGAACTGGTCGAAGGTTACGCAGGGCACGTTCCCCTCGACTTGTCGAATTCGGTTCAGTCATTCTTTCCACCTTGCGCGTCCACCTGAAAGAAATGCGAGGTCGAACTTATACCACACAGGACGAACTTCGTTGGAAGCAGTTTAACGGAACGGGCTTAGAATTGCGACGAATATCCAATATCATGTGGCCGTAATCATTCCGATACAACATATTGAAAAACCGGCCGACCTGTGCTACTCTGCGTGATGCGTCGGTGGTTGGCTTCCATGAGTCGCCACCGGGGAAGGGGAACGCGCATGGTCTCTCTTGTACGGCTGCACGACGGTGGCTGCGCCGAACACAACCCAAAACCGTCGGCTCAACGCATCGAACATGGGGGTGCGCTGTTTCCCGTCGGCTCCATGTATCCGAGACGATTCACTCGGAAAAGGCACTCCCTAAGTAATTATAGTTTAATAGCTTGTGAAGTTTCAACCGCACGTTCCGGCGAATGCCGACGATTCCCGAGTTTGGGAACTCTAGAGCACCGAATTCCCTGTGGACTATTTGGCGAACCGGTCTCTATAATCTCGGCATCCAAGGGGTGTAGGACGGCTCGGATTAAGTCGCGTCGGGTGCTGGAGAGAAGGTATAAATCATTTAAAATAAATAGCTTAAGTCTATTTCTCGTTGAAGTGAGCGTAAGAGACTGAATGATAGAATGGAATTCGTAGAACCAAAGGTATTCCTCATCGGCGAAACCCGGATCGTCGAGGAAGGCCTCCAAGCGTATCTGAATCACGTTGGCGCCCCGGAGTGGACAACGGATGCGCCGAGCGATGCCGAGCGGCTGTGCGAGGTGTACGGACGGCTGTGCTATCGATCCTTCGAGCCCGGGCTGAATCCCAACGTCACCCGCGTCCGAAAGGGCAACGCCAATTATCTCGGCCACGTGCTCGAGGTCGGGCACGGCAGCGTCATCGAACATGCCGTGCTGAATTTTGTATTTGCCGATGTGAGCCGCGTGTTCACGCATGAACTGGTTCGGCATCGTGCAGGCACGGCGATTTCGCAGGAGTCGCTGCGTTTCGTACGGTTGGACCGATTGTCCGCCTACGTACCGACGCACATCCGCGAAAACGAGGAGGCCCTCGCCATCTTCGGTCGCACCATCAAACACCTTGAAGAGGTGCAGCAGTCGTTGGCGGCCGTGTACGCAATCGACAGCGAGAAGAAATTCGACGTGAAAAAGAAGCTCACGTCGGCATTCCGGCGGGTGGCGCCCGACGGCGTGGCGACGACGATCGGGTGGTCCTGCAATTTCCGCGCGTTGCGGCACGTTATCGAAATGCGGACCGCGCCCGATGCGGAAGAGGAACTCCGGCTTGTGTTCGGAAAGGTCTACGAGGCGGTCAAGGACCGGTACACAAGCCTGCTCGGAGATTACGAAGTGGAAATGGTGGAAGGTCTGCCGTGGGTAAAGACCCGAAACAGGAAGGTGTAGCAAGCCGCGAGGGGATGTGCCATGTTGTTTGAAGCCAAAGAGCGGTTCCGGTTGTCCGAGAAGTTCATCGATCAGTTCCGCGGCCGGCAGCCGAACTGGGGCCCGCTGGGGTACGTGACGTATAAACGGACGTACGCCCGGCCCGTCGCCGAAGGCAACGGGCGCACGGAGGAGTACTGGGAAACCGTCCGCCGCGTGGTCGAGGGCTGCTACACGATCCAGATGAACCACTGCCGCAATCTCAAGCTGCCGTGGAACACGCAGAAGGCGCAGCGCTCCGCCCAGGAGATGTACCAGCTCATGTGGGAGTTCCGTTTCCTCCCCCCGGGCCGCGGTCTGTGGATGATGGGAACGGACTATATTTATGAGCGCGGCAGCGCGGCCCTGAATAACTGCGCGTTTGTATCGACCGATGAGATCAGCTTCAATTTCTCCGACCCTTTCTGCTTCCTGATGGACATGTCCATGCTCGGCGTAGGCGTGGCGTTCGACACCAAAGGAGCGGGCAGCGTGATGATTCATCCGCCGCGTATCGCCGAATACACCCACGTCGTCGAGGACTCGAAAGAAGGCTGGGTCGATCTTGCGCGTTGCGTTCTGGAATCGTACGTGGGGCGCGGAAAGCGGCCCGCGAAGATCGATTACTCCCTGATCCGGCCGATGGGTTCGATCATCCGGACCTTTGGCGGCATCGCGCCCGGGCCGGGGCCGCTCATCGAGTGCATCGAGAATATTGACAAGGTGCTGGGCCCGCGCGTGGGTGAGCGGATTACGTCATCCGACATCACCGACCTGATGAACGTGATCGGCAAGTGCGTTGTCTCCGGCGGCGTTCGCCGCACCGCCGAACTGGCACTGGGCGGGCCGGACGACGCCGAGTATCTGCAGCTCAAGGATCCCGAGTTGAACCGCGACAAGCTGATGGCGTGGCGATGGGCGTCCAACAACAGCGTGACCGCCAGCATCGGCATGGACTATTCGCACGTCGGGACCCAGACGGCCAAGAACGGCGAACCGGGATATTTCTGGCTCGAAAATGCGCGCGCGTACGGCCGGCTGAAAGACGGTATGAACTGGGTCGACACCAAAGTGGCGGGCACCAATCCGTGCGCCGAGCAGAGTCTCGAATCCTACGAAATCTGCAATCTCGTGGAGACGTTTCCATCGCTGCATGAAAACTTCGAGGACTACCGTCGCACGCTCAAGTTCGCCTACCTTTACGCGAAAACGGTCACGCTCGTGCCCACCCACAACGAACGCACGAATGCGATCATGCTGCGAAACCGCCGGATCGGCCTGTCGCAGTCCGGCATCATCGAATCATTCGAAAAACACGGCCGCCGCACACATTTCCAGTGGTGTGACGAGGGGTACAAGTAC
>BTUX01000138.1:0-11607 GCA_045863315.1 Candidatus Hydrogenedentota bacterium | reverse complement strand
GACTCGGCTTTCTCGTCGGCAAACTCCTTGACGGGCTTTTTGGTCTGCGGCATCTAATCTGCTGTTATCGTTCCACTTGCTTCTGTCCTCTTTGAATACCCTACTGGTTTGCTGTTTATAGCGGCGTTCCCCGCAAAAATTGTGGTAACGGCAATTGGAACTGCTGGTGATTTCATTGGGGCCGCACCATAAGCTACTGCCACGCCGATAAAAAACAGCAAGCTCGCAAATATCAACTGCAAGCAACTACTCGTTCGCGCCTTCCGCAATTTCGCGATTCCCATGATGAATTCCCCTCTTAAAACCACTTCCCTCCTGCTCAAACCCTCAAGCACAACCCTAACGACACCGGCGAGTCTTAATCATACCCGTCCATATTTGTCAATTGCTTTTTGTGAAAAAATTTAAATGATTGTTTAAATTATTAGACCTAGTATTCTCGTTTTTTCGCGCGCACACCTTAACCCTACGACGCCCCCGTGCCGGATGGGATTGTCCCCAACATTTTGCCCGCGTTCGATTTATCGTCGCTGACGTTTTTGCCGGAACCTGCCGATATTTTTCATGGCGATGGGCATGCGGTTGGGGAGAGACCGCATGAACGAGTGGAAGGTACTGGAAGAGATGAAGGCGTTGCGTTGCCAACCGACGTGGTTCTTGAAGCGGTTTGAGGACTGCATACGGCACACACACAAACGGGAGCATTGGAGGACCTATGTCGAGGGCCAATTGAGCGCCTTGCCGCGAAAGAGCGTGGAGCCGATGGCGCTCGCGGCCGGGATGCCGCCGCGGACCTTGCAGCATTTTTTGGAACGGTATCATTGGCACCATGAAGGGGTGCGGCGCCGGATTCTGGAGGTGGTGGCAAAACAACACGCCGATCCCAACGCGATTGCGCTTATCGACGAGACGAGCTTTGGCAAGAAGGGCGAGAAGACCGTTGGCGTGCAGCGCCAATGATGCGGAAGCCGGGGCAAGCAAGACAACTGCGTCGTTACGGTGCACTTGGGCTACGCGGCGGGCGAGTTCCACGCGCTGGTGGACAGCGACCTGTACCTGCCCAAGGAGACTAGGCACGAAGACCGCACGCGTTGCCGTGAGGCGCACATCCCGGACGAGGTCGTCTACCGTCCCAAGTGGCGCATCGCGCTGCAGCTGCTCGACTGCGCCGCCCGCAATGGCATCCGGTTCCAGTATCTCGTGGCCGATGAAGCCTATGGAGGCGTTCCGGACTTCTACGTGCTCGAAGTGCCCCGCTCGATGGCGGGCTGGGTGGACACCGGATCGTTCGAGCGGCAGTGCGCGGCAGGCCCCATCCCTCGCCCCAAGCGCGTGGACACCTTGTGGAAAAGGGGTGGCCCGTCCTGGCAATGCTTCCATGTGAAGAACACGGACAAAGGGCCCGAAGTGTGGCAGGCGCGTGTCGTGCGCTTCATCCCCTGCCCCAACGGAATCCCCCGCGAGCAATGCTGGCTCCTCGTCGCCCGTCACGTCCTGACCGGCGAAGTGAAATACTTCTTGTCCAACGCCCCTCACGACACCGCCCCCGAGGTCCTGCTCCACGTCGCCTTCAGCCGTTGGCACATCGAACGCCTGTTCGAGGACAGCAAGAGCCACATCGACCTGAACCACTTCGAGATCTGCAGTGGCAAGTGAAGTAGATGCCGCAACTCGCACTTGATGCCCCTCACCAAATTCGAACTGCACCGCTGAATGCCACAGGGCTAAGATCGGTACGGCAGGAACTTTACGTTTTCCAACTTCTACTTAATTCCCCAAGAACATGCACCGTCTAAACCCCCAAACGTTGTGCTTTATAATGCAAAAAAAGGGATTTGTCAAGAGGAAAAATGGGAATACGAATCTATTTGTGAACTGTGACAAAATGTTTTATTTGATGGTTTTAATCTGTATCAATTTTACATCTTTGATTCACGACTGCAAAAATTTATAACTGTTTGATCAGCAGCCGATCAGCAGTTTGCCAAGGATATTGACCTTCTCGGAAGGATTGGAAATAACCAAGAGACAATCGTCGCTGCGATAAAAGAGATATGCGGACAAGACGTGGTAGCCGATGGATTAACCTTTGACGCAAGCTCGGTGACAGCGGCACGTATTACCGAGGATGCCGAATACGAGGGTCTGCGCGTGCGTTTTCAGGGGACTCTCGGAAGCGCACGGACGCCGCTTCAGGTGGACGTAGGGTTCGGCGACGTGGTTTCTCCCGGACCGTGCCGAATTTTTTACCCCACGCTTCTGGACTTCCCGGCGCCGTCCATGAGCGGCTACAGCATGGAGAGCGTCATTGCTGAGAAGTTTCAAGCCATGGTTAAGCTAGGTGTACTCAATAGTCGCATGAAGGACTTCTACGACATCTGGGCGCTGTCCCGTGCGTTCGATTTCAGCGGCGTCGCACTGGCTACCGCGATTTCGGCGACGTTTGATGCGCGAAATACATCCTTGCCTGGCGAGCCCACAGTCTTTCAGGATTCGTTTGCGTTGGACAAGGGAAAAGATACCCAATGGCAGGCCTTCTTGAAAAGAAGTAACCTCGGGACTTCGACGACATTTCTCGATGTGGCGTTGGCCATCAAGAAATTCCTGAGTCCTCTGGTCGCGGCCATTCTCGAGAATAGTACTCCTGGAATGGCTTGGACTGCTCCCGGACCTTGGCGCCGGATTAGTCAAGAGAACACACATGATGGACGAGATTGAGAAGTTGCGAGGCGAGTTAAGACAGTCCCAATTGGAAGCCGGCCGCCTTCGGGATGAGAATGCAAAACTTAAAGGCATGCTGGCGGCTTTTTCCGTAAAGCCTGCCTCGTCACTCGCCAAGAACCATCCACCACAACCTCGTGTCGAGTCACAACCCGATCAGGCAATCGTCATACGTGCGACCCACGCGCCGCAATTGATTGCCGACGAACGTATCCAGCTCTTTCGCTCACTGTTCCGCGGACGCGAAGACGTTTACGCTGTGCGCTGGGAAAGCAAGAAAGGTAGATCCGGCTATTCGCCTGCATGTGCCCATGAATGGGATCCGATTCTCTGCAAGAAGCCTGGAGGAAAGTGCACGAACTGTAGCTATCTTCCTCTAACGAATGAAGTCATTCGCAGCCACCTTCTTGGGCACAAAACCATCGGTATCTATCCGCTACTTCAAGACGAAACTTGTTGGTTTCTCGCCGCTGACTTTGACAAAGCAAGTTGGCAGGAGGATGCGCGTGCCTTCCTGGAAACTTGCGGAGCCATGGGCGTGCAGGCTTATCTGGAACGCTCACGTTCCGGAAAAGGCGGGCACATCTGGGTATTCTTCCAAGAAGCCATGCCCGCAGCGCTGGCCCGAAAGCTGGGCAGCGCGATTCTGACAACCGCGATGGATAAACGGCATCAGGTAGGTTTGGCGTCGTATGATCGCTTGTTTCCGAATCAGGACACAATGCCCAAAGGCGGATTCGGGAATCTCATCGCGTTGCCGTTACAGCGTGGTCCGCGCAAAGCGGGGAACTCAGAATTCTTGGACGATGCGTTCCAACCTCATCCGGAGCAATGGAGATTCCTGGAGTCAGTCCAACGGCTTAACCGGAACGAGGTTCAAGAGATCGTCAATGAGGCGGAACGCCGCGATATGGTCCTCGGTGTTCGACTACCGACTACCGACGAATCAGCAGACCAAGATCCGTGGACATTGACTCCATCGAAGAGGCAGCCCGACAGGCAGATATCCGGTCCCTTTCCCTGCTGCATTACCGTCGTGCAAAGTAACCTGCTCTACATCCAGAAGGAAGGCCTTAACCCTGCTCTGACGAACAGGATTATTCGACTTGCGGCGTTTCAGAACCCCGAATTCTACGCCGCACAAGCCATGAGGCTATCAACCTTCGGTAAACCACGGGTCATCGGCTGCGCGGAAGAATTTCCACGGCATCTTGCACTTCCGCGAGGATGCGTTACCGAGCTCCAAACATTTCTCCATGGCCTTGGAATAGGCATGGAATTGGAGGATAAATGCCATTCCGGCAACGATGTGGAATTCATCTTTCAGGGACAGCTAAGTGCTGAGCAGGAAGAGGCGGCGACTCGGTTACTCAAACACGATGACGGTGTACTCGTGGCGCCGCCCGGTTTCGGCAAAACAGTGTTGGCGGCTTGGGCTATAGCGAAACGCCGGAAGAATACCTTGGTCCTGGTTCATCGAACAACGTTGCTGGAGCAGTGGCGCGAACAGTTGGTTCTGTTCCTGGGTATGAGCAGAAAAACAATTGGAGCAGTCGGAGCAGGCCGGAAGAAGGCAACTGGGATTCTCGACATTGCTATGCTACAAAGCATTCAAAAGAAAGGCGAAGTGGCCGACCTCGTTGCGGACTATGGTCACGTAATTGTGGATGAATGTCATCATGTCTCCGCCTTCACATTTGAACGCATCATGAAAGAAGTCAAAGCCAAGTATGTGCTTGGTCTCACGGCCACACCCATCCGAAAGGACGGGCATCACCCGATCATTTTCATGCAATGCGGGCCAATTCGGCACCGAGTTCACATCAAGCAAGCCAGTGCCAGAAGACCTTTCGATCACTTCGTTATCCCCAGGGAAACTCGGTTCACCATTGAAGCCGCAGAGCCGACTATTCACGACGTCTATGCCAAATTGGTTCAAGATATGCCACGTAACCGTCAGATCGTGGCCGATGTTGCCGCCGCCATCGACAGGGGGTGTTCTCCTCTCGTTCTTACCGAACGCGTCGAGCATTTGATGACGCTCGAATCGTTACTGAAAGGCAGGGCTGACGACGTGATCGTGCTTCGAGGCGGCACGACAAAGAAGGAGCGTGATGCCCTCAGAAGCAGGTTGTTGATCGAGGCCGATAAGCCCCGTCGCGTCATCCTCGCTACCGGCCGGTACGTTGGCGAAGGGTTTGATTACTCGCGCCTCGACACGCTCTTTCTCGCCATGCCCATATCTTGGCGGGGTACTTTGCAGCAATACGTTGGTCGATTGCACCGTCTACACGGAAACAAGCGCGAAGTCCGTGTATATGACTACGTCGACGCCAATGTCCTTATGCTTGCGCGCATGTTCGCCAAGCGCGTTCGTGGCTACCGCGCAATGGGCTATGTAGTCCAGGATGGCAATGAACAATTACCTTTGCCGACAGCCTCATTGAATGTTGTGAGTCCTGCTGAGTAATCCCGCAATAAGCTATCGCGAGCAACAACTCGAATGGATTACTTCTTTACACGTTTCGCCATTTTGCAGATCGCGATTCGTAAGCACGCTTGTTGGCCCGAAACCTACCGTGATCGTCTACAATCCGTATTGCGCACGATGAAAAGGGCTTCCTCCGGTTCCTTGGCGCACTTTTGTTTAGTGGACGATAGGCATGCACTGGGCGCTAGCACAATCTGACGAAGAAAATGCGGAGCTCCGCGACTATGTTCGTACGGGCCGGCTCTTCGACGTCCAGACGTGGATCGCTGCCCAGAAGCCCCTCTACAAAATGGGCAGCCGCAAAGCCCAGCCGCTCGAGATTGCCGTCGACAAGGGATTTCATTCTATGGTCGAAATTCTCGCGTCAGCTTGGCCTGATCAGGATTCATTGCAGGCGGCATTGCATCAAGCTGCCGGCTCGAGAAGGGTAGACCTTGTGTGGCTCCTCCTCCGTTACGTCGCTGACATTCGGTCAGTCGACTTGGAGAATATTGCGGGCTGCAATGACAAGGATCTGATGCGCTATTTCCTGGATCGATGGACCGAGATCGATTCGGAAACGGGACTAACCGATATGATTCTTGCAATGCCCAGGCCCTTGATCGGCTTGATTCGCGAGTACGCGCCGTCGATACCGGAATCTCAAAAGCAGTTGGCCATGGCACTGAAGTGTTTTGTACGTGAGAATCATCTCAAATGGATAGCGCTGACCATATGGATGGGCGGAAACGCTAGGCTGTCGGCGCCGGATCGCTTTAACCCTGAAGATGATCCGGAGGAGTGGACGAGCGCGCTAATGGATGCCGTCTTCACGAGCAATCTTGAAGCCTTGAAGATCATGAAGCCATCGCCGGATTGCGATGATTTGAACTCTCTCTTAGGGCACGTCTTTGTCTTTCGCGATGCCGCCATTCAGGTGGCTGAGTATCTTGTGGAACGTGGGGCCAACATAAACAACAAACCGAACGGAGGCTCCTCAGTTCTAGACGGGCTGTTTCGGGAACCTCGGTACCGGTTTGACCTTTACCGTGACCGGCGATTTGGATACGGCGACATAGATCGCGTGAAACGCTGGATTTCCCGTGGCGCTCGCTGGGTGCCTGATGACCAATACGCCTACCGAGACGTTCGTGCGGCAATCTGTGATCTCGATCCGAGAGAAGCGTGGAAATTCTTGGAATTCCTGTCGGAGACGCTGGACGTCGCGCAACTCACGGTTCTCTGCAATACACTGAAGATTTGCCGTACGCTCGATCAGAAGCCAGCCGCACTAAAACGGAAAATTGCCGACTTCTACGCCAAACGACAGAGAGCAGAGGAACGCCGCAACTTCTATCCAAGAAATCCTTCCCAAACGTCTTTCGTCCAGCGGCGCCCTAAATTGCTCGGCATTAAGGAGACGCTAACCAGCAGACGCAAGTTATACGACGAAATATGGTCTCGACCCGTAATCGAGATCGCCGCCGAATATCGGATCGGACCGGAGCAAATCGTCTACTTGTGCAATAGCCATAACATCCCCAGGCCCAAAACAGGCCATTGGCAGAAGGTCTCGAGCGGAAAATCGGTACGAGTGAAACCCCTTCCTGACCAGGAAAATAATCCCGACGTAAGAATTACGAGCTACCACGGGTTACCTGAAATCTGTTCCGCTTCCGCTCGCGCGCACGCGAGGGGTTTGATTGAACGACTTGCATCGCCGGGACTCGCAGTCAATCTCCCGCAGGACTTTGAAAAGGTTCATCGCTTGCTCGATGAGTACAGACGTGTGAAATGCCATTCAATGAACGATATGCCACCTTACGGCCGATCAAGAAGACCGCCCTTATTGGATATCAAAGTCAGAGCGGACATGCAGGCTCGGGCGGAGCGAGTTATGAACGCCCTGCTCTTCTTTCTGGAAGAGTTCGGATTGACGGTTGCTGTGAGTGTGAGTGAGCATGGGTATGCTTATACGCAGGCTTCGATCTTCGGGAACAATGTGGGATTTAGTTTGGACCAGGAGGCTGGAAAAATGAGGCTCAATCTTCACGGAGGCACTTTCGGTCTCTCGCGAACGTGGAGCGACGGTAGGGAACAGTTGGCTGAAGAGTGTTTTGCAGATTTCGCAACCCGCTTGGTCTATGCAGCTGCGCTCAAGTGCGGCAGTGAAGAGCCCTGAATCTCTCAGGATGCGAAAGTGAAACACAGAGCAAGCATCTGCCGCCATAGAGGTAGAGAGGAAGTAAGGAAAGGACGCCAAAAATACAGCTCACATCAGTAAAGAGGTAAGAAAGCGGGAGGTCCCCAAACTGGCTAAGTCGGGGACCTCCATATAGCGCAACCGCGAACGGACGCGTTCGCGATGTTGTGTTCTCCGCGAGTAGGACTCGAACCTACGACCTAGTGGTTAACAGCCACCCGCTCTACCGACTGAGCTATCGCGGAATATGGGCGCGCAGATCTCGTCGGCCATGAACACCGGCCTGAAATTGCGCACAAAGTACTTTACAAAACGCCGCCGAGTGGTTTCAACTTCGCGAAACACCTTCGTGAATCACCTGCTATCGCGAAACACCGCCGAGTCAAGCCACCTGTGACGTAAGGGGAAGGTATCGTCGCGCCACTTGCAAGGGTACTGAAGGTCGGGTCGCGGCGGGGGCGTATCGCGGCCGGGATTCGGCTTGTCGCGCGCGGGCCGTCCTGGGCGACGGGGGACTATGCGTGCGGGTTGGCCGTGGTGGATAGGACTAAGCGCAGGACCGGTTTGGCGGGGCGGGCGGGGACGGGATATGATGCCGTGGCAGTGCACGCGAAGCATTGAACACACATGGCATTGAGCAGGGAAGACATACACGAATTGCGCGCGGAGGCGGGGCGCATCCGCAAGAACTACAGGTACGTCGTCAAGGACCTGCGAAAATCCCCGAAGAATATCGACCTTCTGCGCCAGCGGGACAAGCTGCGCAAGCGCTACCTCGAGATCGAAGACCAGTTGAAGCACAGCCGGGAGGACACCGAGCCGCCGCTGTCGTTGGACGGCAGTGCGCAGCGGGAAGGGCAGACTTCGGGCGAACCGGCGGTGGACATGTCGATTTTCGAGCCCAAGCCGTTCGAGATTCCGCAGGCGATTTCCGCGCCCCGCAGCGTGGGCGGCGGGTTCAACGTGGGCGGGATGAGACTGACGTTTCGGGAAATCCGCATGGCCATCGCCGCGGCGATCCTGTTGTTACTCGCGCCCTGCTTCATTCTGATCGGCTGGAAGGACATGAGCTTCTTCGAGGTGCCCACCGCGTCGATGGAACCGACCTTGTTGCCCAAAGACCGCATCGTCACCTTGTCGTCGTCCAGATACGAGCGAGGCGATATCGTTGTGACAATTGACCCGCAGGAGCCTGAGGCCTATCTCGTGAAGCGGATTGTCGGGTTGCAGGGCGACGTCGTCGAGGTCAGCAATCGCCACCTGTTCGTTAACGGCCAGCCGATTACGGAGGCCTATATTAAGGAAGAAATGGAGTATACGCTGGGGCCGGTCGAGGTCCCCTGGGGTGAGGTGTTCCTGCTCGGGGACAACCGCAACGAGAGTGAAGACAGCCATATCTGGTTGAAGGGCCGGCCGTACGGCGAGATCAAGGGTCGCGTCTATTACATCTATCATCCGTCGGACCGCCGCGGCCGAGTCCCGTCGCAACGTGACGCCTTCAAAGACGTACCTCCCCCGCCGTGAAGTGATCCGATAGACGGCGTGCCGACGTGATGGAGTTGGGGGCCGCCATCGAATGCGCGGCGCAGATCAAGCTATGTTGTCCGCCGTAATCTCGGCGACGAGCTTCGGGTCGATGCGCGGAAACTCCTTCAGAAGCCGCCACTCTCCGTCGGGGTGAAGTGTGCGTATGTCGTCTCTGAAGAACTTCACGGCATACGCCACGCGCGGGCCATTCGTCGCGTTCAAGCCGGAGCCGTGCACGGCCAACCGGCTGAAGGCGACGCAGTCGCCGGAGCGCATGCGCGCGGGCAACACGTGTTCCGGGACGCGCTCCACCGTCCGATGCCCGTCCTTGTCCGGGCCTTCCGTGCCCTCGATGGTGCCGTTCCGATGCGTGCGCGGGGCGATGAGCAGGCAGCCGTTTTTCGTGGTCATCTCCTTCCGTGCGAACCAGAAATTGATGCCGGGTCCGTCGAAGCGCGTGTATTGATTGTCGGGGTGAAAGTGAAATTCCGTGCCGCCAGGACTTTTCACCGCGGTGAGCGGCGAATACAGCGTGCTCGGGCCCTGCATCAACCGCGACGCCGGTTCAACGAGATTCGCGCTGTTGACAAGACCATCGATGCAACTTCCGGCGAGGTACGGTTTGGTCTGACGCAGCTTGGTCTTTGCGAGGCCGATGATGTCGAGGAATTCGAGGACCTCCGCACGCATCGCGCACGCATACTTTTCGCTCAGTGTGTTCGGCCATGAGGTAGCCTTCCTTTTGGTAGAAGTACACTTCCATGTCGGTAAGACGGCGCGCCCGAACCGGATCCTGCATCGATCGTCCCTCACGTGGTCAGCGCATGACTACGTCTACGGTCTCCGCCGGCCCTTTTGGAAGATGGAACTGCCCGCTGCTCACGGCGCCGTTATGCTCAACAACAACGGCGTAACGCCCATGGAACCCTCGGAAGCGAAACATCCCGCTTTCGTCCGTTTTGCCTTCTGCCGAGGTTTTCCAATCCTTATGGATCAATAGTTGCAGCGCGGTGTATGCCGGTTTCGGGCTGAGGTCCGCGCGCAGCAAGCCGCCGCCGCGGAGCCACGATCGAGCGTCGCACAAGTCCCACCACGTAATCGCCACGACCGCGGGATGCGCAAAACATACGGTGTAAAATTTTACGGCATAGTCCGCCTGCGCGGCTTCGTCCCACACGCCGCGGATGTGTGATGCGGTAATGGGCTCGCCGGCGGAGGTGGGCGTGAATTCGGTGATGTGAAGGGCCTTGCCGAGCGTTGCGTAGCGATCGAGATACCCTTTTACTTGGTCGAGCGGAAAGCGCATGGTGCGCGGCTCGTGCGCCTGGATGCCGATGCCGTCGAAAGGCACGCCGTCGCGCACCGCATTTTCGAGCAATTCGTAGAAGGGCGGATACCCGTTCGCCATGACATGGAAATCGTTCACGATCAGATGCGCCGCCGGGTCCGCGTCGCGAGCCCAACGATACGGCGCTTCAATCTTCACGCCGTCGAGGTGCGCCGGTTCGTTCACCACTTCCCAGAATTCAATCTTGCCCTTGTAGCGCGACACGATGTCGCGCACGCGACGTTCCTGCAGATCTACGCCGGGCTGCCCGTCGGCCCACACAGGCTCCGCCGCGCGGTGGTCCCACAGCAGGGGATGGCCCTTGAGTCGTATGCCGCGTTCCGCGCACCACGCAATCACCGTGTCCGTGTAAGCGTAGCGCGGATTTCCGCGTTCGGGTTCGTACGAACGCCAGTAGAAGCCGAGCGTGGCATAATTGAACAATTCCTCGAAACGCTGCTTGTACAGTTGGTTGTCGTGCGGCGTATCGAGCATGTCGAACCCGTAAATATTGCAACCGAAAAGGAAGTCGTGGGCGGTCTGCCGCACGGCGACGTTCGCGTTCGGGATCGGCGCGCCGTTCGAATCGACGAGTCGAAGCACCGCGTCGCTCTTGCGGATTCGCTCGATCGCCTCGCGGGCTTCCGCGACTGTCCGTTCCTCCATTTCGGCGGCCCGCGACGACCACGCCGCTTCCCATTCCCGGGGGTCGGCGAGGACAATGCGCGCGCCGGCGTCGGCGGCGCGAATGTCGATTGCATGCAGGTATAGGTTGCGGTCCTCGTTTCGAGAAACCGCGTCGTTGAGAAATGCGACGGCCACCTTGTGCGTTCCGCGTTCCGCGGTGAACGGGAAGGAAAAGTCTTTGGGTGTGGCGCTATCGACGACTACGGTGTGAATCGCCGTTTGGTCAATCCGAATCTCCATCCGCGGCCACACGTTGCCCAGGGGAGTGCCGTGCGCGCGTACAGTCAGCGTGTACTCACCGTCGCCCGGAATCTCGACAAACTCCGCCAGCTCGCCCGTGGACCACAGGTTCCACACTCGATGTTGCGCGCCGCCCGCGGTCCGAACCCGCATGTCCACGGCATCGATGCGGAGCGGATCGCAGAACGCAACGCGGGAAACGGTCAGCACGGCCAATGAACAGAGGAGCGAAATTCGCATTCGCCCGGCTCCACCTCACTTTATTGCTTTCAAACGGTTTTCAACAGCATAGCATGAAGGGGTACCGGATTGGCGGAGATGATCCAAATTTTCTTTTCAATAGAAATAGGGGGGTCGCCGACTCTCTTGCACCCAGAATATGAATCCGGGTCGCGAGAAACTTGCAGGTTTCATTTGAAGGGCCTGCGCAGG
>BTUX01000137.1:0-11661 GCA_045863315.1 Candidatus Hydrogenedentota bacterium | reverse complement strand
CGTACGGTCCCGGGTCGAACGCAATGGGCTGGATGCCGGGCCGGAGGCAGGACCACCGGATGGACTTGTTCCGATATCCCGGGTTCGGATCGATGGGCCGGTACGCGCTCGAGATCGTCCATCAATTGCCGCCGAACATCGACCTGCTTTTCTACACCGACATCACGCATTGGGTGTATTCGCAATACGGATTGATGGACCATGAACTCATCGCGGACCGAAACAAGGACCTGCCGCCGCGCAACGAACGATGGCTGTACGAGCGCAAGCCCGACCCCAATCTCGCTCGCGTGTACGATCGACGGACGTTTCACGCGCGGCCCCGGAATTATTACTTCGCCTTTCAGGAAACGATGCGCTACGGGATTGGCGACGTGGTGTATTCGGAGGGGCACCACGATCATTTCAATCAGTGGATGTGGCAGCGCCTCTTGTGGGCGCCGCATACGCCGCTGGACGCCGTGGTCCATGAATACGCGCGCATGTTTTTCGGCGCGGAAGCCGCGCCCTTGATGACCGAGGCGATCCTGCAACAGGAAGAGAATTTGTCGAGGCCCATACTCGGCAATACGGGCATAGACCGTCAGATCAATCTGTTGCGCGAGGCGGGGCGCGCCATGCCGGCGCATGTCATGAAGAAGAACTACCTGTGGCGGCAGTACATGCAGAAGGCGCTGTTGGAAAAGTACATTCAGCTCGACGTCGCCCGTCAAAACACGGCATACCGGAATGCGGTGCGAGCAATTGAGTCGGGCTTGGAATCCGAGGCGGCGGCCGATTTCGTAAGGCAGGCGCAAGCCGCGGCGGATGACATCGCCCCCACGGACGAAATGAGCGCGCTGAAGGCCGAAGCCGACCGGCTCGGCAAAGAGAGCGACGAAATCTACGGCGTACGGAGCGAGGGATTCTTCAACCTTCATCAGGATTACGTCGGGCTGGGCTGGCTTCGTTCGCAGCTAATCGCCGCGCAGCACGCGGAAGATGAGACCGGCGCGCGCGATGCGTTGCGGCTCATCGCGCACTACGAAGACCCGGGCGACGGCGGATTCTACGACGACGCCGGAAATCCGGAGAAATCACCACATCTGGTATACGGCTGGCCGTACGGCGACGGAAACTTTTCCGGCGCGAACCGACCGTCGCAGCGCACGGCGGCGTTCACGACCGACGAGAAGCAGGGCGTTACATTTGAATACGCGGGTCTCGATCCGGACGCCGCCTATCGCGCCCGGGTGACGCTGGTGCGCCCGAGATATTTGCCGCGCTTTGCGAAGTTCCAACATCAGACGTCGCAATCCATCTACGCCGACGACCACGTGCTGGCGAAAGACCTCGAGCTTCCGGAGTACGAAGCGAAGTTTTTCGAGTTCGATGTGCCCGCGGAAGCGACGCAGGACGGCAAACTGCGGATCTGGTTTGAGAAGCAGGAAGGCATCGGCGAAGGGCCGCGTCCGGAGGTGACCGTGTGGCGCAACACGGGCGGCTGGGGAACGCTGGTATCCGAAATCTGGTTGATAAAGCACAAGTAGGCGGATCGCGCAGGATGGTTGCATCAACACCGCTTCGCGAGGCATTGAAACGCTACTGGGGGTATGACGCTTTTCGACCGCTGCAGCGGGACGCAATCGAGTGCGTCATGGAAGGCAGGGATTCCGTCGTGGTGTTGCCTACCGGTGGCGGGAAGTCCCTGTGTTACCAGGCGCCGGCGCTGGTGCGCGAAGGAGCGGCCATTGTCGTGTCGCCGCTGATATCGTTGATGAAGGATCAGGTCGACGCCCTGAGGGCGAACGGCGTGCCGGCGGCCTGCATTCACAGCGGCCTCGCCGCGAGCGAGCGCCGGGACGTCGATCGCGAAATTCGCGACGGCCATGTGAAAATCCTGTATGTGTCGCCCGAGCGGCTCGCGCAACAGCGGTTTATCGAATACATCCGACGCATAGGCGTGTCCTTTATTGCGATCGACGAGGCGCACTGCATCAGCCAGTGGGGCCATGACTTCCGCCCCGAGTACCGCGAGCTGCGCGTGTTGCGCGATGCCTTTCCCGATGCGTCGCTCCACGCTTTTACGGCCACGGCGACTCCGCACGTGCGTGACGATATCGTTCAGGAACTGTCGCTCCGCGACCCGCGCATCGTCATCGGATCCTTCGATCGGCCGAATCTTGTCTACCGCATCGTTCGCCGCGATTCCCTGGTCGGGCAGGTGCGTTCGATTCTGGACCGGCACGCCGGCAATCCCGGCATCATTTACTGCATCAGCCGCAAGAAGGTCGACGAACTCAGCGGAACGCTGCGCGACCTCGGGTACAAGGCCCTGCCGTACCACGCGGGCATGACGGATGCCGACCGTAAACACAACCAAGACGCGTTCGCACGTGACGAGGCGGACATTATCGTCGCGACCATCGCGTTCGGGATGGGCATTGACAAGTCGAACGTGCGCTTTGTTGTTCATGCCGAACTGCCGAAATCCCTGGAGCATTACCAGCAGGAAACCGGGCGCGCCGGGCGTGACGGGCTGGAATCCGAATGCTGGCTCTTCTATTCGCACCAGGACTTCATGCTTTGGAAGAGCATTCTCGAAAAGAACGCCGGCGGTGCCACGGACATCGCGTTGCGCAAGCTGAATGACATGCTGCGGTATGCGACCGAACTGCGATGCCGGCGAAGGAAATTGCTCCAGTACTTTGGCGAGTTGTATCCGAACCACAACTGCAACGCGTGCGATGCGTGCCTGGACGACGGCGAGAAACACGAGTTGAGCGCGTCCATCGCGGCAGCCATTCTGGATTGCGTAAACGAGATCGGCGACATCGCCGGGCCCACCTACACGCGTCTGATCCTGTGCGGAGAGCGGGAGGAACGCGTGCTCGCCAAGGGAGGCGACCGGTTGAGGAACTTCGGCGCGCTCAAACACGAGAAGCCGAATGTGGTGCGCGACTGGATCGAGCAATTGGTCGCGCAGGGGTACCTCGAAAAGACGGGCGAGTACAACGTGCTTCGCCCGGGCGGCCGCGCATCGGACGATCCCGAACTGGCGCGGGCAAGGCTCGCCCCGAGTGTGGTCGCGGCGCCGAAGAAGGCGTCGAAGGGCGCGGCGATTCTGGAGCAGCCGGAAGACCGGGCCTTGTTCGAAGCGCTTCGCGCGTTGCGAAAGCGCATCGCCGACGAACGCAATGTGGCCGCCTTTGTCGTTTTCAGCGACGCCTCGCTACGCGAGATGGCCTTGCGGAAGCCCAGGACGCTCGCGGCGCTTAAGCGCGTTCAGGGGGTCGGAGAGCGCAAGGCGAGCGACTTGGGGGATGAGTTTGTGCAGGCAATCCGCGAGTTTTGCGAACAGCACAACGTGGAAACAACCGAAAACGGGCCGGCGCCGGTCCCAAAACGCGAAAAGTCCCAATCGCAGGAATACGCAAATCAACTCTTTTCGGAGGGGCGTACGCTCGAAGAGGTAGGCCATTTGATGGGCCGCGCAACCAGCACGGTCGAGAAGTATCTGATTGACTATCTCGAGACGGCGCAAATCACAAATCCCGAACCGTGGGCGAATGCCGAGATACTCGAGCGGGTGCGTGCCGCCGCGAAAGTCTCGGAAGACGGCCGGCTCAAACCGATATTCGATGCGTTGAACGGCGAAGTGTCGTACCCCGAAATCCGAGTATGCCTGGCGTGCATCCGAAACGGGGCTTGATTCGCGGAAAAGCGTGTGGCGTCCGCCCTCGCGGAACAAAATGGGGGTCAGTTCTTCGAGAGTATCTCGGCCTTCTCCCGCTCATACTGGTCGGCGGTAAGAATACCGGCGAGGTGGAGTTGGTGAAGTTTGCGCAGCTTTTCGTCGAAGCCGGGTTCGGTATTGCCGGCGAGGCGTTTGCCGATCGCGCCCGAATCAACGCCCGCCTCGTCGAACGAGTCCTTTAACACGCCCCGGACATGCGCGCCCAGGATTCCACGTCGCGCCGGGCAAGTTGCGGATCCAGCACGACACCGGCGCCCGCGGCGCCCAGAGGTCCGATACCGTGTAGCACGCCGGCAACGATCATCAGCCCCATGCCGATGACGGCCCGCACACCCATCGAGCGGCCGCGCTCTACGCGCTCTACAAAGTTGTCGAAATTCCCAAAATTCATGGCGCCGGAAACAAACACCGATCCGAAAATCAAAAAACCGAAGACGGTCAAGATCATGACAACATAGAAGACGGCTTTCCGCTGACCGGAGACGTATCGATTTGCTATCGGATGCTCCTTCGTTGAAGAAACGTTTCAAAAACTCCGATTCGCACAGTCCCGGAGGCTTTACCGTTCTTGCTTGAGCACGCTGGGTCCGCCGTTGCCCATTTGTTCGAAGGGCAGCGGCTTGAAGCCAAGCGCGAGAGCGGGCGAATCGGGTTTCAATCTGAAGTCAAGTCTTCCTGCATCCACAAAACCCGGATCACCTTCGGTGAAATTGTCTTTAATCTGAAGATACGGTGTATTTTCCGTGAGCCCGTCAGCAAGGGCCAGCCACTTGGGGCCCACGTAGATGTTCCGCACAACCGTATTGTTCTTGGCGAGGGCGGGTTCGTCCTCGAGCAGCGTCTTCAGTTCCGGGTATCTCTCCGTATAGGGCGGCTCGGTGCCCTTGACCGCCTCGAGTCGTTCGAACAGCGTCGGGGTCTCGCCGTTGAAATAATTCTTCGCCCATCCGATGCCTCGCTGGTCGATGTGGACACCGATTTTGCAGTCGACAAAAATGTTATTGTCGACGACGTTGTCGCGTCCTCCGCCGATCAGGACCGCGCGCAGCGCGCCGTGGCAAATATTGCCATAGATGGAAATGCCGCTGGTCCAGTCGTCGAGATAAATCGCCTGCACATCGCCGTTGCCGAGGTGGTGAAAAAAGTTGTATCGAATCGAAACGCCGCGCTGCGTCCAGTCCCGTCCCATATAAAACGCGCCGGCGTCGTGAGTTTCCATACAGACGTGATGCACCTCGTTGTATTCGATGACGTGATCGTTTCCGCTCAGTCCGATGGCCATATGGGGGGCATTGTACAGATGGTTGTGCGCGACCGTATTGCCGACCCCGCTGACGCTGATGGCGGGGGTGTAGGTCCGTGAGTTCCGACTGAAGTCGTGGACCTCGTTGTGGTCCGCATACATGCGTGCCGGCGTCAATGTCGAGCGATCGCCACCGCTAATCGAGATGCCGCCGTCTCCGAGGTTGTACATCGTGCAGCCGCTGACACCGCTGTCGGCGCCGCTCATGTTCACGGCATAATTGCCGATGTTGGAAAAGGCGCAATCGGCGATGCGCACGTGTTCCACATCCTCGACCGCCGCGCCGCCGCCCCGCGTGTACTCGAACGACAGTCCCTGAACCGTTACATGTTTGACGCCTTTGATGGATAGCATCGGTGTTTCGAGAAGCGAAACCCAGGCTTCGGCGGATTCAAGTGACGATGGCGGCCAAAAGTAGAGCATTCCGGTGGTGCGGTCGACAAAGTACTCTCCCGGCTGGTCCAACTCTTCGAGGACATTGATCGCAAAAAAGCGTGCGCCTTCCTTGTATCCGTAAACGCCGTGCGGCGGGACCGTCGCAATCTCCTTCGTTTCCTTGTTGATGGACGCGACCTGTTCCATCGAATCGGCCCAGTCCCACGTCCAATACCCGTGCACCCAGATGTCGTCGTGGAACTGCCACAAGGAGGGGCGATCGTCCGAGTAGGTGAATCGTCCCCCGTCTTTGCCGGCGGGAACGGCGGCGATCTTGGCCCACCCCTCGTTTGGCCACCGCGCAAGGGTCATCGGTTTGCCGTCAAAATATAGTTCAAGCGCGGAGGGTTGGCTGCCCTGACCAAACCCGCGGCGCTTCAGCGTGCCGTAGTCCGTAATGCCAAGCGACTTGAGGTCCGCCTCCACGACGGCCTCGCGCGCTTCGGGCGACAGACGACCGCGGATCGCATCGTCGCTTAATTTGTGAAACCCGGGGACGCGCCGTCCACCCACCAGCCGCGCGATCTGTCCCTCCATTGCGGCATAGATAACCGGCGCGTGCTCGGATCCGCCGTCCTGCTCAGCGAGTTCAAAACTTGCGTTGCGCTCATAGATGCCTCCCGCTATTCGAACCTCGATAGGGCCGGCTTTCAGCCGCGCTACCGGGCGAAACTCGCGGAGATAGTCGCGCGCGCGTTCAAGCGTGGCAAAGGGTCCGTCCGTGTTTTCTGAGTTGGGCGCAGGAAGGGCGCCGGACCACCCGTCGTTGCCGTGCGGCGACACGTATAAGGTAAGTGCCGGCTCGGGAACCGCGGCGACACAACCCAGCAAACCGAATAAAAAAAACACAAACCTCGACATACCGGTTATACCTCCGGAAGTTCGTACCCTTTGCGATAGTCTCGCGTAAACATCTTCGTGGCTTCCGCGTCGCCGATGCATTCTGCCTTGTCCCAATCCAGATGCAGTTTGCGGCTGACGCGGGTGGCGATATTGCCCAGATGGCATAGACTCGCCGAAATGGCGCCTTCAGAAATCGGCGCGTTGAGCCCGGAGGGATCATTCGTCTTTACGCAATCCAGGAAGTTTCGGACGTTAGCGGCAAGGTCCGGACCGGTGCCGAATTCTTCCGTCTTCCCGTCGATCATCGTAATGCGGGTGCCGTTGCGCCCCACTTCAACTTTACCCTTGTCACCGTAGTAGACGACGCCATTGTCGTGGCCTTCGAGCAGGTAATCGGTCCACAGCCGCATTTCAAAGATCAGATAGCATTCGTCGTATTCGAAGGTGACGACCTGTGTGTCCGGCGTTTCGTGATCGTCGTCATAGAACAGTTGCCCGCCCGAAGCGCTCACGGCGTGGGGAAGTCCGACGCCGAGCCCCCAGCGCGCGACATCGATCTGGTGAATTCCGTCGTTGCCGATGTCGCCGGTGCCATAGTCCCAATGCCAATGCCAATTGTAGTGAAAACGGTTCTTGGAAAACGGGCGCAGCGGCGCCGGCCCGAGCCAGAGATCGTAGTCCACTTCTGGCGGCGGGTCGGAGTCGGGTTCGCGCCCTATCGGCTCACGGAACTGGTGGTTGATCGCTTTCGCGGCGCGCACCTTTCCAATGA
The DNA here is from genome assembly GCA_045863315.1 of Candidatus Hydrogenedentota bacterium. GTDB lineage: Bacteria > Hydrogenedentota > Hydrogenedentia > Hydrogenedentales > SLHB01 > JABWCD01. The sequence goes on along the minus strand of BTUX01000137.1, from coordinate 4,572 downwards.
CGCCTTCCCGCAAGCGTTCCACCGCTTCGCGGGTGCTGGCGGTGCTTCGGTACTGCGTGCCGTGTTGCACGCACAGCCCGGTCTTCTCCGCGGCCGCAGCCAACAAGATTCCCTCGCGAACGTTATGCGAACACGGTTTTTCGACGTAGACGTGCTTGCCGGCTTTCAGGGCCGCCAGCGCAATGGGCGTATGCCAATGGTCGGGCGTCGCGATGCTCACGGTATCGATGGACCCGTCCGCGAGAATATCGCGGAAATCGGCGGATTTCCTGACTCGGTCTCCGTTGGGCAGGGCCGCAGCCAGTCGATTCAACCGGCCCGCGTCCACGTCGCAGACCGCAACGACTTCGCAATCATCGCAAGCGGAGAACGCCTTCGCGTGCGAGGAACCCTGTCCGCCAACGCCAATAACGGCGTGCCGGATTGGCGCTCCTGCCGCGGCATGCGAGGATGACACGCCGGACAACAGGACTTGTGCGGCGGCCGAGCCGCCAACGGCCCTCATGAATGATCGACGCGATAGGTTATACATATGAAATCTCCCCGTTCTCTCCATCCGTGAGGCGCGCCCGTTTGTGGATGCATTGCGCCCATTCCCGTATCTACTATAGTTGAGCGGAAACGCACTTCTCCAAATCGACCGAGGACCCTCGCGTCTCTTGGCCCTACGATGCGACATTCTCCATAACCAGGCGAACGCACGGCAATCAGTGGAACAGGTTTTACCCGTTCATAGTCCTTGACCAAAATATCGCATGCCTCCGTGCACGCACCGCCTTCGGCGAAACCGCCACGACCGAAGCACGTAGTGGGCATCAAACAACGTATCATCAAGCGTTGGTAGATTGGTGTGGACATCTATAAAAATGGTGGCGGGGTAAAGCCGAGGGGCCCGACCTCGTGTATTGTCTAATTGGCCGTTTGATTACTTGTTCTTTGACACGTTGGGTGCTTGGTGTGATAATATGGGTTTCTGTTACCCCTCATCTGGTGATAACCACAATACCCCAACAACTCGCGAAGTAAGGAGTACCAATCCATGCCACGAGGACACACGCCAGGTAAGCCTGCAAAGTCCCGCGCAAAAAAACGGCGCACGCGCGCTCAGGTGGAGTCGATACTTTCGGAGATCGGTTCGCTGACCAGCGCCGGATCGACGCTGACCGCCGCGCTCAAGAAGCTCGGTGTTTCCTACAGTAATTACAGTTATTGGATGAAACGGCAACGTAGCGCAGCGGTCGAAGCGGGCGGACGTGGGGGGCGCCCGCACAAGAGCAGCGTGTTAGACACACTCCAGGCCATGACGAACAACCGCGCCCGGCGCCAGCAATTGGAGAAGCAATTGCAGCAGTTGGATACGCAATTTAAAAAACTGAAGCGGAAACTCGAGCAAAGTTAATCCCGCGCTTTGCCCGGAACATCCGCCCTGGAACGGGGGGCGCGGTCGGATCGGCGAAACCGACCGCGCCGCCGAACTTTTGCAGGTCGTTAAATCCTTCCTTGCATACTCCAAATTCGCACCGTTCGGGCCCGGCGTTTTGCCTGCGCCGCCCGCACGGCGTCAAACCAACCCGGACGGGGATTCGGCATCATCAAATCAAGAAATGGCCGCAAGTGTTCATCGCCCCACCGATCCACAAACGAATCGTACAATTGAACCTGGTTTTTGAACCGATGAGCGTCCGTATAGGGAGTTTTCAGCAGGATTCCATCGAGATCGATGAAATAAAAGACTTGCCCGTCCCGGGTGAGGATATTCTTTCCCGCCAAGTCCGTATGCACGGCACCGCAGGCCGTCAAGGCGTTTACCGCCTGCGCGATGCGAGACAAATACCCCTGAATCTCCGCCGCGCCGGCGCCTTGTTGAATCATCGAATCCGCATACCTCTCGACATCGACGCAATCCTCAAGGAAACCCGACACAAATGCGCTCCCGAGCACGAGCCATCCCGTAGACTGCCAGGCGGTCGCAACTGGAGGCGGAGTCGGGATGTCATGATTCTCTAGGTACAGCGCGGCGTCCCACGCGCGGCGATACCGATTCCGGAGTGCCGTTAGCTTGAGAGTTTCGGCCAACGAGGGGACTGTCAACTTCACGACCAAGGGCCCCACGCGCCTGGTTTCAGACTTGCGCGAAGCTTTGATGATTTCGCCGGGTTCCATCAGAGCGCGTTCGACTTCCCCCGCCGCGACGTTCTCGCGCCGCAGTATCCTCCAAGGGCCCGCACGTTCCTCGACGATTCCGGCGTCACACGTCATTCGTTCGTTGGTCCCGCTTCATGAAATCCGACGCAACGCCCTTCGCGCGGTAGATCCAGTCGAGCCAGCGCGGAAAGGAGCCGATGCCGTACCCGCGGCACACGTATTCAAACACAAACGCGGGAAGACCACGTTTCGTGCACGACCGCCGAAACCGAAGCAGGTTGCGCATCCGGCCCAACGAGTGGACCGTTCCCCTGCGCGCCTTGTCGAAATCAATCAGGTAGACATTGCCGGAATCTTCGTCGACCAGGACGTTTTCCACCTGCAAGTCCGCGTGAAACACGCCCATTTCGTGCATCCGGCGGATGAGCGCGCCGGTCCGCTCGAGCAGGGGACGCTGTGTTTCCCGCGGCCTTTCCGCCAGCGTCGGAATTCCGAAGCCGCGGACTTCGCGCGTCGCGATCGAACCGGAGTACCACGCGCCGCTGCGCATCCACAACACCCCCAATGGTTCCGGCACAGACAACCCGCGCTCGAACAGATACCGGTGCACCCGCCACTCCTGAAGCGGGCGGTTATGAATCAAATAGCGGTCTTTCAGCAAGGGGCCTGCCAATCCCCCGCGCCGGCACCTGCGCACGACGCCCGTACCCCGTTCGAGCGGGAACCGATACACGCTTCCGCGGCCGGAAGCGTGCAACGGCTCGCAGCGGACCTCCTCAAACAGCGCCGCCTCGATTCGCGCGCGTTCCTGCGCCAGTACGACGGCGTGTATTCGGCCCCGGTTTATTTCACAGTACGCGCTCAATACCAGAAATCCAACAGGTTGATCGGAAACCGAATCGTCGAGAAATCATGAGCCCCCATGCTACGGATCAAGCGCGCCATCTCGGATACACGAATACCGTGTACGCGCCGGCGAGCACGAACCCGGCGACGGTCGCCAGAAAATGCACAAGCGTGGGACCGCGCAGATGCGGGTGCAACTCGCTCCGGCTTGGATTGCGGGGATCGTAAAACGCCACAAGCACATGCCCCGGTTCGGACAGCTTGTTTATATCCTCCGGCGCGAGGGCGTTCGGACCGCCCACCTCCGGCCAGAAACCCACGTAGCGTCCCCGTTGCGTTGTTAGACCGGCCGCATATTCATATGAGACGATCACTTTCTTGCGATAGTCCTGCGCGTTGTAGTGTGTGTTTTGCACTTCGGCGTGAAGGACCGTGGCGGCTGTCTGCCGCCAGTCGGGCTGGTAATATGCGCGGACGTAAAACAACGCGGCCGTCGCCGCCACCAGTGCAGCCATGACCAATCCCGCTTCCGGCCAGCCGATCCGGTGCCTTCGTCGTCTAGAACGTTGGAACACGGCTGCGATGTCCTGATTTCATGCGCCGGTGATTATATCCGAGCGTCTCTGGACGGTATGGTAAAGCGACAACATCGAAAACCGGAACGCACATCAGGGAAATCCCTTATCCCAATTACAGGTCAAGTCCCGATTGTCCCACACCCGCTCCTTGCTCCAAAATTTTCTTGTTCAGCTAGTTTTCCCGACGTTGGGTGCTGTTGCGTTGCCGTCCCCCTCGGCCTAGGTACTCCACCAACCGTTGCAACGCGGCAGCACCCCAACTTTTTTCCCGCCCTTCTTTTCATCGGGTTTGCCTCGTATCAATTGTCGCCGGGGCGTACGGGCGCCGCCACCTTGCAAGGAATTCACCGGACGTTTCCGCCGTAGAAGTACGCTCCGAGGCCGATGGTGAATACGAAGCATCCATAAAGCGCGTGCTCGATTGCGGCGAGGAGGGTGGAATTGGATCGTTCGTAGGTATAGGCGAAGATCGCGCCTCCCAGCAGGGTCATTACGACCGCAATCTCGTTTTGAAAGACGATGTGCATGTAGCCGAACGCGACTGCACTGGCGGCGACACGCATCCAGGCGCGAGGGAACAGCGGCCGATAGCGATGGAACAGGAAGGTGCGATAGACGAGTTCCTGCGGATACACGGAAAAGAGAGGATACAGGAGCATGATAAGCGCCCACAACGCAGGGGACCGCTTCAGGAGAGCGAACAGGTGGTCCGGCGCGAAGCCGGCAACCAAAACGCCGATGACGGCCGCACTCACCCCAAAGGTTGCGAATACATGCGGCAGGCGGGATCGCGCGCCATCGGCGTTCCAGAGCAGGCGCCGGTCAAAGGCCTTGTCCCTGACCAGATAAACGGCGCACCCGAGCATCACGACGAGCAAGAACGGAATCATGGGGAGGGGCACCCACTGGAGCCGATAGGCCGTGGGCAACCCAATGAATAGGGCCGCGAACTCACCCGCCCGCAGCCACATCCGCTCGTTCACGGCAGCGCTCGACCAAATCG
>BTUX01000136.1:0-11845 GCA_045863315.1 Candidatus Hydrogenedentota bacterium | reverse complement strand
TGCAACGAAAACAGGGATCCTTCCCTCCTAATCACCTGCTCGAGGGTCGAGAGTTCCGGGCGGCTCCACGTGAAGTGCAGCCACAGCGCCGACAGGATCGCCACGCCGAATGCCATCGCCGGCAGGATTTCCAACGGCCGGCGTCTGGCGCCGCTCCAATGTTGCAGCGAGATTGCCGCGATTAAGGGAAGCGCGAGAGCGGCAAACGACAGGAAGTACACGGGACGGACGGTGTTGAGCAGCGGCAATTCCAGGATCAGCGAAATTCCCGGCGACCGCGCCGCGAAAAGAAAGGCAATCATCGTTACGATGCCAAGTCCTGCCAACTGCCGTCGGCGGTCGCGCGAGAGACCGCCGGTCCTGAACGCGAGGGCCGCGCACAGCCACACCGGAATGCCGATATAGGCCATCGACAGGTAATACGGGTTCAACTCGCCCCAGGAATTTCCATGCAGGCTGGAGCCGAAGTACCGTGGCGCCCACAACGCCACGGCATCCGCCGGTTTGTACCGCCACGTCGATGCCGGCGTATTAAAGACCGCGTCCAACACCGATACGCTTTGCGTCAGATATTCGAGAAACGGCAACAGTTGGATCGCACAGACGCCGACCGCGAGCAGTCCGGCTGCGAGGGCGGTCAAGGCCAGTTTGACCGCCCTTCTGACGGCCCCCGTTTCCGCCAGCCGGATCAGGAAATACGCGCCAAGCATCATGCAGAATGTCAGCGTGTGTTGCGCGCCCGCCGCGAGCAACATCAACACCGACGCGATGAAGGTGAAGGCGAATCCACTTCGCATTCGACCTGCAACGAGACGTTCGATTCCCAGCAACAGAATCGGCGCCCACCCCATCGAATCGGTTGTCGGGTAGCAGTTCCAGGTCAAAACGTACCCGCCCAGCATGTAGGCAATGGAAAAGAATCGCGCGTATAGGCCCCCGATTCCCAGGCCCCGCGCACAGACAAAGGCCGTCATGCCGGCCAACCAAATCTTGAAAAGGATGAACAGGGTGAAGGCCGTGAACAAATCGTTCACGAGCAAAAAAATGAGACGCGGCGGATAGAAAATCGCGGTCTGGTACACCCCCAGGAGGGGAACGCCCGTAAACTGAAACGGGTGCCATAGCGGCCACTCGCCGCGTTTCAGCGCGGTCGTGGTCAGCGCGTACCACACCGTCGCCTGTATCGGCGTTTCCAGGTACGCGCTCTGCGGTTCGAGGTCGGCCGGACGATACTCGCTCCACGGCGGCCGCACGTAAATGAAGTTCCCCGGAAAGGCCACCTCGCCCCTGAGGAAGACGCCGGGAAAAACCGGCGTCAATAGGGCCAAAAGCACCAAGGCGTGAATACCGTATTCCCCCGCCGCCTTGACAAATCCCCGCATCGCGAGCCTCCTACCCCGCCGCGCGGTGCGTCGCGGCGTCCATGCGCCGGCGCGCGAGGCACTCGTCCACCACACTCATCACCTGCTCGGGCGGGATGGCCTGCATGCATTCGTTCGTATCGCAGGGGGAAATCCTGCTGTTCAGCGGATTCACGCAAGGACTGCACACAAACCGCGCACTCAACACGTGCGCGCGCGCCCCCAGGGGCCCAAATAGCGACGGCGTCTCCGGGCCGAACAGGACGACGGTCTCGATGTCCGTCATCGCGGCGAAGTGCGGGGGGCCGCTGTCCGCGGATATCAGGACATCGGCCACGGTGAACAGCGTCAGCAATTCGCGGAAATTCGTCTCCCCCGCCAAAGAGAACATACGCTGCGCGTCAACTCGGCGGCAGAGTTCGGCGAGGGGCTCCGCGTCGACCTCGAGTCCGATGCAGAAGATCGTGGCGGAACCATGACGCGAGAGGATTTGCCGCGCCAACGCCTCGTAACTTTCGATCGGCCATTTGCGCATCGGCAGCACGTCATTGCAGTTCGGGTTCAGCAGGACGATGGGTCCGTCTATCCCGCGGCCGGCGATTCGTTCGAGTTTCTCGCGCACCGCCGCTCGCTCGGCTTCTGTCGTCGAGATACGCGGCGGGACCATGGCCGCCGGGTCGGGCTCAAATTTTCCAAGGGGACACACACCCGGCGTCTCATCAATCGCGCGCACCAGTGCGTCGTACAGGTGCGCCGTGTGAATGTGCGGATTGTACTGGAGCCGGTGCGTCAGCAGGTCGCCCCGATACGGCGCCTCCCAATTGAACCGGTGAATCCCGACTCGAAGTCGCGCCCCGCTCATATACCCGATGAGCGCCGACGCCCGCATGAAGAACTCTAAGTCGACGGTGGTGTCGATACCCAACCGGCGAATCTGCCGGAGCCGCGCCGCCGCGTCTCGCAGAAACAAAAACGGGGATTCCCTGCGCATGCTCAGAATGTTCTCCGGCGGGATCTGTCCAATCAATTCCGTCAGCGCCCGGTTTTCTTCCAACGTGAGGAGATAAACATTCTCGCGTCCCACCCTGGCGATCGCGCGCTCAAAGGCCGCACGCGCAAGCACCGTCGCGCCCATCTCGGTCAACTTGAGAAACAGAATCTTTCGTGGCGCCGAACTGTCGCGTCCAAACAGCATATCGGCAAGGCGGCGGACCAATGTAAAAACGAAACAAGCGGGCGGACCCAGCCATCTATCGACCTTGCCATACGTTTCCAGTTCCAACAGGACCGACTCCGTCAGGTTTGTTCCATCAGCGCCAAGCGCTTTCCCCGCCGCACAAGCACATTCTATAGGACTGATCTTTCGGTTCACAACGGATATGGCAGGCCGGATCGCGCCTAGTCCGGATTTTTCACACCCACGCGCGTTGGAGGATACAACATGGTACAGTGCGCGCCGTTATGCATCGTCGCCGCGCGGCACGGCAGAACAGATGGTGGGTGTGAAAAATCCTCGCCCAATTCACTCACATGCTTTCTCCAGAGCATTTCTCACCGGTCGCCCCCCGTCAACGGGGGCGACCGGTGAGAAATGCGGGCTAGTGATGGAATGCCGAGATTCAAAATGACGTCGGTCACGACCCGCCTGCGGTTGTGAAGCGATACCACCCGAAAAGTCCATCAAATTCGTTCGCCCGGTTTGCCGGCATCGCGGAACGTTCACGAGGGCTCGACCGATAACTTCTGTGTAGTGGGTCCCAAGGAAGGAACCGAAGTGCGATCGCTCTCATGTGCAAATACCGCGCCGTAGGCCCATGCGATAAGCGCCAACCGCGCACCGGAAGCCCGACGTTGCATACCATCGATTGTCCCCGCAACGTCATCGTTACCGACCGCCCTCTTCCGCGCCAACGGCGCTCCGCCAGTCCGCGAATGGATTCCATCGGCGGTCGCCTCGACGTTGCCATGACCAATCGTCCCCTTCCGCGCCAAAGGCGCACCCCAAACCACCTGCCACATACCTTCGGCTACCGCCGCAACATCACCTTTACCAAATGGTTTTCACCGCGCCAAAGGCGCACCCCAACCCTAGCCAGGGGCAACGCCCCTGGACCGCGATGACATCCACCCAGATCGTCGCCCTGAAAGGGCACCGCTAAATCCCACACATACCTTTCGTCAAACACAACGCCATGCTGAAATGTCATTCGTTCGTAGGGTGGGTCTTGGTTGCGAATGTATCCCAGCAGCTTATCGAAATTGGACGGGCTTACGGAAAACAGAAGGATGCCCGCCATGTATCCGTACAACCTTGGGCGCACCGATTCGGATATCGCCGGCGCCCTGTGTTTCGGCTGAATACCATGTGACCCAACATGCGGACGAGTGATTGCGGCACAGTCCTTGCCCCCAGGTTTTGCGGCGCCCTTTCAGGGCTGCGTTCATGTCGGATATTTTGCACCAGGGGCGTTGCCCCTGGCTAGGGTTGCTCGGCGCTTTCAGCGCGTTTTGTACGCCGATGCGGGTCTTGTTTGCCGAAACACGTCTTGTTCGCCGATGCGGGTCTTGCTTGCCGACGCGGCCCTTGCACAGCGACGCGGGTTCTGTCAGCCGATGCGCGTTTTGTACGCCGATGCGGGACTTGTACGCGGAAACAGGTCTTGTTCACCGATGCGCGTCTTGTACGCGGACATGGGGCTTGTTCGCCAATGCAGGTCTTGTGCGGCTATGCGGGTTCTGTGCGAAAACGCCGGTTGTGTGCGCCGACGCGCGTATCGTGCGCAGTCTAGCCCGGATTTTTCACACCCGCGGGCAATGAAGGATACAACTTCGTGCGGCACATACCTTTATGCAGCGACAGGGAAAAAGGGCTGTTGGTGTGAAAAATCCTCACCCGATTGACTTGTATGCTATCTCCTGACCATTTCTCACCAGTCGCTCCCGTCATCGGGAACGACTGGTGAGAAACGCGGGCTAGCGCTTCGAATGCCCAGACGCACTTCGTGCGCCGATCCGCGTCGCGTACTCCGGCACGCATTGGTGCGCGCGGGGCATCGCTGCGTGGTTTCAACGGGTCGGACGCCTTACTCTTCGTTTACGTGTTCCGTCGCCGACGTCAAATCTCAGGCCCTATCACCAATTGGCGCCATATCGATAAGAGATTCGCCCCCTGTTCGCATCGCAGACGAAACGTGGCTCAGCAGAGTACACCAAACCTGGCGCCTACACGCGTCCAGCTCGACGTTGTGCAAGTGAATCCGATACGGTCTCAGGTCAAAGCCCGTCCGGACACGCCCGACGCGCGACATCTTCCAGAATTGCCGTAACCTTGTTGAATCCCGACGCCGTGAAGTGCACGCCATCCAGGTAGTCTTCGTCGACAAATCCGGACTCCGTCTGATTCAATCTCCACTCGACGACCGCCCGTGGTCCGGCGTTGTCGCGAACCAGCGTCTCGAGTTCCACCAGTTGATTGTGGGAACGTTCGTCCCGCATGACTTCCGACCGAAATTCGTCGGACAGGGGAAGCATGAGATAAACGAGCTTACACCGCTCAGGCAGCAGTTCGGGCAGACCGCGCAGCGCGCACAATTGGTTTTCAATCAAGGGACCGTCAGGAAAATAGAGTCGCTTCAGCCCGTCTCGCAACCACTCGCGCGGCACTTCGTGCACTTGCAGTCGCTTCCTCCATTCCGACCGGCTTACCTCCTCGCGGAGCCGCCTGCTTCGTTCCTCGGGCGAATCGAAAGACTCGATCGCTCCCATGGCCCAGTACAAGGGCTCGCGCGGCTCGGACCACAGCCCAAACACCGGATCGGCGAGACCAATCAACCTGCTCGAAGGCCGAACGGCCCGCAAACGCTCGTCCCACGTGGCATATCGAAGAAAACACTCGTCGGACTCGGGAAACACATTGAGATTTTGGAACAATTGGTACGGAAGCGCATCAATCATTACGACCTTCGCATTCTCAAGAAGCCCGGGGTTGCGCCGCAAGAGGAGATGGTTCAACCAGAATGAATTGCCCGCCTGCGAATAATTGGCTACTCGCTCCCGCGCGATATTTAGCCGATCCGCCAGTTCGCCGAACGATTCGAGTTCCAGCCGGGACGTGCCTAAAATAAGGACGGTCGGGGCCGGCTCACCCCCATATCGGCTACGCATCTCGCGGGCGCGGTAATTGGTGTAACTCTCGTTTTGCGAGACGTGCAGCACGTTCTCCGGCCGCACCGCGAGCAGAACTCGAGTGACCCCCAATACGGCTGCGGCGAGAAGAAACGATTTCGATGGTATGGGCACTGGGATTTTCATGTCAGAATTGGAAATAAATGAACGCCGCGCCCGTACCCGAGCGAACATATGCCAGCACAACAACGCCTACTCCGTACGCGAGGCCCCGCACCCACCATCGATGCCGATCAAGGAACGGCAAGTCCCGGTTCTTGCGCCAGCACGCAAAGTCCAGAAAACCGACAATCACGCCGTACGTCAGCAAGGTAGACGGCAGCCCCTCGAACCGGGTCGTCTGATACGAACCGACAGGGGCTTGTAAAACAAGCACCTGAACGTACGTCATCGCGACGGACAAATCGGCGGCGCGAAAGAAAATCCACCCAAAGCACACCAGATGAAACGTCACGACGACCGAGAGCAGGAACGTTGACCAGTCGCGCAAAGTCGATGGCGGCGGCTCGAAGCCGATGCGCCGGTCCCGTGATACAATCTTGTGCACTGCGAGATACACGCCGTGCAGCCCGCCCCAGACGACGAATTTCCAGTCCGCCCCGTGCCACAGGCCGCCAAGAAGCATCGTAATAAACAAGTTGCGATACTGCATGAGGCGGCCGCGCCGATTGCCTCCCAGAGGAACATATAGATAATCCCGCAGCCACGTGGATAGCGAGATATGCCACCGTCGCCAGAACTCCGTTATGTTCCTGGCGAGATAGGGCTGCTTGAAATTCTCCATGAGTTGGATGCCAAAGAGCCGGCTGACTCCCCTCGCGATGTCGGTATACCCCGAGAAATCGCAGTAGATCTGGAGCGCGAACGCGTACAACGCCAACAGCAGCATCGGCGACGAGCAGGCTCCGGGGGCGAAGAACGCGGTCTCTACGTAAGAGGCCAGACTATCGGCCACCGCCACCTTCTTGAGATACCCCCATAGAATGAGCTGCGCGCCCGAGTTCCAGTCCGACGGATTCGTGTGGCGGGGCGACTGAATCTGGGGCAACAGCCGCGACGCGCGTTCAATCGGGCCGGCCACCAATTGCGGGAAGTAACACACGTACACGCCGAAATCGACGAAGGACTGGCATGCTTTCTGGTTGCGCCGGTATACATCGACCGTATAACCCAGCGTCTGGAACGTATAAAAGCTGATTCCGACCGGCAACACCACGTGAAGTAACGGCAGGTTCGGGTGCAGTCCAAGCCATTGCAGTCCTGTTGCGGCCGATTCCACAAAGAAATCGAAATACTTGAAAAAGCCCAGTACCCCCAGATTTCCGCACACGCTGATGGCCAGCAGTGCCTTGCGCCGGCCTGTGGCCTGCTCGCTCTCAATTCGGCGGGCGACAAAAAAATCCAGCACCGTCGAACCGAACAGGAGGAACAGAAATCGCCAGTCCCACCACCCGTAAAAAGCATAACTCGAAGCGAGCAGTAGACGGTTCTGCCAGCGGTGGGACACCGCGTAATACGCGGGCAGGACGAGGACAATGAATAATGCGAATACCCAAGAATTGAACAGCATTCGGGATTACCGGCCTGTCTGCGCTGCCTTCAAAGTTCCACCCCTGTCCCCCGCAACGTATCAGATGCGGGCCGATGCAAGCAATGGAGCGGCCTGTACTTGCCCTGCATCACGGCGCAGCGGCGACTTCGCTGGGTTTGACTTTGCCGCCCCGCTACGATACGTTCCCAAGCATGATTGCCGCGACTCGATCCGCTCGGCGTACGTCGGCCCTGTCGGCAGCTTTGGTGGCATGCTGTCTGTCGGCAGCGGCCGAGGAGGGTCCCGCCTTCGAGAAGGACATCCAGCCCATCGTCGAGGCGTATTGCTACGACTGCCACAAGCCCGAACGAATGAAGGGCGACCTCAACATTCAACGCTTTGAAACGACGGCCATGGTGTTGGATTCGCTCGCGATCTGGCAGCGAATGGCCAAACGCATCGAGAGCCGAGAGATGCCGCCGCGCGACCGCGATCAGCCCACCGACGAGGAGCGGGAGCTCATCCTGAAATGGGTCGCCTCCCTGAAGGAAGCCAACGACGACTGCAACCGGATCGCGACCGAGGAGTCGGTCAGTTGGTACCCGGGCTACGTAATGAGCCGGCGCCTCAACCGGTATGAGTACGAGAACACACTACGGGACTTGTTAGGGGTCGAGGTAAACGTCGCGGACCTGTTCCCGGCGGACGGCGCGGGCGGCGAAGGATTCGACAACAACGGCAGTTCGCTGTTTCTGTCGGCGATACAGGTGGAGAAGTATTTGGTCGCATCCGACCTCGCCGTCGAGACGGCCCTTCCATCGAGACAGAGAACGACGGGCACACGAGGCAATGCCAACGCCTCCGGCCCAGTAGAAGACCGCCGGCTTCGGCAGATTCGCAAGAACCTCGTCCCCCTAACTCCGGGCGCCGCACTCGGGCCGAGGGAAGCCGCGCAACAGGTGATCGAGCGGTTCGCGGCGAAAGCTTGGCGGCGTCCCGTCACAATCGACGAAGTCGAGCGGTTGATGAAGGCGTTCGACCGTGGACACAAGCGGCGCGACGGCTTCGTGGAATCCGTAAAGCTGGCGTTTAAGGCGGCGCTGGTGTCTCCGAACTTCATCTTCCTCGCGGAACCCGAACCGCCGACGGCCGGCAACTACGAACTGGGCGGATACCCCCTGGCGTCACGGTTGTCCTACTTCCTGTGGTCGTCGATGCCGGATGAGGAGTTGTTCCAATTGGCTGCCGAGGACCGGCTGCGCGATCCCGATGTGCTCAAGGCGCAGGTGACCCGCATGTTGCGCGATCCGAAGGCCCGGGCGCTGGGCGAGCAGTTCGCCCTGCAGTGGCTGGGCATCAATCAACTCGGCGAAACCGCCAAACCCGACGCGGAGCGGTTCCCCGAGTTCGACGAATCGCTCGCCGCCCTGATGAAACAGGAAGCCGCACAGTACTTCGCCCGCATCGTCCGCGAAGACCGCACCCTGATCGAGTTGATCCACTCCGACTACACCCTCGCGAACGAACGGCTCGCTTCGATCTACGGCATCGACGGCGTTTCGGGGGAAAGTCTTCAGGTCGTCCAACTCGCCGATGCGCGCCGCGGCGGCGTGCTGGGCATGGCCGCCGTACTGACCGCCACGTCCCACCCCCTGCGCACGAGCCCGGTGCTTCGCGGCAAATGGGTCCTGGAACAATTGCTCGGCGACCGCGTGCCGCCGCCCCCGCCCGACGCGGGAACCTTGCCGGAGGACGATGTGCAGCCCGACGGGCTCACACTGCGCGCACGCATGGAAGCCCATCGGACCAAAGCGGAATGCGCGTCGTGCCATGCGAGAATGGACCCCATCGGCTTCGGACTCGAAAACTTCGACCCGATTGGCCGTTGGCGCGACGAGCAAGGCGGACTGCCCGTGGACTCGAAAGGCGAACTCCCTTCGGGCGAGGTGTTTAACGGGCCGGAAGAGTTGAAAAACCTACTGCTCGCGCGCATGGACGAGTTCGCCGCGAACCTGTCGCGCAAAATGCTGGGATACGCGCTGGGCCGGTCCCTGACCCGGTACGACAACTGCGTGGTGGAGGCGTGCGTGGAGGCGCTGAAGTCGTCGGAGTACCGCGCTTCCACCCTGTTCCACGAAATTGTGTTGAGTTACCCGTTCCGGCACCGGTATAGTGGCGGCGAATCGGAGTCTGGTGATGATCGGCAACAAGTGGCAAATCTCCCGTAGAACGATGCTGCGCGGTGTCGGCGCCGCGATTGCGCTTCCCGTGCTGGACGCGATGCTGCCCGCCACGGCGCGCGCGGCGGCCCGAACCGCCAAGCCGCCGGTCCGCATGGCCTGCATCTATTTCCCCAACGGCGTGTGGCAGGACTCGTGGATTCCCAAGGAGACCGGCGCCAGCTTCCAGTTGCCCTACGCGCTCGAACCGCTCGCCGATTTTAAATCGTCGATCAACGTCATCTCCGGACTGGACAAAGCCGCCAGCCGGCAGGGCGACGGCCATTACGCGAAGACCGCGAACTTCCTCACCGGCAAGCCCGTCACCAAGACAACCGGCAAGGACATCAGCGCGGGCGGCATTTCCATGGACCAGCTCGCCGCCGAGAAGCTCGGCCACTTGACTCCGCTGCCGTCGCTGGAACTCGGAATCGACCCCGTCATTTCCGGCATCGACAGCAATGTGGGCTTCACCCGGCTCTACGGCTCCTATATCTCCTGGCGGTCGGCCACCGTCCCCGTGGCCAAGGAGATCAACCCCCGCTTCGTGTACGAGCGGCTCTTCGGCGAAAAGGACGGAAGCGGACGCGAAATCAGGAAACGTAGCAAAGAGGACTACAAAAGCCTGCTCGACCTCGCGCTCGAAGACGCGGGCCGCCTCCGCGGTCGCCTAGGCCGTGACGACCAAGTCAAGTTGGACGAGTACCTCGAATCGGTCCGCGCGGTCGAGAAACGCATCGACTTCGCGCTGAAGGACGACCCCCGCGAGTGGAAACCGGAGACCGACCCGAAAGTCCCGGCGCCGCCCGACCAGAAGGTCCCGGGCGACTTCCGCGAACATATCAAGCTCATGATGGACCTCATGGTCCTCGCGTTTCAGACCGACTCCACACGCATCCTATCGTTCATGTTCGCCAACGACGTGTCCGGCCGGAACTTCTCGTTCCTCCCCGGCGTCTCCGGCGGCCACCACGACATGTCGCACCACGAAAACAAAGAGGAAAAAATCGCTCAGTACCGCGAGATCAACCGCTGGCACAACGAGCAACTCGCCTACCTCCTCGGAAGGCTCCGCGAAATCCCCGAAGGCGACGGCACCCTGCTCGACAACTGCATGATCCTCTTCGGCTCAAGCATCTCCGACGGAAACCGCCACGACCCCAACAACCTGCCCATCATCCTCGCAGGAAGCGCCGGCGGCCGATTCAAAACCGGCCAGCACATCGCCAGCCCCAAAGAAACCCCGCTCTGCAACCTCTACGCCACCATGCTCGACGCCATGGGCGTGGAAATCGAATCCTTCGGCGACAGCACCGGACGAGTTGCGGAGTTGATGTCGGCCTGAGTTCTGTCGGCGCCGCCGCACCCGAATATCGCCCAATCACCGCGCATCCCCAATGGACCTACCGAACGGCGAGTTCGAATCCCTCCCGCGCTCAACTGCCGTTTCTGCTCGCATCCGAATTTCGCACCGCTCTACCCGTGACACAATTCCGAAGCTTGCTTCGGCCGAAAAATCCGGAACGGTAAACCGCCCCATACGAGTTCGACGCTCCGAACAGGCCCATGCGCGACTCTCGATACATTCAAAACCGACATCTGCGCCCCGCGGGTTCCTCGCTTGACCCCCTCAAAACACGCGGTTCTTGTGCCGTGTTTCCCGCCTCGACACGCGGAACGCGCTCTCAACGCGGTGCCCACCCTACGGGCGACCGTCCCCAATTCCACCGTCCCAATACCCCAAATCCAAAAGTAGCGTGCGCCAAATCTAATCTTGTTGTCCAGACTCACTCGAGCAATATGCGTTTGAACCCGCGGCGAGATCTTATTTCGTGCTCATCCCTTCTTGAGCCCAGGCCGCGACCCGTCAGGGCCTTCGCGCTTGCAGAGAATCGTTCGGCGACTTACCGACGTTCTGCGTCTCACGCGAAATGATCGCCAAATACTTCACCTCATTTGAAAATGCCGCAAATGCAAGCAGAACGAAAACCCCGCAAAGCACCACGATGACGATGATGGCAATTGGAAGTATCGCCGCCATGAGTTCAAGCGTTTTCTGCTCGATTCCTCCGCGCCGCAACTCCCGCGCTACAAATACCGGATTCGCGAGCAGGGGATGATAAAAATAGAGCCAGCAGCCCATGCCGGCCACCAACAGCAAAAGGCTGACGCCCACATAGCGCCACGAACGAGCAAAACGCCGCCTTCTCTCCAAGAACGTTCTCTCTCCGTCTAGTAGTTGCATGCGAATTCTCCCGGACGCCCAACGGCAAATGAGCCGATCCCCAGCTTTCTACAGGTGAAACCGAAACGTAAAGATAGAGCAGGACGGGCACACTCCTGCTGGCACGGCCTGCGTCAAGAAGTTTCTGTAAAAGTGTCTTGGTGAGTTCGAAGTATTCCGATTCGCGTGTTTGGTTTGGCTTAGCCCTCCTCCGGAGGAGGGCTAAGCCGTACTAGTACATAAGAATTACTTCATGCCGCGCATGGCGGTCGCATGGTCTTCGGCGTCGGCTCGAGGTGCTCCATCACGAGGTAGCGCATGCGTT
>BTUX01000135.1:0-11876 GCA_045863315.1 Candidatus Hydrogenedentota bacterium | reverse complement strand
GGACTGATTCCAAATCTCTCGACGGCGCGGGAAGTGAGGCGATGGGCCGGATCGGACTTGGTGGATCCGCCGCATACTCGCATTCCGCCCAAGGATCGCCAAGTGTTCCCGAAATGGCGTGGCCCAGACAGGCCCACTTTCGTGACGCGGCGCCTGCGCGGCCGCCAAGGGAGGAATCCATCAGCGTCATTGAACATTCCCGCCATACTCACGTATGATCGCGCGAAGTGGAAGGACGACCAATCCCGAGGCCGATATGAAGCGGATTATCCCGGCGCTCTGCGTGGTGGTGTGTTGCGCGGTCGCTGCGCAAGACCCCACGCCCGAACCCGAAACTCAAGTTCCTCCCGTATCCGAAACCAATGCGGGCAGACGGCCTGAGTCGCGCGACCTTCAGATTTTCGAGGGCTCGGAAACATTTCTGAAAGCAATGGACTCCATTGAGGAGTACCTCGCCACTCAAAAGGCAGAGGAGGAAAAGCCTTCGGGCGAGCCGCTGGTGCTGAACGCCCGGCGCAGCGTCGAGATGGCCGTTTCGCAAAACGCCCAGGCCCAGATCGCGGAAGCCGATCTCGAAGCCGCACGGGCGCGAATCGGACAGGCCCGGTCAAGGGTGCTCCCTCAAATCAAGGGGTCGGTAACCTACACCAGGACCGAGCTGAATCAGCAGGATTTCTCGGAATTGATCGGAGGGACTGGAGGCATTGGCGGGCTGGGCACGTCCCTTGGCGGGGGTGCGGGTCTCGGCGGGATCGGTGGCGGAGGAGGCGGCGGGCTGCTTGGCCCCGTGGGCCGATTCGTCGTCGGGCAGGTCACGCAGCGCGTATTCCAACAGTTCTCGGGCAGCCAGGAATTTCTCGACACCCCCGACGACTTCCGGACCGATCAGATCACGCTTTCGCAGGTCATTTATGCCGGCGGCCAAATCAGCGCCGCAATCAAGGCGTCCGAGTACCTTGCAGCGTCCCAGGAGTGGAAGCGCGAGGCCACCCTCGCCCAGCTCGAATTTGAAGCCAAACAGGCCTACTACAACGCCGCCGCCACACAGGCGCTCGTCCGAGTGGCGGAAGCAAGTGTGAGCACGTTTGATCGGCAACTTTCCGACGCGCGGCAGATGTTCGATGTCGGCATGATCAGCAACTTCGAAGTGCTGCGCGCCCAGACCGAACTGGGCAGCCGTCGGGCGAACCTCGTGAAAGCGCATAACGGCCGGCAGCTTGCCTTTGCCAACCTTCGCCGCATCATCTCCGTTCCCCAGGAAACCCCGCTTGTCCTCGAGACCCGACTCGACTGGCTTCCGTATATCCCGGATCGGGACGAACTTGTTGACTACGCCTTTGAGCACCGCCCGGAAATCCTTGCCTTGCGGCGCGCCATCGACGCCTCGAAGGAAGACATCCGGCGCGCCAAAGGGCAGTACAAGCCGAGCGTCGGCGGCAATGTGCAATGGCAAAACGTGGACGATGGCGGCTATGCACAGCCCGACGGTTGGACGTTCAGCGTCGGCGCGCAGTGGGACATCACCACCGGCGGGCGGCGCAAATACGACGTGATTGAAGCGAGGTCTCGGTTGAACAGCCTTGAACATCAACTGAAGGACCTGGAAGCCATCGTCGAACTGGACGTGACCGCCGCACATATCCAGATCAACGATTCCATGGCCCGAATCACGGCGGAGAACGGGACCCGCGAACTTGCCAAAGAAGGTCTGCGCCTCGCCGAACTGCGGTTTCAGGAGGGCGCCGGCACTCAATCCGAGGTCCTCGACGCCGAACTGGCGCTCACCAGCGCCGAGACCGCTCTCGTCCAGGCGTTACGCGATTTCGCCGTGGCGAACAGTGCTTTGGAACGGGCGATAGGCAGAAGTTGGCTGCGCGTGTCGGAGTCGCCTACTCCGATGGATACGATGCAACCTGCTAAAGTCAAAGAAGATAGCGCAAGCCCTGCGCCCTCGGGATCATAGGCCGGCCTTTTAGCCCGGATTTTTCACACCCGCCGGCAACGAAGGATTCAACTTCCTGCGGCATATACCTGTATGCAGCGACAGGGAAAACGGGTTGTTGGTGTGAAAAATCCGAGCTAGACAAGTTTCGGATGCTGACCGGCGCGGAAACCGTCGAACTGGTCAAGGAAGGCGAACTGCAGAAGCTGTTTCCGGATTGCGAGACCGGCGCCATGCCGCCTTTCGGCCATCTCTATGGCATGGAAGTGTGGGTGCAGGACGAGTTGTCCAAGGACTTAGAGATCGCCTTCAACGCAGGCACACATACCGAGGTCATGCGGATGCCGTGGCGGGACTACGAAAACCTGGTCCATCCTGTGATTGGCGATTTCGCGACCGCGCATTGATCCGGGCGCATTTTCGACTGCCCGCGCACACGGGAGACGCTCGAGGTGCCCGTACCTGCGTCAGAGGGGCCGGGCATGCCTTCAAGTTCCGCTCGAGAGGGCGGTCAACCCCGTTTTTCCACCGGCACGAAGGGGCGATGTTTCTCGCCAATGTAGACCTGGCGGGGCCGGTGTATTTTGCTGGTGGGGTCCGAGCGCATTTCTTTCCACTGCGCGATCCAGCCGGGGAGGCGCCCAATCGCGAACATGACCGTGAACATGTTCGTGGGTATGCCCATCGCCCGGTAGATAATCCCGCTGTAGAAATCAACGTTTGGATACAGCTTGCGCTCGATAAAGAAGTCGTCTCGTAGCGCGACCTCTTCGATGCTCTTCGCCACGTCGAGCAGGGGCTCGTTCACGCCGAGTTCCCGAAGCACGTCGTCGCACGCCTTCTTCAAGAGCGTCGCGCGGGGATCGTAATTCTTGTACACGCGGTGGCCGAAGCCCATCAGGCGGAAGCCTGAATTTTTGTCCTTGGCCATGTCGATGTACTTCTTGTAATTGCCGCCGTCGGCCACGATGCGTTCGAGCATCTCGATTACTTCCTGGTTCGCGCCCCCGTGGAGCGGGCCCCACAGGCCGCTGATTCCCGCCGACATCGCCGCATACATATTGGCGCCGCTGCTGCCGACCATGCGCACGGTCGAGGTGCTGCAATTCTGTTCGTGGTCGGCGTGCAGGATCAGCAGCATGTTGAGCACGCGCTCGAGCACGGGCGACACCACGTAGGGTTCCGCGGGCGTTCCGAACATCATGTAGAGGAAATTGGCCGCGTACGAGTTCGAGGCCACCGGATATACGATGGGCTCCCCGCGCGACTTTTTATACGAGAAGGCCGCGATCGTCTTGGCCTTGGCCAGCAGGCGGACGATATTCGTGTCCAGATGTCCGTCGTCGTCGGAATCCGGATAAAACGTCGATAGCGAGGCAATCATCGCGGAGAGGATGGCCATGGGGTGCGCGGTCGGCGGGTAGTGATCGAAAAAGTTGATCATACCCTCGTGGATGAAGCTGTTCATCGTCAATTGGCGGCGCCACTCGATCAGCTCTTTCTGATTGGGCAGGTGCCCATAAATGAGGAGGAAGCACACCTCGGGGAACTTCGACGCGACCGCCAGGTCCTCGATGGCGTAGCCCCGGTAACGCAGGATGCCTTTTTCTCCGTCTATGAAGGTGATCGCGCTCTTGCATGAGCCGGTATTGCCATATCCCGGGTCATACGTGATTGCGCCCGTGGCGGCCCGCAGGTTCGTCACGTCGATCGCCGTTTCGTTTTCGGTCCCCACGATGACCGGAAGTTCATACTCCTTCCCGTTGAAGATCAGTTTGGCAGTATTCATGCTCGTCTCCATTTCCGTATCGAACTGCGCGGAAAGGCGCCATCGTCGCACCGCGTTCCCGCCGACCCCCATCCTAGGCAAGGGGTCTTACTATAGCCACCCGCGCGTCGCCCGGTCAACCTGTCGTTAGGTAGGAGGCCTTCCCTAGCTCCGTGCTGGACATGAGGGGGTAAAATCCACACAATGTGCTGACCATGCTCAACAAACTCATCATTCAGCGAAGCGGCGAAGAACCGCCGCCGCTCGAGGCCGTCTCCCCCCTCGTCGTATTCTTCAAGCAGGACATCGTTGCGGCGTGTCTTCTGCTGGTTTCCGCCCTTGCGGCCCTGATCATCGCCAATTCGCCGGCGGCGGAATGGTACCATGGCCTCTGGCATACGCACTTCGGATTCTCCTTCGGCGATTTCACGCTCGATCTGACGCTTCATCACTGGATCAATGACGGCCTGATGGCGGTCTTCTTCTTCGTGGTCGGGCTGGAGATCAAACGCGAGCTTCTCGTGGGCGAGCTGGCGTCTTTTCGAAAGGCGATGTTGCCCGCCGTCGCCGCGGTCGGCGGAATGGTATTTCCCGCGCTGATCTACACGGCGCTGAATTTCGGCACGCACACCTCCCGGGGCTGGGGAATCCCGATGGCGACGGACATCGCCTTTGCCATGGGTTGCCTGGCCATGCTTGGCGGACGCGTGCCCCAGGCGATCGGGGTCTTTCTCGTTGCGCTCGCCATCGTGGACGACCTTGGCTCCGTGGTGGTGATTGCCGTGTTCTACACGGAAAAACTCGCGACGCGCCCCCTGCTGGTGGGCACTTCGCTCATCATGCTGTCCTACGGCCTCAACCGCATCGGAGTCCGGCAAATATTCCCCTATGTCGTCATCGGCGCGATCGTCTGGTTCGAGTTCCTCGAGTCCGGCGTGCACGCCACGATTGCGGGCGTACTGGGGGCCTTCACCATACCGGCCACCGCCCGCTACGAAACCCCGCATTTCTTCGGGCGCATGAGCACGTTGCTGCAGCGCTTCACCGATGCCGAGGATTACGTGAACCCCCTGTTGGTGAATGCCCGCCAACAGCAACTCGTACGATCCATCCTGCGCGAATGCCATCACGTCGAGGCGCCGCTGCAGCGGCTTGAACATGCCCTGCATCCCGTTTGCGTGACTATCATTCTTCCGTTGTTTGCCTTTGCCAGTTCCGGTGTGACGCTCGATGTATCCGAGTTGAGCGTCATTCTCACGCAGAGCGTCACACTCGGCGTCTTCTTCGGACTCGTCGTGGGCAAGCAGACCGGCATCATGGTCATGTCGTGGATTGCCGTGAAGTCCGGCCTGGCCGAACTGCCCAAGGGTATTGGCTGGAAGCACATCTACGGGCTGAGTTGGCTCGCCGGGATCGGGTTTACCATGGCGCTCTTCATCAACGAGCTTGCCTTCAAGGCGGGGCCGGGCATAGACCCGGAACTCATGGCGGCCCACGTGGACGAGACGAAGATCGGCGTCATTCTCGCCAGCACGCTCTGCGGGCTGGTGGGCTATTTGTTCCTGCGCCGCGTCTGCGCCTCGAATCCGGCCGAAGTCGATCCCCTCAGCCGGCACTAATCCGCCCCACCGCCCGGACCCGTCCGACGGGCGTTTTCGCGACACCGGATGTAGGCCTCGAGCACGCGGCGAAATTCATGAACGTCCACGTCGCGTTCGCAACACACCAGCATGAGCGACCCATCGATACGGAAGTTACCGTCCCATTCCATCACTTGTTCGTCGTTCCACTCCGGATCGTATTTCGCCAGATGGTCCTCGGGCAGGCGCGACACATACGCCCGAAGGCTCACGTCCGTTTCGTCCAACGCTTGATCGGGGGGCCAATGCTCGAAGTCCATCAAGTGCTCGGCGCCGGATTGCGTACCGTTCATCATCGCAGCGACTCCCTCGTTGAGTTGCGGTCCCATCCATACCCGCACGTGTCACTGTGCGCGTTCAACTCACGCACCTCGCTCAGCGGCCGCGACTCGAAATGGCACGTGAAACACAGCGGCCGCTTCGGCAACGTGGAATGCCTGGCGCTCGACTGCTCGTGAATCGCGTGACAGCTCGTGCAGGTCATGTCCTTTCGACCATACACCGCTACGTCCCGCGTATTCTCCAGTATGTGCCGTTCAAGGGCGCCCGCCAACGCAAGCGCCCTGTCCGACAGGTCGACCTCAAAATCGCGGAAGAGGTTGTCCCCCGGCACGAACTGGTTGGGATACGGCAACCCGGAGCTTCGTGATTTTCCGCCCCGCAGGTGACACTGTCCGCAGATTGAAATCTCGACCACCGGCGCCGTCCGCGACGACGCCGATAACAGCATCAGCGCGGCGTCCTCGGTATGTTCGATCTCGGCCACGCCGTGACACGTGTGGCAGTCCAGCGAGACGGTCTGGAACGTTCTCGACGACGTCTCGACGGCCGACGCATGGCACCCCGCGCACCGCGCCCCGAACGTTTCGGTATCCCATGCGGCCCTTCCCGTTCCCTCTTCGTCCGCGCCGCTTTCTTCGACGGCAATCGCGAGTTTTCCGTATTCCCGCGAGGACTTCAGAAACCGCAGCGCACGGTTCCGCCCAAGAACAAACTCGACGTCGCCTGCCTTCAGTTGGTCTGATCCCGCCAACGCTTCCTGCGCCGCCTTGTCGGCGGCCGCCGGCCGAACAGTGGTCGCGTGCCGGTTTGTCTGCCATGACGGGCCAATCGTGGTGCGATGGCAAAACAGACACGAGTTCCCGTCTTCAAAACGCGGCAACGGCTTCCCCACGTGGTCGCCGCCCCACGCCGAGGGGTCGCGTACAGGCGCGGCCTCAGAACTGTCCTGCGCCAAGGACATGCACAGCGCGCCCGCCACGATCGCGCCCGTCAGCGCGGCTATGCGGATTCCGCGCGGACCCATCCGTGCGCGGCATTTTCACGCTGCAATCCCTGATCGACGTACGCCGTCTTGAGCCGGCTCAGCGTGTCCTTAGGAAAATTCGTCCGAGCCGCTTCCACGTCGATGCCGTAGATCTTCGCCGCGTTCAGCCCAAGAATCTTTGCTTTGTCTTCCTTCGTCAACTTCGTGTAACCGTACTTTTCGCACAGTTCGTCGGAAATTTCGAGCCGCTTGAACGCGTCGATCACCCATTGCGGCGAACCCCACCACAGGCAATCCGTGCCCCAGATGACATGGTCCGCGCCGTAGTGCTTGATGTTCTGGCCGATCAAGTGTTGCGCAAGCTGCGGATGCACGATCGCCAGGGTCCCGAACGCCGATCCGATCTCGGGATACACATTGGTCAAGCCCGGATGCCGCTGTTTGATCGCCATCAGATCCCGGTGCCACGTGAAGTCCCCCGTCGTCGGATCGAAGGTGCCGTCCTGGTCGAACTCCGGCTCGCCGGGGCCGTGCTTCATCGCCGAATGGTAGATGATGAACGAGATGTCCGGGTGATCCAGCGCCGCCTTCTCGATATCTCCGGGGTGCGCCAGGTGCCCCAGCGTACGCGACTGCGAGGCGTATCCCTTGTGAATGCTGAACACCCTCAGTCCAAGCTCCTTGGACTTTTGATAGAACGGATACGTCGTCGCCTCGTCATCGAGCTTGAAACCGTTGCCGGAGCGGGCCGGGTCGGTGTGGCAATACCATTTCCACGAATCGATCTTGTACTGCTTCACCTCGCGTTCGATCTGCTCGAAGAGTTCCGCGAAGTTGGGCTTGTTATTCTCTTTGTCCCAGTAGTGGTTCGGCGCACAGTTGCCCTGGCACAGCGCGCGCTGCGACCCCGCGATCTCGTTCAGCTCGTTCTTGCGCTGCGACATCAACCAACTCGGCAACAAACCGAGCAGGCCCGGCGTCCGGTCCTTGCCTTCCAAAACATTGCCGTCCGCGCTCCGGTTGAACTCTTTGCCGGGCACGCCGGAAATGCAGATGAGGCTCGTTTCGCTGTCCAAGAACATCTCCTTGACGAAGTTCTCGAAACCGTACGCCTCCGGATCCTCCTTCAGATTGAAACCCATGCTGCGGATGAACGGCGCGCTGCGGAACCCGAGTGGATACCCGTTCGTAAAGTGGGTCTGCACGTCGAAAATGAAATACTCGCCCTTGGGCCAGAGCGCCTCGTAGGCCCCCTTCTCCATCGTCTCCTCTTCGGCCACGGCCCAGTGACGTCCATAGATCATGTTGCTCGCCATGAACGCGGTGGCCAGCCCCATCGAACTCCGCAGGAACGCCCGTCGCTCCATGCCCAGCTTCTTCGACTTCTCGTCCGCCAACTTGCCCACAAGATACTCGAATTGCGCCTGCTGCTTGTTCTGGGGCCGGGGGATGAACTCTTCATTCGACACGACCTGCGTCGGGATGGGACTCTCGACGCCCTTCTTTCGATCTCGCAGCCACTTCGGTACCCACACGGCACACCCTCCCTCAAACGTGGTAACTCCGCCTTGCAGATGAGACCAGACCGCTTGATTCTGCGCTAATTCCCTCCGCCGCGCAACCCCCGCGCAAAGCCGGGGAACTCCCCAAATTTGCGCTCATTCGCCTAGTCGGATGACCAGCAATGGTACTAGCCCGCATTTCTCGCCAGTCGCTCCCGATGACGGGAGCGACTGGCGAGAAATGCTCAGGAAATAGCATAGAAGTCAATCGGGTGAGGATTTTTCACACCATCAGCCCGTTTTCCCTGTCGCTGCATAAAGGTATCTGCCGCACGAAGTTGTATCCTTCATTGCCAGCGGGTGTAAAAAATCCGGGCTAGCTTCACCAATTGAAAAGCGGATGAGTCCGACAAGCCAATAGAGCAAGGCGGCAAGTCACGCAAGGCAGGCACGCAGGCAAGGAAGTAGATTGTTGAGTGCGGAGGCGCAGGGTTCCGTTTTCAAGACCGGCACGCAGGCAAGGTAATAGGGCAAAGCACGACATACACGGCTTGCGCAATACTTTTAATCGATCGTATGGAGTGCGGCAGCTTGCTGCCGCCTGGTGTTTGGCCCATTTAAGAGTATCTGCGGGGGCTTGCGCAATACTTTCAATCGATCGCATGGAGTGCGGCAGCTTGCTGCCGCTCTTTCCCCGCAAATCCATTTGCGGCTGACCTCGCCTCGGTAAGTCCGGGGGTGAAGCGTTATGGAACCACGAATCAGCGCGCGCAACGGCCGCACGGTTTCCCGTCGAGCGCGGCGGCAAGCTGCCGCAATCTATAGTTGGTGGTGTATACTCGCCGGCGTTCGAGGCGGATGCGTGCGGTGAAAGAGACCTATACGTACAAAACCGTGGGCGATTGCCAGATCAAGGCGGACGTGTATCGTGTGTATGGCGCGGGTCCCGCGCCGGTCGTCGTCTGGATTCACGGCGGCGCCCTGATCGGCGGCGGACGCGGCGGCGTCAACTACGCCATGCTGCACTTGCTACAGCGTAGCGGATATACCGTGGTCTCGATCGATTACCGGCTCGCACCGGAGACGAAGCTGCCGGAGATTATCGAAGACGTCTGCGACGCGTTCCGGTGGGTGCGGGAACAGGGCCCACGATCATTTGGGATCGATCCGCTGCGGGTCGGTGTCATGGGCGGATCGGCCGGTGGATACCTGACCCTGATGGCGGGAATCGCGGTGGAGCCCCGACCCCGTGCGCTGGTTTCGTTCTACGGTTACGGCGACATCATCGGCCCGTGGTACAGCGAGCCTGACTTGTTTTATCGTCAACAGCCCGCCGTGACCGAACAAGAGGCCCGAGCGAACGTCGGGACGACCCCGCTTGCGGAAGATGCGACCGGCAAAGATCGGTTCCGTTTCTATCTGTGGTGCCGGCAGCAGGGCTTTTGGCCGCGCGAGATCATGGGCGTCAATGACAAAGAACGTACCGAGGCGTTCCTGCCGTTTTGCCCCGAACGGAACGTAACGCCGAACTACCCCCCGACCCTTCTTCTACATGGCGATGCCGATACCGATGTGCCGTATCAGCGGTCGGTGGACATGGCCGCGGCGCTGAGCCGCTCGGGGGTGGCGCACGAACTCATCACGATCGAAGGCGGCGCGCACGGTTTTGACGGCCGCGTGCGGTTTGCCGATCTCGAGCTTCGGCCGGATACGCCCGAAGTGCAGGCGCTGGTATGCGCGCGGCGCTTCGTCCATCGATTGGTTTAAATGACCAACCGATATCGACTTTGGATTCCCTTTCGGCTGACGGATCAAGGATTCGGCTTGGTGTTCCGTTCCGACCAAATCCCGGGCGCTTCGTCGTTGTCGTTCTTGTCATTCCGAACGCGCTTGGCGGAGGAATCTGGAAGAAAGCATAACGCCATACGCAATCCAGATTGCTCTGCGGTAGCGAAGGAATGACAGCGGTAGACGCTTGCGCCACACGGTCCATAGGAATCGCCCGCTTGTCGGATTTGTCCGAGCAATTGAAATCGACTCCATACGAATAAGGCGAACTCGAGCATGAAAGCGCTTCGATTTCACAACAGCGCGCCACGGCTGACAGCGACATTTCTGTTGGGACGCATAACCAAATCGGCGTACGTCTGGCCGACTGCCCCGATCCGGTTCGAGGACATCCCGGAGCCGGAACTGCCTGCGGGCGATTGGGTGCGCGTGCGCCCGCGGCTCGCCGGCATTTGCGGGTCGGACTCGAAACAGGTTTTTCTCAACGGCGCGTTCGACAATCCGTTGACCGCGCTCGTCACCTTGCCGCACGTGCTCGGCCACGAAGCGGTCGCTACCATCGTCGAAACGGGGCCCGCCGTGTGCGGGCGGAAAGCGGGGGAGAGAGTGTTGATCAATCCGTGGTTGCCATGCGCGGCGCGCGGCATTCACCCCGTCTGCAGCGCCTGCGCCGACGGAAACCACATGCTTTGCCGGAATTTTACCGAGGGCACGCTGCCGCCCGGAATTCATCTCGGAAACAATGCGCGCGTGCCCGGGGCGTTCGCGGAATCTTTTGTGGCGCACGAGTCCCAGTGCATTCCTCTTTCCGACGAGATATCCGACGATCAGGCGGTGCTTGCCGATCCGTTCAGCGTATCGCTTCACTCCGTCGTGAACTGGCCTCCGCCCGCGGGCGAGCCCGTGCTTGTATGGGGCCTCGGCACGCTTGGCCTGATGGCGGTGGCCGCTCTCGCGAAGCTGTACCCCGACTCCCCGATCTACGCGGTCGGCCGGTACCCGCACCAGCGGGACCTCGCCTTGCGATTCGGCGCCAGGGAAGTGTTTGAAGGTAAGCAAGTCGCGTTGATTGAACACGTGGCGCGACGCATCGGCGCGAAATTGATGCGCCCGTGGAGCGGCGTACCCTGGCTGCTCGACGGCGTCGGCGTGGTCTACGACACGGTGGGCGCGCCCAGGACCGTTGAAACCGCGATTCGCCTTGTGCGCGCGCGCGGCACCGTTGTGGTGTCCGGCGTTGAAATCCCGCAGCGGTTCGAATGGACCCCCCTATACTTTAAGGAGGTCTCGCTTGTCGGCTCCAATGCATTCGCCGTCGAGTCGTTCCGCGGCCGCCGCGTCCACGCCATGCAGGCGTACCTGGAATTGGTCGGAGAGGGACTCGACGTCACTCCACTGATCACCCACCGATTTCCTCTGAATCGTTGGCGCGAGGCTTTTCTGGCCCTCGCCCACCGAGGTGAATCGAAGGCCCTCAAGGTCTGTTTTGATTTTCCTTAGTACGCAGCCGAGCAATCCTCGAGGAAACGACCGGTGCCCGCCATCTTATGTCGGCACCGCGCGCAACGCCGTCATCAATTCCCGGATGGACTGGTACCGATCCTCCGGCTTTTTCGAGATGCTCTTCATGATCACCGCGTCCAATTCGGGAGGGATGCCGGGAACTTTGGAGCCCGGCGGAGGCGGCGTTTCTTTCAATTGGCGTTCGAGCACGTCCGGTCCGAGAAACACCGTCTCGCCCGTCAGGCACTCGTACAACACCAGCCCCATTGAATACACGTCGCTGCGGGCGTCGGCCTCCTTGCCCAACACTTGCTCGGGCGCCATGTAACTGGGGGTGCCCATGACGAGGCCGGTCCTCGTCATGCGCGAGTCCTCGGCCTTCGCGAGACCGAAGTCCGTCAGCTTTATGAGCCCCCCCTTGGCAATGAGGATGTTGTCGGGCTTGATGTCCCGGTGCACCAGCCCC
>BTUX01000134.1:0-11999 GCA_045863315.1 Candidatus Hydrogenedentota bacterium | reverse complement strand
TTAGCGAAACTTACACCCGTGTGACGCTGAACGTGCCGGAGAACCCGAAGGGTTCGACTCCGGCGAGTAGGATAGTGAACGACCATGAACCGGAGTACCGATCGACGAGTTTGTCGAGATCGTCATCCCCGCATTGTCCGTTGAGCCCCAGGATGACGCACAACGCCGTGGTGCAGCCGCCGGACACCAAAGCCAACGTCCCGTCGTCGTTGAGCACGCCGCTGACGTTCACCACGGAGGGCGGCGGCGTTTCGATCCACTCGGGCAAGTCGATACACGAATAATCGATCGTGACGGTCCCCGTCACACCGTGATCGCCGGGCCAACCCGCGTTCACGTCCTGCGCGAGTTGAATTGTCAAAGGACACTTTCTTACTTGTTGGGGATCTTCTTCGTTGCTCTTGCCTTTCCACGTTCCTTCATACACGCCCGTCGTATCAAACGGGGGTTTCGGAAAATTCTCCGGACAGCCAGAGGCGAATACCGCCATCCATACCGCGGCCACGACAAGTCTCTTCTTTCGCATTGATCACTTCTCCGTGTTGTCGGTCCAGGCGATTTCGCTGTTTGCCCCTGCGGAAATATGACCAAGCGAAGATTGAAATCGGTTTCACGTGAATGCGGTTGCGCGCTCGATACGTCAATGGCCCGGTGCCGGGCGGCCCGCCATGAGCGACTCGCCTTTCACGGCCGCTGAATACGACAGGCGAAAAAAGGTCTGTGGTGAGAGCGTGTTCCTTGCGCCGGAACTACAGCGCGAGCGCGCGATAGCGTTTGCGACCGGCCTGCGGGCTTTCGGCGTTGAGTTCGCCGACGTTCTTCATCACCTTCGCGACCGCCGTCGCGATGTGGTCCATGTCCTTCTTTGTGCCGAGCAGGACATGGTGATGTACCGCCACGCCGCTTCTGCGGTGTGCATCCTCGCAGACGGGAAGCGAGTAGCGTTTCGGGTCGATCTTTTTCCAGTACTCCGCGTTCAGCCGATGACGCGGCTTCGTGTGCGGCTTGTACAACCCGCAGGCGTTCAGCGGCTCGTACGGCGGCTCGAACCCCGCGCCCAGCTCGGCCTGAAGCGCCGCGCACA
Organism: Candidatus Hydrogenedentota bacterium; assembly: GCA_045863315.1. Taxonomy (GTDB): domain Bacteria; phylum Hydrogenedentota; class Hydrogenedentia; order Hydrogenedentales; family SLHB01; genus JABWCD01. Next base: position 10,915 of record BTUX01000134.1, on the reverse strand, counting down.
CATGCGCATTCGTGATGTCCTTGGCGGGAATTTGGTCCCAGTCCAGCCGGAACGTAAAATTGAAGTAGCTCGCCTGGTTGATCTCCTTGCGTCTGCGCATCGGCACGACGCCCGGGATTTGAGCTAGAAGGGAATTGAGGTAGAGAGCGTTTGCGTCCCGTGTCTTGACCTGGGAATCGAGCCGCGACAAGCCCCCGAGCAGGATGCCCGCCTGCCATTCGGTCAGCCGGAAATTGCCGGACTGAATCGCGTGGGTCATGTCGTCTTTGTAGCCACGGCCGCAGTTGCGCAGCGAGTACAGCCGCTCGAACAGCCGGCGGTCTTGGCACATGTTGAATCCGCCCTCGCCGCAGGAAAGGACCTTGCTCTCCTGAAAACTGAAACTCGAGACGTCGCCGAGCGTGCCGACGCCTTTGCCCTTCCAGAACGCCCCATGCTGGTGCGCGCAGTCCTCGACGAGATACAGCTTTTTATCTCGACACAGTTTTTGGAGCCGGGTCATGTCGGTCATGCAGCCGTACAGATGCACGACGATGATCGCCTTGGTCCGTTTGGTGATCGCCGCTTCGGCTTTGCGCAGATCAAGACACCACGTGTCCGGTTCCACATCCACCAGAATCGGCACGGCATTGACATCGAGGACGGCCGCGGCCGTCGCCTGCCAAGTCAAGCCGGGCACGATCACTTCGTCGTATGCGCCGATATCGAGCGCCTCGAGGGCGATTTGGATGCCGACCGTGCCGTTGGCGCAGCACAAACCGAACTTGGAGTTGTGATAGGCGCAGAACTCCTTCGCAAACTGCCATTCGTACGGCCCGTCGAACGACCAGCGATTCGACTTGGTAATCGCCGCCAGCAGCGCCACGTCGCCCGCGTCATGCACCGGCCATTGCGGCCACTTCGCGTTTGCGCCCCGTACCGGCTTGCCGCCGTTGATTGCCAGCTTACCCATCAGAACTCCCTCCTTCTCGCGTTCGAGGACGTTGAACCGCAACCCGCTCGATTAAAAAACGCGCGCTATGCTACCACACGCGGGGAAGGCTGCTCAAAAATGGCACGGCGGCGGGGGCTACTTTCGTGAGGCGACCACGCGGATGAATTCTCGGATTTCCTGAACGAGACCCTCGGACGCGGGTTTATGGTAAGCCTTTGAGTAATAAGGGTTTGCACAAGCCTCGGGTAAATCGTTCACGTCCAGAATCAGCTTGCCCCAGCCCCTCTTCTCGATCGCACGACCCAAGTCAAGCTGGTGGTCGTTCATGTGCTCTTTATATCGCTTCAACCGGGGCACAACCACAAGCGGCCGCCCGACGCGGAGAGCATCGGACACGCTGCCGATACCGGCATGGCATACAACCAGCCTCGCTTCGCGCTGGATTGCCAGCACCTGCTCTCGCGGCCTGAAATCGAAGTATTCGCAATGCCGGGGAATCGTATTCCCCAAACCAATCTGCATAACGATACGTTCGCCGGTGACCTCCGCAATTTCATCCATCTTCAGAATAAGCCGGGGAAAATCGAGAAACATGGTACCGACGGTGACGTAGATCATGGCGTAATCCTATTCAGAACCGAAGCCGAATTCGAGAAATTCCACGTCGAGTTGGAAAATCGGCTCGAAGAACCAGGGGCGGCGCGGTCCCAGCGTGGGGGAACTGGAGTCCGTCATGCAAGTCCGGATGGGTGTCCCCGTTGGTAGCGGTCCATGCGCTACCGCACCCCGGTCGTGTACAATCACGCCAGTCTTGGTGAAAGGAGTGCTGGGCCGATGCGAGTCGGGGTCGCTGCCTGCTGTCTGTTCCTGCAATTTGCCTACGCCGCGCCCGTCGAAGAAGACGTCGAAGTCCCGGGCAAGTACCTCAAACTGCGGGTCGCACCCGGCGACGGCGCGGGGGCGGAATTGTTTCAACTGAACGCGTCCCCCATGAATCAATCGGCGCACGACGGTCTGATGCTCGAGGGGTTTGGCGTCGGCAACCATTACGTGCCGAACCGCCGGCTCAACGAATCCCTGACCGTCTTGGATTCGATCAGGGACCGGCCGGTCCTGCAATTCACGTACGAATGCGACGGGCCCAACATCCGGGGCCTGCATGTGACACGGACGATGGAACCGATGTTGGACGAGGCGTCCGTGCGGGTCACCCTGCGCGTCGAGCACAAGGGGGACGAGGAACAGTGGGTCGCGCCGTGGGTGCGCAACGAAGTGGCGCCGGGCGGCAAGTTCGACGCGAACGATCAAATCGATGTCCCCACGATCGAGGGCATTCGCGCCGCCGTCCGAAGCGGCTACTTTCCCGCGGCGCGGAACTGGATTGCCGCGACCGATTCATCGACGAAGGAAACGGTCTATGCCGTGTTCAGCGCGGACGACACGCATTCATTCCTCGCCTTGCGCGATGAGAATGAACCGTATTGTGGGTTCCAGACCGCCTTCGTTCCTCGACTCATGAAAAAAGGAGATGCCTGGGAGACCCGATACCGTGTGAACGCGGTGCGCGGTTTGTCGCACGTAAGTTTTGCTGTCGATGAACTCGCGGCGCAGGTCGATTACACCGACGGCGCACTGACCCTGCTGCTCGCGCCGACCCAGGCAATGCCGGACCTCACGATTCACGCGAGCGTCCTGGCGCCGAACGGACGGGTCTGGAGGCTACCACCCAAGTCGTTCGATTTGCAGCCGGGGTCGCTTGTGTGCTGTACCTATGACTGGACGGCGCCCGCCGACGGACCCTACGAGTTGCTCGCCAAGCTCACCCGTGAGGGGGTGGACGTCAAACTGGGGGAGGACACCGGTTCTCCGCACGGCGGGATCGACACGCAGTTCGTCGTCGGCCAACCGGCGACCATTCAATTCGAGCCCTGGACCGATGCTCCCTTCGCGCTCGACCGCGGTGGCCGCACCTTGCGCCGCGCGATGGCCGCGGACTCGACCGCGTCGATCTGGCTCGAAGGACCGCTCGAGAAGATTTTTCCCGAAGATCGGGCGGAACCGACCGGAACCATTCAATCCACGGCGCGCGTCTCTCTGGCGCGGGGCGAAGCCGAGTCGTTTCAGATCGTCGTGCGCCCGCCGGACGATTCAGCGCTCGAAGATTTCCGGGTGGTCGTCCGCGATCTCAATGGCAATTCCGGAGTTATCCCCGCAAGAAACGTATCGCTGCATCGTGTCGTATTCCATCCCGTCCGGATTTCTTCGCATTTCGAGGGACCGACCGGCGATTGGCCCGACGCGCTGCCCCCCTTCGAGCCGCATACTCTGCCCGCGGGCCGATGCACGGTGATCTGGGCGACCGTGACGGCCCCGCGCGGGGCGAGCCCCGGCGCATACGAGGGCCTCATCGAACTGGAGTCACCCTCGCTGGGTTCGGTACCAATCATGCTGCGCGCCGATGTGTTGGACTTCGAGCTGCCAGTCACACCCGCATTGAAGACGGACTTCGGATTCTGGCCGGAAAACGCCGAGGCCCTGTGCAAACGGTTCGGGTACCAGGGCACGACCCAGGAACTCAACGACCGCTATCTTTCCAACGCGTTGGCGCATCGAGTCACGCTGCGCGCACTGACGCAATTGCCGTCCGAAAGCGCGGACTACGCCGGCAGCCTTCGGCGGTTTGACGCGCGCCGCCGGGAACTCGAACGCCGCGGCGTCAGCACCTTCGCCGTTCCCGCCTCGCTATTGGATACGCCCCAGCAACTTCAACTTGCCAATGAGTACGTGAAGACGAACGGCCTCGCCTCGCGCGTGTTCTGCCAGATCGCCGAGGAGCCCGAGCGTCCGTCATGGCCCCGGCTGTTCGACACGATGACGACGTGGCGCCAACTCGCGCCGGACATCCCGCTCATGCTGACCACGCACGGCCAGCAGCCGTTCTTCCACGAGGCGGCGCACATCTGGGCGATTCATACGCCGGTCATGGATACCCTCAATAACAAGGCCGTACTCGAACACATCGCCGCAGGCAACGAAACCTGGTGGTACGTGAACCATACCCCGCCGCGCCCCTACGCCAATTTCTTTCTGGACTTCGCGGCCATCGAGCACCGCATTCTCTTTTGGCAGACGTGGGCGCTGGGGATCAAGGGCCTGCACTACTGGAACGTCAACTACTCCGAACCGGGCGTCAATCCGTGGACGCATCCCACCGACGTCACGCCGGTAAACGGCGACGGGCTGCTCGTGTATCCCGGGCCGGACGGCCCAATCAGTTCGATTCGGTGGGAGACGATTCGCGACGGGATCGAGGACTACGATTACCTCGTGCTTTTCCGCGAACTGATGAAACGGCTCGAGGACAAGGGAGGCAACGCGGCGCTCTTGAATCGGGTTCACGAGGTCTACAATCTGAAAACGGTCGTACCGGATTTGGTAACCTTTCCCCGCGATCCGAACGTTCTGCTGAGAAAACGCGAGGAAATCGGGAACGCCATCGTCGAAATGCAGCGGGCCTTGGGTTAGCCCGCGTTTCTCGCCGGTCGCCCCCGACGACGGGAGCGAGCGGTCCGAAATGCTCTGGAGATGGCATTGGAGTGAATGGGGTGAGGATTTTTCACACCTGCAACACGCTTTGTCGTGCTGCTGCATAACGATGTGTGCTGTACGATGTTGTGGCCTTTAATGCCCGCGGGTGTGAAAAATACGGGTTAGCCCGCGGCGGGGCGGATGCAGTGGGCAGGCCTGTTGCAGGAAAGGAGACCGACGTCATGCAAGCCGTGATCATGGTGGCGGGAAAAAGCACACGGACGTATCCCTTGACCCTGACACGCCCGAAAGCGCTGCTGAAAATCGCCAACAAGACAATCCTTGAACATCAACTCGAAGCGCTGCGCGGCTTGGTGAACGAAATCGTGCTGGTGGTCTGGTACCGCAAGAACATGATCCACGAGCGGTTCGGCGATTCGTTCGGCGGCGTACCGATTCGCTACGTCGATCAGGCCGATCAACTCGGCACGGGACACGCGGTGCTTCAGTGCAAAAGCGTGGTCAAGGGACCGTTCCTCGCCATGAACGGCGACGACCTGTACGACCCAAAAGACCTCGCGCGCCTGGCGGAAGTTGAGCAGGGCGCGCTTGCCAAGGCCGTGGACGACCCTCGCCTGTACGGCATTTACGAGGTGAAGGACGGGCACGCTGTACGCATCGTCGAGAAGCCCGACGAGGTCTTCTCAAACCTGGCCAATGTCGGCGCGTACAAGTTCGCGCCGGACGTATTCGACGTGCTCGAGCGCATCCGGCCTTCGGAGCGGGGCGAGCTCGAGGTCACCTGCGCCGTGCAGGCCCTTGCGGATCGGGGCGGGTTCCGCGTCCTCGAAATGGGCGGCTACTGGCTGCCGATCGGGTACCCTTGGCACGTGCTGGCCGCAAATGAGTTCTGGCTCGAGCATTTTCTCGAACACAAAATCGAGGGCGAGGTAAGTCCTGCCGCGCACCTGAACGGACGTGTTTACGTGGCGCCCGGCGCCATCGTCCGTTCCGGAGTGGTCATTGACGGGCCCGTGTACATCGGCCGCGGCGCGAGCATCGGCCCCAACGCGTTCATCCGCCCCTGCACGACCATCGGCGACCACTGCAAGATCGGCCATGCCGTCGAGATCAAAAACTCGGTCTTCTTCGATCACGCCGCCGCGCCGCATCTCAGTTACGTCGGCGACAGCGTGGTCGGCGAAAAGGTCAATCTCGGCGCGGGCACCATCACGGCGAACTTCCGGCACGACGGAAAGCGCATCGGCTCGTATGTGAAAGACGGCATGGTCGATACCGGGCGGCGGAAGTTCGGCGCAATCTTCGGGGACGAGGTCCACACCGGAATCAATACATCGATCTATCCCGGCCGCAAATTCTGGCCGCATACTTTTTCGTATCCGGGAGAGTCCATTCGCAAAGACGTGACCGAGGTCAAACGCCTGCCCCAATCGTAGAGGGCGATTGCGGACCCGGGAACGCCCGGCGCTTGGATGGCAATGGGCGCCGCGGCGCACGAGCGCCCAATCGGCCCGCGAATCAGTTTTCGCCGCTGTAGGGGTTGTCGCGCGCGATTCGGGCGACGAAACCTGACCCGGGATCGTAGGTTAGTGAGCCCCCGTGGTCCTCGAAGGCCGCGCGGGCAAGCGTCAGGCCCAGTCCGAGGTGGTCCGGACCTTTGGTCGTGAAGTAAGGATCGAACATCTTCTCGCGGACCGGTTCCGGCACCGCCTCCGCCGAGTCCTTGAACGAAAAGACGACCACGCCGCCTTCTTCTCCCACCGCGATCCTCAGCGTCTTTTGATCGGTGCCGTCCATGGCTTCCAGTGTGTTGGCCACGAGGTACATAAAGGCCTGCTGGATGCGCGGAAGGTTCACGGCCAGAAAAGGCAAATCGGACTCGTACTGCGTGGTGACGCGCACGCTCGCCGTGCGCAAATCATATCCCCGGATATCGAGCACGCGCTCCGTCAACTGCCGAGGTTCGAGCAGGCGAACATCGGGCCGTTCCCGGCGGGCCACGTCGGTGAGGTTGCCGACGAGGCCGGCGCACTTGCGGACGGCCTTCAACATTTCGCCGAGCATGCGCTGGGATTCGTCGCTCAGGTGAGCGTCCATCCCGCACAATTCGGCATAGGCCATGATCGCGCCGAGATAGTTGTTGATGTCATGGGTCACGCTGCTGACACACCGGCCCACCTGTGCGTACCGGAATGTGCGCATGACGCGTTCATTCATGTCTTTGGACAACGACGGGCTCGCTTCGTTCACGAACCAGTCCCCCTTCGATCGCGGCGACCCGGTGACCCGGCGCGGGGCCGGCCGCACGGATCAGCCGCGCCCATTGGACATGTTGCCGATCAGGGCCCGTCCGAACTCGCTGCACTTCACTTCCTGGGCGCCTTTCATGAGCCGCGCGAAGTCGTAGGTGACCGTTTTCTGTTCGAAGGTCCGTATCATGGCCTTCGTAATCGTCTCGGCCGCTTCCGTCCACCCCATGTGGTCGAACATCATCACGCCGGACAGAATGACGCTGCTGGGATTGACCTTGTCGAGGTTGGCGTACTTCGGCGCGGTGCCGTGCGTTGCTTCGAAGATGGCCGTGCCGGTCTCGTAATTGATGTTTGCGCCCGGCGCGATGCCGATCCCGCCGACTTGCGCCGCCAGCGCGTCGCTCATGTAATCGCCGTTGAGGTTCATGGTCGCCACGACGTCGAATTCCGTCGGGCGCGTCAACACCTGCTGCAAAAAAATATCCGCGATCGTGTCCTTCACCAGCACCTTGCCGCCGGCGTTGCCCCCGCAGTCGTCCCATCCGACGGCGACATCCGAGAACTCCTCGCGCGTAAGGTCGTAGCCCCATTTCCGGAAGGCGCCTTCGGTAAACTTCATGATGTTGCCTTTGTGCACGAGCGTGACGCTCTTGCGCCCGTGCTGCACGGCATAGTTGAGCGCCGCGCGGATTATCCGCTTGGAACCGGTCACGCTGATCGGCTTGATCCCGATGCCGGAATCCGGACGGACACGCCAACCCAGTTCCTTGCCTAGGAATTGAATCAGTTTCTTCGCCTCCTCGCTCCCTTCCTCCACTTCAAGCCCCGCGTATACGTCTTCGGTGTTCTCGCGGAAAATCACCATGTCGACGTGGTGGGGGTCCTTCACCGGGCTGGGCACGCCCTCGAAGTAGCGGATGGGCCGCACGCAGGCATACAAATCGAGTTTCTGGCGCAGCGTCACGTTCAGGCTGCGGAACCCCCCGCCGACCGGGGTGGTCAGCGGGCCTTTAATTGCGACGTAGTAGCCCCGGATTGCGTCGAGCGTTTCCTCGGGCAGATACGAGTCGCAAACTTCGTTCGCTTTCTCGCCCGCGTAGATCTCCATCCAGGCCACGCGACGCTTGTCTCCGTAACAATGTTTGACGGCCGCGTCGAACACCGCCTGCGATGCCTTCCAGATGTCCGGGCCGATCCCGTCGCCTTCGATAAACGCGACAATCGGATGGTCGGGTGTGTGCAGCTTGCCCTTCGAGTTCAAGGTGATCTTTTCACCCTTGGGCACCTTGATGTACTTGAATTCGGCCATCGTTCTCCCCTGCGCGGCCGGATCAACCGCCGCGCCCACATGTGGTTACACTTGCACGACGCGCGCCTCGATCACGTGCGGCAATTGGCGCAATTGATCGATCACGCGGCCCTCGATGGGTCCGTCCACGTTGATGACGGTCGTCGCGTGGCCGCCCATCGACTTGCGGCCCAACGCCAGATTGGCGATATTGACGCCCGCCTCGCCGATCGTCATCGCGATGCGGCCCAGCACCATCGGCTTGTCTTCATTGATGCACACGATCATACCCGACACGAGTTCGACGTCGACGCGGGTGCCGTCGATGCCGCAGATCCGGGGCTCCTGGTTGTTGAACAAGGTGCCGATAATCTCGTGCGACTCTTTGTCCGTCACCGCTTTCACGCGAATTTGGAACGCATAATCCGGGTGCGCCGCGCTGCGCGTTTCGCTGAAGTCGATGCCGTAGTCGCGCAACAGGTGCGGCGCATTTACCACGTTGACCGTCTCGACCAGCGGCGAGAGGAAACCGGTCAAGATAGCGGCGGTGATCGGATAGGTGTCCGTCACCGACAATTCGCCGTCGTAACTGATCTGAAGCCCCGTCGGCCGGCCCTGCATGTACTCCGACACAAAGCGCCCCAGGCGCTCGCCGAGCACCAGCGTGGGCTGGAGCGCCTTGCGGGTGTCGGCGTCCAGGCTGGGAACGTTAACGGCGTTCACGATTGCGCCGGTGGTCAGATAATCGACGATCTGGTGCGCGATGTCGACGGCGACCGTCAGTTGCGCCTCCTCGGTCGACGCGGCCAGATGAGGCGTCGTGACAATGTTTTCCAGTCCCAGGAACGGATTGTTGTCCAGCGGCTCCGTGGTGTACACATCCAGGGCCGCACCGGCAATGACTTTGTCGCGAAGGGCCTGGGCAAGGTCCTGCTCGTTCACAATGCCGCCGCGGGCGCAATTGATGATTCGGCAGGTCGGTTTCATGCGCTTGAAGTGTTCGGCGCGAATCATATTGTTCGTTTTTTCGGACTTGGGCGCGTGGATCGTGATGAAGTCGGATCGCTCGATAATCTCATCCAGACTCACGAGTTCCACGCCCAGCGCTTCGGCCTTCAATTTCGTCAAAATGGGATCGTAAACCAGAACCTTCATCTGAAACGCCTGGGCCCGTTTCGCCACCTCGCCGCCGATGCGCCCGGCCCCGATTATGCCGATTGTCTTTCCGTACAGTTCGGCGCCCTTGAGCTTGCGGTCCCACTTCCCCTCCATCATCAGCGCGTGCGCCTTCGGCACATTGCGACACAGCGCCAGCATCAGGGCGAAGGTGTGCTCGCACGTCGATATGGTGTTTCCACCCGGAACATTCATTACGACGATGCCGCGCTTGGTCGAGGCGTCCTTGTCGATGTTGTCCGTGCCCGCCCCGGCCCGGCCGATCACCTTCAGGCGATGGGCCTTCTCGATGGCATCCGCCGTCACTTTAGTCCCGCTGCGCACTATCAGGCCGTCGTACCCGCCAATGATGGCCGCCAACTCGTCGGGTTTTTGGGCGGGTTTGACGTCCACTGCGAATCCGGCGTTGCGAAGAATCTGCACCCCTTCCTCGCTCAAGCCGTCAAGCGCAAGTATCTTGTGCATTGAATTCCTTTCCCCGGTCGTAATACCCCACGCCGGGACAGCCGGCCCCCTCCCCCTCGGGGCCTCAATACCCATCGTGCGACCCCGTGGCAGCGCGCACGCGCCGGATTCTCGAAGCCGACATCCGTCGCGATAGACAAGACGTATGAAGCGGAAACGTAACAAACTCTGGAAACGGTTGTCAAAAGCGGGCCGCTACGCTGACTGGTGCGCACCGACCGGCAACGTGCAGAACATCGCGATGCGCCGCGGGAGGAGTCGCGCAAAAACGCTCGTAGGGCGCGTCCCCGACAGGGCCGCGCTAAAACCGGTACGAATCTTCGCGCAACCGGCTTAATTCCGACACGATTTCGGCCGCGACCCGAAAACTCAGTCCGCCATTCTGGAGCAGTTCCAGGCAGTCTTTGAACACCACCCGACCTTCCTCCACGGTCGCTCCATACAGCGAGGCCAACCGTTGCGCGACAGATACGGCTGCGACCAGTTGGTGCGCGCGTGCGGCCCGTTTGGGCTCGTGGTGGAAAAGGATCGCCTCGGAGATGTCCCGGGGGAGGCCCCACCGCTCAGCCAACATATAGCCCGCCTCGGAATGGCTAATCCCCAGGCATCTTTGTTCCGCCGCAATCAGATCCTCGTTCGTCAACTCGGAATCAAGCTTGCGATAGTGGTTCGGAGCGACCCGCGCCAACACCAAGCGGCCAAGGTCGGACAGCAGTCCCGCCGCGGCGCAGGCCGACAGATGGTCCAGCCCCATGGCCTGCGCAATCCGCTCCGTGGCCTTCGCGCAGAAACGCGCGTCACGGACGTATCGCTCGAGAACGAGCCCGCTTTCCCCGCTTCGCGGCGCACAATCGTCGGCCCGATCGGCAATCAAAAAGGTCTCCCGCGGGCCCAGCAGCCGCACGGCCAAATCCAGGGTATCAACGCGCCCGGCAAAACCCAATGACTCCACATTCGCCGCCGACAGCACCTTGGCCGCTAAAGCGGGATCCCGCCCGACGATTTCCATGATGTCCTTCGGCGTCGTGAGCGGATCCTGCATCGCGTCCCGCAGCGCGTCCCGCGTCTTCGGGAGGCGGCCCAAGGACTCCGTCCTTCGGACAAGGCCTACCACGCTGGCCGTAAGGAATTGGCGCTCCAGCCATTGAATGCTATCGTCCTCCGCGCGGGCAGCGACCTGTGAGGACCCATTGTCCGGGTAGTGGCGTTTGATCGTGTACCAGAGGGCATCCGGTGTGCACATCACGGGGC
>BTUX01000133.1:0-12017 GCA_045863315.1 Candidatus Hydrogenedentota bacterium | reverse complement strand
TCCAGGGCGGTACTTCGAATAAGAGCGCCGCGGGCAGGGCGGTCTCCCCCCGGATAAATGTGCGGGGAAACAGCAAGGCCAGGACTAGCAGAAGCAGAGCAGCGTGAAATGCGGACTCGCGAAACCATCCCCCGGGGTTTGACCAAGTTGTTTGAGTGGGGAGCGGCTCGGCCATGGCTAAAGCGCGTGTCGCGCCCGACGGATTCGCATGAGATAGATTGAACAAATCACCAGATTCACGACTAGGGCGGCGCTGGAAATGGCCAGTCCGAATCGAAAACTGGCGGGGAAATACGTGAATTCGATCGTGTGCTCGCCGGGCGGCACTACAACTCCGCGGAAGATATAGTATACGGGAAAGATCTCGACCGGCTCTCCGTCCAGCGTGGCCCTCCAGCCCGGATAATAGGCGTCTCCCAACACGAGCACGGCGTTCACTTTCGCCTTGCAGTCGACCGTAACCTTCGCGGATCGGTGTTCGCGTATCACGGCGATCCCAGGATCGGCCGCGGCCGACCGGGGCAATGGGCTTGCGGGTGGCGATTCGGTCAGCGCGAGTTCACCAGGCAGATAACCTTTCTCGCCCATCCTTCGCAGGAGTTCGTCCTTGTCGCGGACCGTCTCGACGTTGCTTACCAGGAACGCACGAGGAAAGGCCGCCCGATTCCTGTACACCTCAAGGCCATCACAAACGGCGACCCGTTCTATGCGGCCTTCACTCGCGAGTTCTTCGAGCGGGAAGAGCGGCTTGTATCGCGGATCCGGATCGTGGCAGTAGTATTGAATCGAGTGCAGGGGCTCGACGGTGTCCCAGACTTTGGCGCCCAATCTGTTCTGATAGCGAATGATGCGTTCCGGAAACAGGCCGTCGTATCCGAGCCATTCCTCGATCCCATAATTGGCGACGGCGCCGGATATCAGATTGGCCTGCGACACCCCCACCCGGCACGGCTTTTCAAGATTTGCGAGGTAATCCGTAAGTTCCGTGCGCATGTACATCTGCTCGCGCGGCAATGTGGGGTTCAGCCCGCGGCAGACGATTCCATGCTCGATTACGAACCACGCGGCGAACAGAAACCAAATAGTCCGAGGACGATACCAAATGCACGAAAGCGCGCAGATCGCAAACGCGCCGGCGCCCAGCGTCGCCGCGATGAACATCTGGGTCTGCACGTATTCATGCAGGCCGGGAATTCCACCGCGCGTCGCAATAGCGATTACATTTTTGTTGAACCGGAACAGAAACCACGCCAGCGCCACGCCGACTACTACGATCGGGGCCAAAAGCCATAGTTCACGTAACCGCCGTTTTCGGGAAAGCCATCGCTCAATGCCTAGGGATCCCAATAGCGGCAATGCAAAGAGCGCGAAGCAAATGTGATAGATTTCGAGCATCGAGCTGAACAGCGGAAGTTCGTGGACAAACTCGAAGGCCGGAAAATAATAGGCGAGGAGGATTCCCGTCAGGCTGGCGGCCAGAAGGGCGATGATCTGCTTCGTGCGGCGGCGCAAGGGGGAATCCGCGGAAAGCGTTGCCAAAAGGAAGGCTAACCCGCACCAAATGGTCATGCCGAAATACTGCTGGTCCACGATGTTCGAATTGGAATTCCATTTCCCTTTGTCCCACCATGTTCGTTCGGCAAAGGTCCCGTAGAATCGCGGGACCCAGTAATTGATCACCGCCCCCGCGGGGTACTGAATCGCGTGTTCCTCGCCGCCACGCTCGTTGAAGGTGAAGCTGTGCACCAAAAACTCGAGAAACGGCGCCAATTGCACCATATACACGGCCAAAGCTACGAACCACGCCGCGAGCGACAGGACCGCCGGTTTCCAGACCGCTACCCAATCGACGCTTCCCATTTTGAGGCCGGCGCCGACGCGCATCAACAATCGCAAGGCAAAGTAAATGCCCAGTCCCATGCTCATGGTGAAGGCCGTTTCGGGGTGGCCTGCAAGCAGAATCAGCGTACCCCCTAGCGTCATCATCGCGAACCCGCGCCGGTACCGCCTGCCAAGCAGGAGTTCGGCCCCCGCCATCAGCAGGGGAATCCAGCAGCTTACATCGGTGATGGGCCAGTTGGCCCAGATGACGTTGTAGCTGCACAGCATCCACGCAATAGAAAAGAACCGAGACGCCGCAAGGGACAGGCGAAGCACGCGCGCACATACGAACGCCGTGACGCCGCACAGCCAGAGTTTGAGCAGAATAAACACGGTCATCGCCGTGTCGACGTCCAGCACGGTCAACAACAGCCGGGGCGGATAGAAAACCGTGCTCTGCGTGTTCGCCATGAGCGGAACTCCGCCGTACTCGAGCGGGTTCCACAGCGGCCACTCGCCGTTCGCGAGGGTTTGCTTCGTCAACAAGTAGTCAGGGCGGAAGGCCATGACTGGATCGAACATGAGGCTGTTCTGCGGCCTCACGTAGCCTTCGGGCGCGTAGCGTTCCCAAGGGGGCTGCTCAAAGAGTATATCGGCCGAGGAAAGGAGTTCGCCGTGAATGAATACGCGCGGAAATGCGGGTATCAAAAGCAGGAATAGAAGGATTGCCTGCCCCAAGAACTGTTTCAACGTTAGTTCGGGTTCACGCGTCATGGGCTGCATGGTTTGGGCTGGCGGTTCGTCAAGACCTCACGGTACGGCGTCGGACCGCTACTTCTTGATCAGGACGCTCTCGATTTCTGCCAGCAGTTGGCGCAACTCAAACGGCTTTTGGAGAAAGGCATGCGCCCCCAGCGCGAGCGCTTCGTCCCGCACGTCCGGTGCCCCGTTTCCGGTCATGAAGATGACGGGCGGCGGACCGTCCCGGCGCTGCAATTCGCGCAGCACGGCGAACCCGTCACGGTTGGGCATCAATAGGTCCAGCAGCACCACGTCGATGTGTTTTTCGATGAGACAGTTCAGGGCTTCAATACCGTCCTTCGCCGCCTCGGTGCGGTAGCCCCGCATTCGCAGAGCCTGGCGCAGTATGTCGCGCACGCTGTCGTCGTCATCCGCGATCAGCACCGTCACGGTCTCATCGCCGCCCACCTGGGTCGCAGATGGCGCGTGATCGTCCACCCTGACAGTCGCGGCTCCTGTGGCCGCCGGCAAGGTCATGGCGAATTCAACCGTCGTGTCCGTAGTCTCGACCGAGAATCGCCCCCCATGTTCGGCCAGAATCGAATGGCAGACCTCATACGCCAACCCCATATCCGACCGTATATCCTTCGAAATCCAGTTTATTGGCCCGGCATCGAGCGGATTAGCGGACGCCTGCCCCTCGACTTTCACGCGGATACTTGCTGAACTGCGGTCCGCAGCCGTGTCCGTCCGGATAGAAACGTCCCCTCCAATGCCGTCCAGCTTCTGTTCAACAAACCCGAGCACATTGGCGAGGGCGTGGACAATGCGCCTCGTATCCATGTGGACGCGGGGAATACCGTCCGCATATTTTTCCATGACGGTGATGCCGCTGCGTTCAAGACTTTGACGGGCCGAACGCATATGCAATCGAATCGGCACATTTAGAAGACTTACGGTGTAGTCGGGAGGCTCGGCCCCGGCAAGGAATCGCATATCCTCCAGGATGGAACCCAGTTTCCTGCATTGCCGGGTCATGCCTGCCAACGACTGATACGTTGCGGGGTCTTGAATCTGAGCCTGTAAGCGGCGCAGTTCCGCGAGAATCGCGCCCAGGGGCTTCTCCATCGAGTGCGCGGCGGCGCAGAGTGCCGGCAAGCCGGCGGCCGGGGTGGGAGCATCCAAGGGCTTACTCAATTTCCCTTCGGATCGTTGGGCGCCGCAATAGTCCGTAAGAGCTTGCATGAGCGCGACAAAGCGGTCGTCCGCCTCCCTCTCTCTAGCCTGTTGAACAAGCGCATGTGAACAGGCCCGCGCAACGTCCCTACACGCCGCCGCATAAACGCCGGCAAATTCCGATGGGACAAGCAAGGTGATGGATCCCAACCGGTGGCCCTCGGGCTCGGTAATCGGAATCTGGACCAGTCCCGCGCTCGGATTTGACTGGGCGCGCTGCGAAAGGTACTGCAAGGCATCGCTTGCCGATGCGCTACGTAGTGCATGATCCTCGTTTGCTTGGTCCGCCGTTTGCCCGTGTTCGGTTCCCAATCGACTCGGCAATTCAGGCCAAATTCTGACCACCGGCTCGGCGGCCGAGTCGGACTCGACCACGATCGCGCCGGCCGGGAGTCCAGCACCGTCGCGCAGTGCTTCCATGCAGGTTTGTGCGATGTCTTCTTGACTCGATGCGCTTGTCAGTCGTCGGTGCAGAAGGTTCAACGACTCGGCGACCCTGAGCCGTTCTTGCAGCACCACCGCCGTCTCCTCTTCATGCTCCGTCGACGCCTGCCGCGACGCCGAATGCGCGCGCGACCGGACGGGCGATTTTGCGCCTAGTTCTTCGAGCAGTCCCACGCGCTCTCGAAATTTACGGATCACGGACGCTCGTACTGCGGAGGCTCCGGCCTCGTCAAGTGCCAGGTAGTCCAGAAAGGCATTGCGCCGGTCCGCGGACTTGGCTTCTCCGGTTTCAAGCACCGAACCTGTCAGTCCGGTTGCTGCACCCACAACCGCGATAAGGTCGGATGGAAAAGTTTGCGCCGGGAGGGCCTGTACTGGCATATCGTGGAGCCAGATCACGTCGGCTAGCCAACGCGGGAAACCGTGCGCGTCGGCAATGCGTTTCCCGAGTGCTCCGTGACTCAGGCCGAACACGCGCGTCTCCGCCTCGGTTTCGGAGAGGCACTCGTCTCTCATCAGACTTGGAATCGAGGCATATCCGTCGGGATCGAGCATGGCCATTGCATATCGGCCCGCGTGGGCCAGCAACCCGCCGAGGTAGGCTTCCCCCGAGTCGCTTCGGCCGCTTACCGCTGCGAGTTGCTCCGCACACAGCGCTGTCGCGAGTGAGTCCCGCCAGATCGCGTCTAGAACGACAGGCCACGGGTTGCCGCGTTCAATTCCGGATACCGCGGAATGGAGTGCGGCGCGCAAGTCCGCCTCGCCGAGCCGATCAACAAGGCGGGAAATCGAAAGAGGCCGGTCCATCCTTTTAGCTACGCGTACAAGCGCGAGCGCGAGGCCCGGATCGGATGCTGCCACTATGCTCAGCAGGGACTTGTCGAAGGAAGCGCAGGATATCAGACACGCGGCCGCCTTCGCCGGAATCGGCGAAACCGGCAGCGCCGGAAACAGGTGGATCCCTTGGCGTGAAAGCGTTCTATACATGGCTTCCCACGCGGGGAGTCTACGGCCTACGGCCCTATTTGTCAATGCCTTACAGCAGGGACGGCCGAGTGGATTTGTCTTGAACCACCAACTGCAAAGCGGAAGGCAACATTTCAATCGCCGCGGGTAATTGGCCAGGCTGTTCGCCGTCTAGATCGAGCAAGACTCGTTCTTTCGATTGCGCCACGACACGCACGGCCTCGAATCGGCGGACAAGATGAGGCATGTTGACATACGCGCCGGAGTACAGGTGGTGAAGGTTTCGCAACGCTGTCAACAAGCGGATATCTCCCAGCACGTACACCTCGAACACTCCGCTGTCCATGCGTGCGTCCTTGGCCACGTGGATCCCCCCCCCGAAGTACTGGCCGTTTGCAACGATGACATCGATTGTCTTGGTCTCGAAAACCTCGCCGTCAATCTGCAAGCGGACCGTGGGATTTTTGAATGTGAACAGCGTGCGAATCACAGCCAGTAAAAACGTCAGGAAGGGACCCAGCCGTTTCGATTGGCCTTGGACACGCTCGGCCACCGCCCCGCCGATGCCGAAGTCGGCGACGTTAATGAAGTAGCGCACATCGGTCCCCCCCGAGGCTAAGGAGTATGTCACCCGGCCGATGTCGACTTTTATCACCCGTCCGTTGCGAAGCACGGCCATCGCATCGGCGTGTTGCAAGACACCGAGCGTGCGGGCCAGATCGGAGCCTGTTCCATGAGGGTATATGGCCAAACTGGCTGCGGGGTTCACCGGCAGGTAACCATCGAAGAACCCATTCAAGACTTCATGATGCGTTCCATCGCCTCCGACGCTGACGATGCGGTCATGGCCGTTTTTCAGCGCCTGCCGCGCCAACTCCGCGGCGTGCCAGGGGCGATCCGTCATGTAGAGTGAAAAATCCGGCATGATAGACCGGAATTCGCGTTCGAGTTCGGACCAACGTTTGCCGGTCCGGCCGTTCGCCGACCGCGGATTCACGATGACAGCGACTCTGCCGGTTGGGTGTGCCATGAAGGTGTACGGGCGAAAAAAAGGGGAGAGTTACAGTTCGTCCTGAAGGTCGAGGTAGTGCATCCAGGCATGGTGCTCGAGGGCCTCGTTAAACCGCTCCAGTCCCTCCGGGTCCAACGCTGCGCTCAATGCCGCGTACAGATCCTTCCAGCGGAACCGTAGCACTTCAATAGGTTCAAGCGCGCGGACGGTCGCCATTCGCTTGCTCTGGCCTTCGAATTGGAACTGCTTCATCTCGCCTAGGATGACCGGCGCTTGAAGGGTCTTCTCAAATCCGTGGGGCCCGTCGATCTGCACGCGGCCCTGCACAACGATATAGGCGTAGTCCGTAACCGTCTCGCCCAACGCAAACAACTGCGCCCCTTTCTGCAGCTGCACCGATTCCGAGGCGTCGCGGATCACAATTGTCACCCGATCCCGAACCTCGAGCGGCAGCTCCAGCATGAGCGACAGGTTGCCTATGACTTGGTTGATCGTCATACGTCGTTTCCGCAAAACGGGCCGCGCCGGAAGATTGCTCGGCGCCTCAGGCTAGTATCGTAATTTCGCCGCAAAGGTGTCAAAGGGGGGGCATTTGACCGCATGGAGCGAAAGCTAGCCCGCATTTCTCACCAGTCGCCCCCGTTGAGGGGGGCGACTGGTGAGAAATGCTCTGGAGAAAGCATGTGAGTGATTGTGGTGAGGATTTTTCACACCCACCATCTGTTCTGCCGTGCCGCGCGGCGACGATGCAGAACGGTGGGCACTGTACCATGTTGTATCCTCCAGCGCGCGTGGGTGTGAAAAATCCGGACTAGACGCTTCGTTTCACCGCATCTGCCAATTCGCGCAGGCCATGCGGGGCACGCTGAAGCGCATCCATTACGTGCGCGTAATCCAGCCGGTCGTACGCATGAGCGAGGAGATTTCTGAATCCGGCCATTTTCACGAGTTCATTGGTGAGTTTCTAGTCGATAACCCCGTTCTCCGCAAGAATCTCAAAGCACTCCCGGTTGGTCGCAGGTTTTCGGTAGCCCTTATACGAAATAGTAGCTTCGGCCAGATCGATCGACGCCTGCGCGGCAAGATAAGGATAGCGTTCTACGGCCCCTCGAAGCGTAAAGTCGCTCTCAATTTCCACGCGGGTCCGATTTTGATAGCCCTCCAATAGGGTGAGGAGCTTGAGAATAGTCGAGATTCTGTTTTCGATGACATGCAGGCTCGTCATGGGGCGGACTGCGTCAGGCCGGTGCGTTTGAGGCCTTCGTGAAAATCGAAGTATTCGTTGAGGATTTCCGGTTCGATGATGACGTGATAGGGCTCGACTACGTAGAGTCGAACGCCGTTCTTGATTATTTCGTACTTCAGTTCCGGGGCTTAGGTGGTGTTGAGCACGACAAGATCGATCGCGTCCGCATCGAGGGCCTTCTGCAATTCGCAGATCAGCCGCGAGTGGATGTCGGTCATCTCGTGTGCGGCGACGCCGTCAAGGTAGACCGCGAAGTCATGATCGCTCATCGGCCCGACATTACCGGACGCCTACGACCCGAACAGGTAGGCCAGTTTGACGGCCGGAAACCGTCGGAAGACCGCCGTCGCCTTTTCCGAGATATCCATGGCGGCAGTGTACCATAAGGGGTGAGAAGTCCGGGATTCGTGGGGCGAAGCACAGTATAGCGTCCGGAGTTTCGGCAATAGCGGAATCGGAAGCCGTTTCCAAGAATGACGCCCCCGGGTAGGCTTGATAGAGGTTTTCAGAGTGGTCTGAAAGAAATGCCATCCACAGGTCACTTCGCCGCCCGGGTCGGACTGGCTTACACCGGGTATCGAGTTGCCAATTACAAGCGAACCTGTGATTCTACTCCAAGGCGACTGGCGTGGCGTTGGAGAACGGGACTGGCCTCATTCTCAATGAACTCAATCACCTGTTCGGGGGCGCGGCCCACGAACTGGCGAAGGTCAAGCAAGTCGTCGATTTCGGAACGCGACATACCGATTCGTTTGTCATTTGCCAGCCGCTCGAGGAGATCGTTGTCGGCGCCGTCCTGCTTCACGCGGCGGGCTGCATCCTGGGAATGTTGGCGTATCACCTCGTGAAGTTCTTGGCGGTCTCCGCCCTTCTTGACACAGGCCATAAGGATGTTTTCAGTGGCCATAAAGGGCAATTCGGCCCTGACATGCCGCTCGATTACGCCGGGGTACACGTCGGGCGCTTCGATGATACTCAGGTAAAGATTCAGCGCGGCGTCGGCGGCGAGAAACGCCTCGGGCAGGCTGATGCGGCGGATGGCGGAATCGTCGAGCGTGCGCTCGAACCACTGCGTGGCGCTGGTCATTTCGGCGTGGAGCGGCGCGACGATCAGGAAGCGAGCGAGCGCGCAGGCGCGTTCGCAACGCATGGGGTTGCGCTTGTACGCCATGGCGGAACTTCCAATCTGTTTCTCTCCGAAAGGCTCCTCGATCTCTTTCAGGTTCTGGAGCAGGCGCATGTCGGTTGCGAATTTGTGAACGCTCTCGCCGATTCCCGCCAGCACCCGCAACACCTGCGAGTCGACTTTGCGCGGATAGGTTTGGCCCGTAACGGCGTACGCCGAATCAAAGCCGAGTTTCTGAGATACCCGGCGCTCTAGCTCGACCACCTTTGCATGGTCGCCTTCAAACAAGGCGAGGAACGAAGCCTGAGTGCCGGTAGTGCCCTTAACGCCGCGGCAGCGCAGGCGCGCGAGCGAGCGTTCGATGTCTTCGATGTCGAAGAGAATATCCTGCGCCCACAGACAGGCCCGTTTGCCGACGGTGACCAATTGGGCGGGCTGATAGTGCGTGTAGCCCAGGGTGGGAAGATCCTTCCACTGCCGCGCAAAATCGCAAAGTCGCGAAAGAACGTTCACCGCTTTCGCGAGAATAATCTCCAATCCTTCGCGCATGAGAATCAAATCGGTATTGTCGCCGACGAAACAACTGGTCGCGCCAAGGTGTATGATGGGCTTTGCCTTCGGCGCCATCTGCCCGTATGCGTGCACGTGCGCCATGACGTCGTGGCGCAGATCGCGTTCGAATCGCTCCGCGGCCTCGAAGTCGATATCGTCGACATGCGCGCGCATCTCATCCAACTGCTCGTTCGTGATGGGCAACCCTAGTTCCTGTTCCGCCTCGGCGAGCGCAACCCAGCAGCGTCGCCATGTCGAGAATTTTTTCTGCGCACTCCACAGCGTAGCCATTTCCCTAGTGGCAAACCGTTCGACAAGCGGCGTGACATAGACATTGTGCATGCGTTTACTCCCGTCTCCTCGCCCCGTCAAGTGCCTTTATCCAGTGCGATTGCAGAATTTCGCGTTTGCCGCCACCGCGTCGCTGGGGCAAGTTGTCGACCGAGCGCAGTGCGTCGTTGATGCTCCACTCGAAAAGGAGCTTCCTCATCGCCCTCGCAAGGTCCATGAATATGCAGCGCGGACCGGCTTCCCCAAAAGGTGACGATATAGAAGAGCGAGTATCGGGCGAGTCTGGGCTCTTCGCGTTTTGTTAGCATCCGACGCGACATGGGTCAGGGCTGCGGCGCATCGTGCGCTGCAAGTTCAAAACTATTGCCGTCCTCCATGGCGGCGACCGCGGTGACGGGGTTGGTGCGTTGCGCGAACACGCCGCCGCCCAGCATAAATGCGCAGGCCTCGCCCGAGTTTGCGACCGGAAATTCGCCGGATTGGGCCGTGGTCACGTCGCTTTCCTCGTAGGTGGCTATATAAAAATGCTTGCCCGGTGCAAGAGGCATGCGGCGTACGTTCATTCCGTCCTCGCGCACGGTGGCGAGCCAGCCGGACTGGTCGCGCCGGTCGGCCACGGCCGCGATCCGCGGCGTATGGTACTGGTCGTGCTCATAGTCCAGCGCCAGGAGCGACAGTGCAAGCGCATCCCGAATCGGCATACCGGATTGCAGCTTTTCCGCGATCGGATCGGTGTGGCTGCCGTTGCTGACGACCGCGACCCCGCCTTCACACACAATGCGCGCGCAGTTGTACGCAATGTACGGATTCTTCTGGACATCGCCCTCATGGCCCGGCCTGGGCACGATGGCCACGGCGTTTTCGCGCATGACCGCGCGACGGTTCGGGAACGATCGGCTCGAAACCCGGTACGCCGCGCACAACTTTCCGTCTTTACTCAAAGCAATGCACACAATTCGACCAATGTACAACGTAGAATCCCCTTCTCTCAGTCGATAATTGAAGACCCGGCGGTATTGTAGCGGCTGGGGCAGGGGAGGGGCGAATGGCCAGTCGTTTGAATAATACTGGGCGGCGGACCATCGAGACGTCCGCGATCGTGCCATACGGCGGCGTCGGCCGGCACGTCCAATTCGCAGTCGACCACGGACAATGGGCCTAACGGGCCGGTACGGTGTAGCCCAAGGGCGCTGCGAAGCCGAGCCCTGAGGTAACGACCACATCTCAATCAGAAAGGCCTGCAAGGCCAACACACATCGGACTTGCACTACGCCCGTATCCAGTATCGCCCTTCCCCACGGACTTGCCCCTTGTACTTGGGCGGCGCCGTGCACCACCCCGTGCTAGTGGACCCTGAAGAATCCAGCACTCGGGGCGGTGGGTTCTGGTCCCGGCCGTGAAGACGAACTATTCGCGCAGGATCTTTTCCATCGCCTTCCCCTTTGCCAATTCGTCTATCAGCTTATCCAAATAGCGGATTTCCCGCATGGTTGGGTCCTTGATGTCTTCCACGCGGACACCACAAACCACACCTTTGATCAAAGTCCGCAACGGGTTCATCTGTGGGGCTTCTGCGAAGAAGGTTTCAAAGTCGGTCCGCTCCTTGATTTGGGCCTCCAACCGTTTCTGACTATACCCCGTTAGCCATCGAATGATTTTGTCGACCTCTGCTTTCGTGCGTCCCTTCCTCTCCGCCTTGGCAACGTAGTGTGGATAAACACTTGCAAAGCTCATGGTATAGATTCGATGTCTTGTCATTTCACTTGCTCCATGCTGTCCTTTCAGAGTAATGACCTTGCCTTTAACGCAACATTCGGACCGTGGCGGACCGCCCCACGCCGCCCCGATGACCGACGGCCGGAGGGGCCGGCTTGAGCGATTTGTTGAACGCTCTCAGGAAATTGGCCAACGCGAGCGCGCGTCTCTATCAGGTCTGCGCCTGTTACATGTGCTCACCGGAAGTCTGGCGCCCTAGCTCTTGGGCAAGCCCGATGAGGATTCCTTCGGGGCCCCGGATATAGCAGAGCCGATACCTGTCTTCGTACTGGACCACTTTGCCGACGAGCTCCGCGCCGCGTTTGACGAGCCGGGCGAGCGTATCGTCGATGTCCTCCACGGCGAACATGACGCGTAGGTAACCGAGGGCGTTCACCGGGGCGCCGCGGTGATCGGCGACCACAGGCGGCGCGAGGAAACGGGACATCTCGAGCCGGCCGTGACCATCCGGCGTACGCATCATGGCAATCTCGACGCGCATGTCGCGCAAGCCGGTGACGCCGTCTGCCCAGTCGCCTTCGATTGGGGCGCGCCCCTCAAGTTCGAGGCCAAGTTCGGTGAAGAACTCGATGGCGGCATCGATGTCTTCTACCACGATGCCGACGTTGTCCATACGCTTGACCGTCATGATGTCTCCTCCTCCTATGATGGTTTGTCTACTCCGCGACAAACCGGTTCTTTTGTAAGTGACTTGTGTACAAGCAGTTGGTTTCGTATCGTGAGTTTGGCCTGAGCGGAGGATAGGGCGACGCAGGGGTGCGACCCGAGCGCCGACTCAGGGGCCAAGATGAGAGGCGGGGCCGACT
>BTUX01000132.1:0-12149 GCA_045863315.1 Candidatus Hydrogenedentota bacterium | reverse complement strand
CGGCCTCGATATGGCTGAACCGACGTTTAAGCCACAGCGCGAAAAGGATTACGGCGATCCCGTATAGAATGTCTCCCAGAATAAACCCGTAGAAAAAAATAAACGAAACGGCCACCAGCGGGGTCGGGTCGATGGTTCCGTAAGTCGGCGGTTTGAACAGCGACAACAGAACTTCGAACGGCTTGAACAGGGCGTTGTTCCGCAAGAGCGTCGGCACGTTATGGGCGTTAATCCCGTCGATAGGGAGCCGACTCACCATCACCTGATTCGGAAACCGGCGTTTGATGCGCGCTACCAGCGAGGGCTCTTCGTCCGCCGGCGCCCAGCCGTGTATTACGGCCACCATGTTGCTTTGCGCGAACTGGCTCTGCACCGAGAATTCCGCCAGTCGGTCGGTAAGGACTGCATGGAGTGCAAACAATTCGGGGCAGTGAATCTTCGAGCAGTCGGTCAATTGCCGCGCGATGTCGGTAGCGTTGGATTGCCACTTGGCGATGGCCGTCCGCACCTTGTCCAGCACCTCGCCGACCGTCCCGCCGCGAAGCCCCTTGTCCGGCGCTTCCACTTGTGCGATGTGTTCTTCGTGGAGCATCCGAGTGACGGCGTCGTTCAGGTTCGGGGGGTAGGTCATCAAGGCTATGACCGTATTGCGCGCCACCCGCTGGTGAAGGATGCGGCAATCCGGCCCGATATCCCTTCGGCTGCGCTGCTCGATGGATTCGAGCAGCTTGGCCACGTCGCCCTTCAGGACAAAGGCGCGGGCGTCCTTCCCCAGCACGACGTTTCGCCCGCCAAGCAACGGCTGGATACGTTCGAGCGTGCGCTGGAAGTTGCTCAAGATTTCGACGTTGTCTTGGGCATTCAGACGTCGGCGGGTGAGCGAGCGGAGTTCGCGGGTGCGGGCCGTCACGGCGCGTTCGATTTCGTCGTCGGACATTTTGGCCACGATAGCGGTGGCCGCGACGAGATCGCGGGGATCGGGTCTAACGTTAAGTAGAGGGAGGACTTCGGAAATGGACCGGTGGAGCGAGTCAATCCGCTCATACTCTTTGCGCCGGGCGGCGTCAATCTGCACCCGGCTCAAAAAGTCCGGCGCGTCCTCAACGGCCAGCGGGGCCTCTTCCACGTGCAACACGCCGATATCCTGCATGAATGCGGTGACCTCGGGCAGAAGTTCCCGCAGGCAGACGATCTCCAGCCTGTGCATGTACGCGATCATCGACTACCTCTTTGATGCCAAGTGCGGCAGGACCAATCGGCTGACCGCCTCGACTGCATGCGGAACGCGCTGTTGCGCCACTACGCGCAGGGCCTCGAGCCGCTCCTGATACGCTTTTTCCTGGTCGAGCCGCTCGCGTTCGCGCTGCTGTTCACCTTCGCGCCGAATCGCCGACACCTCGAACGCAAGCCGCCGCCCCGCCTCCTCCAAGAGAGTGAAGGCGTCGGCCCGCGCCTGGTCGACGATACGCTTGGCCTCCATCCGGGCCTGCGCTTCGCGCTCCAGCAAGTCCCGCTCATGCCGGGCTATCGCGGACAAAGCGGATGCAGATGGATGACCTACCGTCTCCATGGTACTCCAATACGAATAGTAAAGTTAGTGGATGAGTGCCCCGCAATCAGACCCGCCGCCTTACACACGCCGAAGGCATACGTACACAGGGCACCTGGCGCGAGTCCGGCAAATACTGCCAAAAACGGCCCGCGGGTGTCAAGCTTTTGTGGCACAAAGTAACCTGAGTTCGTAGAGTACGTACGACACGTTGTTGATGAAACAAGAGTGGGCCTTTTTCACTTCGGGCCATGCTTTTACCTGGCCGTGGCCGGGCCCCCTTCGATTTGGAGGGGTCTGGCCGTATCGTCGATCATTCGTTCGGGCAACTGCCATACGCCGCTCCCGTCGCGGTTGGTATAGTAAAGCCGAGAGTTCGATGGGGCCAGCGCGTTTCCATCGGCCCATACCGTGTAAAAGTCGGCGTGCGCGCTAAGCGGCCGACGGGCGTAGGTGTGGTTGTATTCACTGTTCCGCGTGATGTCGCGTACTTTGCGCCACGTAGTGCCTTCGTCAGTCGACGTCCAGAGAGCCAGTTCACCGCCCGTGCAATAGGGCTGCGGCCCGGCGTCCGTCGGAGCGATGATGCGCCACTCTCCGGGTTCTACGTATAAGCTGCCCATGTCGTAGTTGTGATCGGCCGGCGCGATCGTGTGAACGTTCCACTCGGCGCCGGTCCAGCGCGCGACGCGCCATTCTCGGGGCCCCGTGTCCGGACCGGGTTTCCAGTGTCGTGCGGCGACGAACAGGATGAGCGGGCGCCCCTGTTCATCGTAGTTCACGTCGCAGGTGTAGACGAGCCAGCCTTTGGACTCGGTCTCGAGCACGAGGGCAGGGTTTCGGGCTTCCGTGATCGGCGTGGCCACGGGTTCGCCCCTCACCGTCCGCCACGTTTCGCCGAAATCGTCTGTCTCCAGATAATATAGGTTGGTTCGCCAGTTAAGTCCCCGCTTTTCCTTATCGCCCTGAAACGCCGTGGGATGGTAATTGAACGCGGTGCCCACTTTCCCGCCGTACGGCCAACTCACCTGGTAGTGGCCTTCTTCGACGTGGGCAAGCACATGCGGTTCGGTCCAGATAATTCCGTCCGCACTGGTCTGCCAGCAGAGCCCGCGCCCGCCCTTGTACCGTGTGTGCAGGAACAGAAACCCCCGGCCGCTCAGGTACCAGGGTTGCGGATAGGAGAAGTTCGTTTCCAGCACTCGCGTAAACGCATCCACCCGGTACGGCGCATCGCTTCTGAAAATATAGGCGGGCCGTGCGGTCCCATGCGCGCTTGCAAAAACCCAAATATGACCGGCGGAATCCAGAGCGATCACGGGATTGTCGTGCGCATCGTTCGTCTGTTTGTCCAGCAGAATAGTCGGACGCGGCACTTCGCCGGTTGCATGGTCATAATACGAAACCATCTCAAGTAAGGCCCCGTTCTCGCCTTCCTTCGCACCGCCGTATACGAAAAACGTCCTGTTCACTGCGGCCGCGTATACGGCATACGGCATGTGATTGGCCGGATACGTACCCAGACCGCCGCTGTACTTGTACGTGTACGCATCGTTGGTCGGCTGGTTCATGTACCAAATGCCCCGATACCCCGTATCGTTCGGCAGGGGATCCGCCGCGGCCAATACACCCGCCGAGATAAGAACGAAGAACGATCGCACAGCAAGCTCCATACGCAGGATCAAGCACCCGATTTGTTACTGGACAAGGGTCCGGATCGGTTTTCCCCGCTTCCGCGCGTATTCTGACACATTTTTCACGAATTTCGGGACTCTTGCCGGAACGCGGGCGCACGGGATTCAACCATTCGAAGCATCCAGTGCGTGCCATCCGTCGTAGCGCGCTTGACACCCACGCCGTGGCGGTGTCAATCTCTTTGCGGAAGAGCGGTCGCGTACGGAGCAAGCAGGGCCGGCCGCGTCCACTGTGTCCCGTGGCAGGGCATCAATCCCGGGTCAGAGGCAGAACGGTGGCGGTATCTTCGGCGGACCGATCAGACCATTTGCGAGCGCTCTTGGCAGACCACACGGTGGCCATGCCGGGGGCGATCAATGCGTTGAGCGCGCGGCTGATCGAGCGGGAGGGGTTCGAGGCCATCTACTTGTCCGGCGCCGTATTGGCGAACAGCGTGGGCGGTGTGCCGGACATGGGGCTCATGACGCTGACCGAGTCGACCGCGCATTGTAGTGCGGTCGCGTGCGTCACTTCGATTCCGATAATCGCCGACGCGGATACCGGCTACGGCGGCCCGGAGAATGCCGCGCGGACCGTGCGCGCCTTGGAGTCGGTCGGGGTGAGCGGCATTCACCTTGAAGATCAGGAGTTTCCGAAGCGCTGCGGCCACCTCGAAGGCAAGCGGCTTGTCAGCATCGAAGAATTCCGCGAGAAGATTGCGGCGGCGAGCGAAGCGAAGTCCAGCGAGGATTTCCTGCTGATCGCGAGGACCGACGCCCGCGGTGTCGACGGATACGACGAGGCGGTGCGGCGGGCTCACGCCTACCTCGAGGCCGGGGCGGACGCGGTGTTTCCCGAAGCCCTGGAGACGCTCGAGGAACTGGAGCGCTTCGCGCAGGATGTAGACACGATCTTGCTGGCGAACATGACGGAGTTCGGGAAAACACCGTATCTGTCGGTCGAGGAGTTCGGTGAGATTGGGTATCAAATCGTAATTTTCCCCGTGACGCTGCAGCGAATCGCCATGAAGGCCATGCAGCATGCGCTCCAAGTGATAAAGGAGCAAGGCACGCAGCAGGATCTCCTGGATCGCATGCAGACGCGCGAGGAATTGTACGACTTGCTGAATTACCGGCCCGGCGCGTAGCGGCGGCGGGCCGCTGAAGAATCGCCGTTCCCTGCATAGGTCGGGGAGAGGAGTGGGAGTGTGAATATGTCGGAAAACTACAGACCCGGTCTTGAAGGCGTAATCGCCGGAGACACCGCGGTGGCCTGCGTGGATCAAGGCGTCCTCCTGTATCGAGGGTACGGTATCGAGGACCTTGCCGAGAATGCGACGTTCGAAGAGGTGGCGCACCTGCTCCTCTACGGTGACCTGCCCAACGCCGCCCGATTGAAGGCATTGCAGGACGAACTGATGTCGCACCGTCCGCTACCCCGCCAGTTGGTCGAAGCATTGAGGCTGATTCCCCCTCATGTCCCGATGATGGACGTGCTGCGGAGCATGGTGTCCATGGCCGGCCATTTCGACCCCATCGGCGATCCGGGCGCGCTCACGTCCCGCGCGGTCTGGCTGACAGCGCAGATCGCCAGCATCATCGCCGCCCGATACCGCCTGTTGAACGGTAAAGAACCGATTGACGCCAAACCCGGCCTTTCGCATGCGGCACAAATTCTGTATCAGTCGCAGGGCGACGTCCCGGACGAGTTGTCCGCTCGTCTGTTGGATTTGACCCTCGTGCTGTATGCGGAACACGAATTCAATGCCAGCACGTTCACGTGTAGAGTGATCTGCTCGACCCTGTCGGACATGGTTTCGGCAGTCGTCGGCGCGATCGGCGCGCTGAAAGGGCCCCTGCACGGCGGCGCAAACGAGGCCGCGATGGACATGTTGAAGCAATTCAAGAGCGGCGACGAAGCAAAGGCCTGGATCCGCGACGCGCTCGCCAACAAGAAAAAAGTGATGGGCTTCGGGCACCGCGTCTACAAGAACGGCGACCACCGCGCCCATATTCTCGAGCGGGAACTGCGCAAACTTGCGGACAGCAAGGGGCAGCAAACCTGGATGGAAATATACGACGCCATCAAGGACCCCATGGTGAACGAGAAACGGATTTTCCCGAACGTGGACTATCCCTGCGGGCTGACCTATTACCTGCTTGGATTGCCTCTCGACCTGTACACGCCGCTGTTTGTCGCGTCGCGTGTGACGGGTTGGTGTGCCCATTTCATCGAACAGGCGTCGAACAACCGCATCTACCGGCCGCTCAGCCGGTACGTCGGCCCGGCGAAGCAGCCCGTCACGCCGCTGCACGCCAGATCGTAGCCTGTTGCGGCTGTTGTTTCCGCACTGCTCTCCATCGAAAAAACAAGGGATGCCGTTCGACCGGCATCCCTCACGACGTTCTCCTGTGTTCAGAACGTGCCCCGCTCCGCTACCTCCTCGGATTCGTCAGAATGTAGTTCACCGTGGATTGGACGTCTGCGGCGTCCACGAAGCCATCTCCGTTCACGTCCCCGTCGATGTCGGGGTGGCCCGTCCCCAGTATCGAGCCGACGACCAACTGCAAATCAACCGAGTTCACCTTCCCGTCGCCGTTCATGTCCACCTTTAAATCGGGCTGGATTTGGCGAATCGGCGACTGGGCCAAATTGCCGCGGAGATAGGCCCCGCTGACGGGCGCAGTGCTGGGCAGTACCATGAAGTACCAGAAGTCTCCGACCTTTGTGGCCTCCTTCGGCACGAGCAGTTGGTTGGTGAACGCCGGGATATAGACATTGTTTTGGAACCAGTACAGGAACGTTGGACCTTCTGGTATCGACGGGTGCGAGTACGTGTAGCTGGCCTGGAGATCGTCGCCGTCGCGTGGGGACGCCGGCGTGAGCTTCAAGTTTGTGGCGACCGGCAGATCGATGGTCGTGAACAAGAATAGGGTCACCGACTGACACGCTTGCAGACCGCCTGCGTTTGCGCATATCGCAAATGTGTATGCTCCTTCGGCAAACCCGCTCGTGTTCCATGAGAAGTTTCCGGTGTTCGCGTTCAGCGTGGCCCCCGGCGGCGCGCCCGTCATCGAGAATTGCGGAGCGCCCACACTGGACAAAGCAGCCACCGTAAACGTCACGGTATCCCCAATCTTCGCCATTTGAATCGGCACCGGCAGAATCTCGAGCGGCAGCGCCGGAGGCAGCGCGTTCAAGTTGGTGACCTCAGGCTGCGGATTCGGGTCTCCCGCGAATAAATCGGCCGCGCGGAACGGAACGCCCCGGCCGTCCGATAACCCCACGACGGCCCGCTTGGCAGTCAGGCCCAGATAGGTCATGCGGATTTGCCCGCCGTAGAACAATTCGCACTGGACCGTATTCGCGTAACTCTGCCCAGGCACCAGCGCGTCCTGATCGAAGGACGGCACATTCTCGAAGGTGACCACCAGCCGGTCGTCCATTTCGCGCGCCCATACCTCACCGCCGCTGCGCGGATCGAGGTCGCAGAACAAGAATGAAATCCGGCGGGTTTCGAAGTGGTTTTCGAAAGTCGGCACCACGTTGACCGGATCGTTCGAATACGACGATAGCGCCCCGCTGATGAAACCATTTGCCGACAGCGTGAGTTGCGACAAGAAATCGCCGAAGAACGGGATGGGGACCTGTGTCGTAAGGTTGATGGCGCCGTCGTCAGCCATCGGCAGGAGTATGATGTCTTCCTTTGGCACGGGGAGGGTCCCGTCAAACGAAGGACTAATCTTGGTGCCCGTGCTCACGGTCGCCGTGTAATTCCTGTGGTTCGCGTGATCGGTTGGCCTCTCGGACAAGAACGACGTCAACGCGTCGCCGGTCGGCGTGAACGTAATCTGAGTGAAGGACAAATCGGTTCCGTTTGTGAATGCTTCGCTCAGATAGTCCATATCAACACCCACGGTCCCCCGTGTAAACAGCGGCACATTCAACGGAAGACTGCCGGTCCGGGCAAAAAGACCGTAGTACACGTTGGCGCCGGTCGAGACCCCGGGATTGTCGAGGAATTGTTGCGATCCGTCCATGACGCTCCCTACAAACGTCCCGTCGTTCACGTCGGTGGGAAACCGGTCCGTACGGCGCACGATGTCCACACCCGTAAACGGCTCGACGGTCGGGTTTGCCCAGGTCAGCGCGAGTTCGCTTTCGCCGGATCTGCCCGTGGCGCGGAAATGGCGCAAGGGCTTTCCCTCGAATTTCTTAATCTCGGTGGCATACAGCGCACTGTATACGTTCTCTATCTCGGTGTCCGTCATCCCCAAATTGCTGGCGGCCTGTATCAAGGCATCGCCCAACGCGGGGTAATTTGACGACGCGTTGAGCAGGTTCGTTTGGCACTCGTAAAAAAGGTCCGCCACCTTCGATATGCCCATACCGTTTACGATAAAGCCGTTGAAGGTGTCGCCATCGGTGAGCAAATAGCAGAGTTTGTTCCCGACTCCGGAGTTGATATGGACCCCTCCGTTATCGAAGAAGGGATCCGTGATCCAACCAGGGCCCTTGTAGCGGTCCGGGTCTCCGAACTGCGGCGGATTCTTCATATTCCGAATGGCCCCGATAGACGGAATCTCTTCACCCATCAACCACCGGACGTTCGGATTGTCGTTTCCCTTCTGGTTCACAAGGTCAACGAATTCGCCCCAAATATCAGAGAACGACTCGTTGATGGCCCCGGACTCCATGAAATAGATCAAATCAGACTCGAACTGGGTTACGCCGTGCGTCAACTCATGGGCGACAACATCGTCCACCGCGAACCCCTGCCCGAAATACATACGCAGTCCCTGCGGGTCCCAGAACGCATTCCGAAACGGGCAGAGGGACGCACTCGGGCAGAAACGGACGGTGGCGCTCATGGTCAGGCCGTTTCCGTTTATGCTGTCCCGTCCGTGTTCATTAAAGTAAAAGTCATAGGTGTCGCCGTAGTATTCGTATGCGTCGTTCACGTCCGCTATGGCCGACGGCGGATCTCCTTCTGCTCGCGCGAGCGTACCCGGATCGTTCGAGGTGCTATTTGCGTCGTAGATTTGCCGGTTCTTGGCCTTGTGGATTAAGGAGTAGCGGATGACCGTCGATCCGGAATGCGCATCCAGCAGCAGGCGATCCCGCACGGGTTCACCCGGAGTGGTGTTCGACACGTCCAACTGCCATACGAGCCGGGCCGCCCCGCTCATCCCCATGATGTACGGTACGAAAATCTTCAATTCGGGCGACGTGGCCGTGAATTCCACGCCCGCAAACTCGCCCCGAAGAAGATTGACGGCCCGATTCCGCGCTTGATTGCCAGTCAGTGAGGGGGAAAGAGACAGGGCACCCGAATACACCCTGCCCGCTTGGCGCATGATATTGCTCAGGATGCACTCGACGCCGCCTGAATCGTTCATCTGCACCGTGACTTGGCCGCCGAAAACCGGCAATCCGTCGTAGTACTGATTCAACCGAACGTAGGTCCTACCGTGCTTCTGCTTTACCCTATCGGTGACGAGGTCGACCTTTGCGTTCAGTATTCCGAAGGCCCGCGCATGTTCCATCAAGAAGGCTTTTGCTGTGGCTTCCGGTGAGCCCAAGCTCTTGGTGGACGGGCTGGGTTCGAATGCATTGCCCCGAGGGGCTCCGACGTACGTTAAGAATCCTTCCGAGTTGGTCGTGCTGCGCGGATTATCGACAAAATTGGGGCCGTCCATCGTCTTATATACACCCGCAATGTCCTCGGGTGTCACGAACTGCGCCCCAGCCGCGAATGTGACGACGCACAGTGCGAAAATGAGAATCGCTCGTCCCCAACCTGCGGTACACATCACTGCATGCCTCCTACTGCCGGGACCGGCATGTGTCTTCCCGTGTCGCGCCGGCACGTGTCCCGGCACTGTGCAGCAGTCGAACCCGCGACGCGTCCGGCCCCCCGCTTCGCAGACGCGACCAACCCTTCTCACCGACTGTCTTTTCGGGTTCAACCCCTATAGGTTACATTATTCTCTGAATAGGTCTCGCTTGTGTATGGGGTGATGGCCTTCAAGGACTTCCCCACGCATATCGCATACAGGTTCTCCACGTTCCCTTACGGATTGCAGCATAATCCCATTTCCATGATGAGTCAAGCAATCTCCGGCGGTGAGAGCCGCGAGCCGACCCGCGCCGAACAAGGGACGCTTCGCTGGCAAGCCGTCCCCAAGCCCCGCCTGGTCTTCGGTCTGACATAGTTGACAAGAGGGAGTGAGCTGTCCGCTCGCCCGACCGTTGTTCATGGAGTCGGATCTCTGGGACCGGTTTTAGGCCAAAGCATCCGGAGTGTCTCTCTAAGTCGTGTGGCACGTGTAACTTCCAGTGTCACGAGTACTGCCGGGAGTGAGATCAGGCAAAACACAAGGGCAGCCAGAATCGGGGATGAGGCAAAAAGCGCGGAATTGCGAAACCACAGGCACAACAGCGCTAGAACCGCGGATAACACCGCGGATCCGCCAAAGGTCCGCAGCGGCAGCCGAATGGACAGCTCTCGACGAAGCAAGTACAGGCCGATTCCGGCGGTAGTGCCGTATCCCGCCACTCCGGCGATTGCCGTGCCGCGGATGCCGTAGACGTAGGTCAGCAAAGGATTGCAGACCAGGTCGATGCCGAGCCCAGCCACGACGCATGCTGCTGCGGCGCGGGGTGAATTGATTCCGGCCAGCACATGCAGATTCAGGTACGCCACGAAAAACGCGATTCCACCCGCTGCCAGGATATTGAAAGCGTCGGGAGCGTGCAGAATGTCGCGTCGAAACAGCGTTGACATGATTACGTCCGAGTAACAGGCCATCACGACGCCGGACGGCAACATCACTGCGATGGCGGCCTCGTACAAATGCTCGATACCCAGGGCGAGTTGGGCGCGTTCATTCCGAATCCACATCGTTTTCACGGTCGGCAGAAGACTCAACCCGGCGGCAACCATCAGACTGTACAAGATGGTGACCGTGGGCAGCGCGACCTGGTAGGCGGCGGCATCGTTGAGATCGCGCCTCACCAGCGTAATGACCAGCGTATCGAACGACGAGAAGACTATGATACCGCCGAAAGCGATGCTGAGGTATTTCCCTGTGTGAAAGGCGGACAACACGAGACCCGGCCGCCACGTGAAGCGTGCGTGCAAAATATTGCCGTATGCCCAAAACAGGGCGAGGCATTGGACCATGACCTCGGTGGCGGCGGCAAGGGTGTAGGCGATGGCGGTCGATTTCGCGCCGACACCCGCACGGAACAGGACGATCGCGCTGCCCAGGCAGACGACCGCCCGCGCCAAGTCCGCCGCATTGCGCCACGCGATTGCCTGTAAACCGAGCAGCACCTGCTGGCCGGCCTTGAACAAGACCACGCAGAACAGGTGGAGGCTCAGAATGCGCAGCAACAGGGCCCCGTCCGCGTCGCCGGTGAGCGCCATTGCGATGGGTTCGGCTAATGCAGCGAGTGCCGTCGCGGCGCAAAGCGCCAACGCAAATTGGGGAACGAGAGATCCAAGGGCCAGGCATTTGATGGCGTCGTCGTCGTGTTCTTCACGAAATTCGGTTATGAAGGGCACCAGTCCCGGGTCGAAACCGAAGGATGTGACGGTCTGAATGATCATCACCAGCGAAAAACAGGCGTAAAACAGGCCGTACTCGGGGGGCGTCAGGTATTGATAGAGCACGATGCGCAACGCATAAAACAACACCCCCGTTACGACGGCGGTGGCCACGGTCAGCGCCGCGTGCCGCGCGAACTGGCGGGCGTAGGTCATGCGCCGGGCTTTCCAACGGCGCATCGCACCGCGTCCACAAACGCGTCCGCTGCATGTTCGATCGAGAAGGGCTGAATCGACGCGCATGCCGCGGCGGACATGTCCTTGCCTGCCGCCACGGCTTCGAAGTGGCGGGCAAAACATTCGCACCACGCGCCCGGGTTCCGAGGCGGAAGCACGTACCCGTTCTCGCCGTCCCGAATCAGGTCGGCGGCGGCGCCCGCGGCGTTGCTTGCGGCGACAGGCAGGCCGCACGCCAGCGCTTCATTGATGACCAGTCCCCAGACGTCGGTTCGTGACGGGACCGCAAGGAGGTCCGCCATGGCGTAATACGCCGGCAATCGATCGCGTTGCACGAAACCCGCGAAGACCACGGCATTCTCGATGCCAAGTTGAGCGACGCGCGCTTCGTATTTCCGCCGATGTTTTCCGCTGCCGGCCAACACCAGCGTGCAGCCGGGGTCGCGTTCGTGATACAGGGCAAACGCTTCAATCAGATCGCCAACGCCTTTCAGATCGAGCAGATTGCCCGAATACAGAATCACGCGCGGCGCAGACACCTCAAGTTGCTCGCGCAATTCCCGCCGTGTTGGCCTGGCGGCGTCGGAAAGCGCGGCGAAGGTTGCGGTCTCCACGGTGTTGAAGGCCAGAAACGTCCGGTCCGGCCGTGCCCCAAGCGAAACGAGGTAATCGCGGGCCCGCGTTCCGTAGGCGATCCATGCGC
The DNA here is from genome assembly GCA_045863315.1 of Candidatus Hydrogenedentota bacterium. Lineage (GTDB taxonomy): Bacteria > Hydrogenedentota > Hydrogenedentia > Hydrogenedentales > SLHB01 > JABWCD01. The sequence continues at coordinate 434 of BTUX01000132.1, read as the reverse complement.
TTGCGCTTTGCACGAGCCACTTCACCAGCGGCTTCGTTACGGCGCGCACCAGCGTATTTTCGGCGGCCGTGCTGCCGCTCCAAAGGACAAACGGTGTCTTCGTTCGACGCGCATGGAGCGCCGCATAGAACGTCGCCGGAGTGTCCCACGCGCAACAAATGATCACATCGTGCGAGTGGCGTTTCAGTTCGGCCGCGAGCGTGTGATTGATCAGGATGACGTTGTAGGCGCTGCCCAGGGGAATGGTGACGTGCGGCAGCGTTCGGTAGCGGAAGTTGGCTCCGGGGGGGATGGCAGGCCAGTTGCGCACCGACTCGATGTTGCCCAGAATCCACACCTCGAGATTGAAACGCGAGGCGAGTTCGGTGAACAGCGGAATACGATACGGCGAGAGAAAATTGTGCAGCAACAGGACGCGAACGTTCTTTTCGACC
>BTUX01000131.1:0-12183 GCA_045863315.1 Candidatus Hydrogenedentota bacterium | reverse complement strand
GGAATGTTGAGGAAGATATTCTCGGATCCGAGCTTGGGCTGGCAGCGGTTCACTTCCAAGCCTATCATTATCAGAGAAGTCCCCGGTAACCATGTCACCATGCTTGGCGGTCCGGAAGCGGCAGGGGTTGCGGCGGTGATGCGTGAATGCCTGGACGCGGCGGATGTGGCGAGGCCCGCCGGCACAGCGTTGGGAAACCCGTCCGCGCTCGTCGCAGTCAAATAGTCGCTTTGAGTCAAGGGGAATCACGCACGAATCAGTCCGAAAGGGGCGGACTAACCAGCGTCCAAATGCAGGATCAGGCGGAAAACATCATCATGCGCGACTCGCCCGAGGCAGGGGCAGCTCACTTGACGAGTCCTCCGTCGAGGGGTTTCAGTTGGGAGCGCCACGGCTCGCACGATTACGCACAAGCGGCGCACGCGTCCCCGCGGGAGGCCCGACCCTCCGCAGGCCGCCGACCCGATTCAATCCACGAGGCCGCGCGCCCGCTCACGTTCATGTTCCTGCCGCTGGGGTGGGTGCTGGCTCACACCTCCCGGTGTATTGAGATCGCCAAGGTGCTTCGAGAACGCGGACATCACGTTGTTTTCGCGGGCGACGATCCCGACCATCCCCGTTCCAAGCTCGACTTGGTGCGCAGGGCGGGCTTCCCTCTTCGCTACGCGAAGGAGCCGTTCCAGCCCTACGCGTGGGACCGGTTCGTCAAGTACGGTTGGATGGCCTCGACGTGGGACCTCGCAAACCTGCGCCATTGGGCGCCGCTCCAGGAGATTATCGAAGGGCACGTCGAATTGATCCGGAAGGAAAGGCCGAACGTTGTCGTGGGCGACGCTTCCGTCAGTGCAAGCACGGCGGCGTATATCGCCGGTGTTCCGGCGGCCTGCATTATGAACGCGTACGCCAGTCATTTCCTCACGAGGCGCTCGATTTTTCACCCGGCGCTGCAAGTCTACGACCGACTGCACTTGGCGCGAATCCGGCGGCGCGTGTTCGCCAAGTACAACACAAAGCCGGTCAACTCGCTCCGGTTGCTGCGCTCCATTCCGCTGCTTTCGCCGGATCTGCCCGGAATGTACCAGACCCCCAAATTCTTTCCGAAATACCACACGGTCGGCCCCATTTTTTCCGAGCACCCCTCTCCTCTGCCCAAGTGGTACGAGGAATTGGACGATGGCGCGACCAACGTCTATATCACGATGGGTTCCACGGGGTTCCTCGACGCCTTCCTGCGTGCGATTTATCCTGTTTTTTCACGGCTTCCCCACCGATTTATCGTGACAACAGGCGGACAGGCCTCACCCGAAACCATCGCCGCCGCTCCGGAGAACTTTCGCATCACCGATTTCGCGCCGGGTTCGCAAATCCTCCGCCACTGCCGGGCCATGATATTCCATGGCGGCAATGGGACCATGTATCAGGCCCTGGTCGCCGGCGTGCCGATGTTGGCCATGCCATCTCACCTCGAGCAACAGGTGATCGCCGACATCGCGGTGAAACTCGGCTACTGCATACGCATGAAAGCGAGGAAATTCAACCCCGACGCGCTCGTGCAAAACCTGAATCGACTGATCGAAGACCGCCGGTATCGTGACGCCGCCAGGCGTTTTTCCCTGCCCATTCGCGCCTCCAACGGCCCCGCCCGCGCGGCCGAGCTCCTCGAGCGGATTGCGCGCGAGGGCAAACCGGCAGGCGCGGAACTGATCTGACCTTTCGTTTCCCACCCGTCCGATCGCCCTTCATTGTCTCAATCAGGTCGCGTTCCGGACGACCTGCAACGGGAGAGCGCGGTCGAAGCCCTGCAATGCTTGCCGCGACTACAGGTCGCGTCTGGCATTCGCGCCGCTCCCTGCATCGGGAGAGGTGTTCTACATGCAGGAGCACCGGTGGACAAGTGATGAGCCGAACCCGGTACAATGCGAGCTTGCAGTGGAGGTGCAATGCGGCGAAACGATAGTAAAACCGTCCCGCGCGCCCTGACCATCGCCGGAAGCGACTCCGGCGGCGGAGCGGGAATCCAGGCGGACTTGAAGACCTTCGAGGCGCTGGGGGTCTACGGCATGTCCGCCATCACTTCCGTCACCGCGCAGAATACCGTCGGCGTCTTCGGCGTGCACGATCTTCCGCCGGATTTCGTCGCGAAACAGATCGATCTCGTCGCGCAGGACATCGGCGTGGATGCGGCCAAGACGGGCATGTTGTCGAGCGCCCCGATCATCTACGCCGTTGCCGAGTCGCTCCGGAAGAATCGAATCCAACTGCTCGTAGTCGATCCCGTCATGGTCGCGAAAAGCGGAGATGCGCTGCTCCAGGAATCGGCAAGAGACGCGCTCACCGCCGAGATTCTGCCGCTCGCGTTTGTGGTGACCCCGAACCGGCCCGAAGCGGAGGCGCTAAGCGGCATTCGCATCGCTACGCCAAACGATCTTCACGAAGCGGCCCGCGCCATCCATGCGTTGGGCGCGAAACACGTTATCCTCAAGGGGGGGCACGTCGATACCGCGGACGCTGTCGACATCCTCTTTGACGGCGAGTTCTTTCACGCGTTCGCCGCGCCGCGCGTCGATACGGCCGATACGCACGGCACGGGGTGCACGTTCTCTGCAGGCATCACGGCCGGTCTGGCGCGCGGGCTGAGTGTGATCGAGGCGGTGCGGACGGCGAAGGCATTCGTAAGCGGCGCGATACGCCACTCGCTTTCCCTGGGACACGGGCACGGCCCGCTGGACCATCACTGGAATTGCATGCAGGAAGGTCCTCCGGCGTTCGATTCCGACCGCCATATCGAGTAAAATACTTTCGCCATCCGGGAGGGTTAGGATAATTGGCAATCCACCGGTCTTGAAAACCGGCGCCTTCGGGCTTGTGGGTTCGAGTCCCACACCCTCCGCCAATTCCTGACCGGCCCCCCAACGCGCCCCGTATGCCGCGTTTCCCGTTCCTTGCCGGTGAAAAACGTGTTGAGGTTGCCCGCCGTACCTTCTACAATTATTCTGTACGTAGTTTTACCCAGACACTGAGGAAGGCGGAAAAATGGCAGGAAATCCGGTGAGGGCCCGGTCCCTGAGGTTGCGCAACGGGGCCGAATATGCCATTGACGAAATGCGCGCCGACGATTGGGAAGCGGTGCGAACGATATATGCCGAAGGAATTGCTACGGGCAACGCATCCATCGAGACAGAACCGCCCCCGAGGAACGTGTGGGACGCACGGCATCTTCCATATTGCCGCTACGTCGCGCGCACAACGGACGGCGAGATCGTGGGATGGATCGCGTTCAGCCCGTTCTCCGTCCGTGCCGCGTATAATGGGGTAGCGGAAGTCAGCGTCTATATAGCCGAGCGCGCGCGCGGACAGGGAGTCGGAACGGCGCTGCTCGAAGCGGGCATCGCCGGCGCCGAAATGCGCGGGATTTGGACGATTCAAGCCGGCATCTTCCCTGAGAACACGGTGAGCCTTGCCTTGCACAAGAAGATGGGATTTCGTGAAATCGGCACGCGCCGCCGCCTCGGCAAACTGAACGGGGTGTGGCGCGACGTCGTACTGCTCGAACGCCGAAGCACGGTCGTAGGTATCGACTAGCCCGCATTTCTCACCAGTCGCTCCCGTCATCGGGAGCGACTGGTGAGAAAGGCGGGCTAGCCAACAGCCAATCCATGGCGGCTCGAGAATGGCCAGGGGCCGCCCGAACCCTACGATCGTCTTCGCGAAGCCGTCATTACGCTCCAAGCGCAGCGAAATTCACGCTCTCCCGGCGCCGGTTTCGGGCGCGCTTGATCATCGTATACGCGTCGTTGAGCGCGCGCATCGTATCGCCGTCGCCTCCCCGGTCGGGGTGATGCAGCTTGGCCTTGGCCCTGTACGCGGACTCGATCTGCTCCCACGTCGAGGACGGCGACACGCCGAGCATCTTGTAACAGATGTCGAGTTCAGCGGAACCGGGCCTCGGCTCATCGGGCTCGGGTTCCACTTGCTCTCCGCGAAGCATGCGCATGCCCCGGACGATCTGGGGCAACAGCCCGGTCATGCTGAGTACCGCCACGATGACGATGAGATAAACCAATTCCTGAAAGCTTGGAATCATCATCATTCATAAGCGCCTTGAACGCGTCTCCCGATGGGCCCAGTTCGCGTTGACTCTTCTGAGTGTTCCGAAAAAGTACTCACGGTCTCGCCGCCCGCGCGCCCTCCAGTCTCGCGCCCGTCGGCCGCAGGTGCCGGGCGAAATTGCTGCCACTATTTTCTGCGGCGTTTTTCGTCGTCAAACCGGAAGATATTGTCCACCGCCTCGCCAAGCGCATCCATGCCTTTGCCCTTGGGTCTTTTTGTTCGATTGCGGGAAAACGCCTCGATCCATGTCCGGAGGACAGGCGCCAACTTCATGTAGCCGAACGCCGTCACCATGCCCCCAAGGTGCGTGGCCCACGCGACCGGGCCGGTGGCCAACAAGCTCAGGACGAAGAACAGCGCGGCGACGGCCCACGCGTAAATGGGGAACGGCAGCGGAAACAGAAAAATCTCGCGGCGGGGAAAGGCGACGGCAAAAGCCGCCAGAACGCCCAACGTCGCGCCGCTGGCGCCCATGACCTTGGCGTCGCCGCCGGCGACCATCCAGCGCAGGAACTCGACCGCGGCCCCGCCCAGTCCGCACAGAATAAAGAACCGAAAGAACTGCCGCGTGCTGAGCAGGCGTTCGACGTCGGGCCCGAAGAAAAAGAGCATCAGCATGTTGAAGAAAAGATGTGATAGACCACCGTGCAGAAACATGTACGTGACTGGTTGCCAGAGCGCGCCCTTGACAACGAAGCTCGGCTGAAATGCCAGCCAATACTCGGGCTGCAGCAGTCCGGTGAGCGGCACATTCCAAATCAACTGGGCCGCGAAGACAAGGACGTTGGCCAGAATCAGGCGTTGAACGGCATACGTTATGCGCCCGCCGTAGGAGAAAGAGAAGGATTGGGGTCCCTCGTAATACGTGTGACTGCTCATGTTTGCGTTGCGCAGTTGACTTCCGTGCCTCGGTGCATAGCGTGACAGATACCGGCAGGCAGAGGCAAGACCGCGCGGGTCGTGCGGCGGGGCTACTCGCCCGCGAGGTTGGTCAGCGGAAAGGAGCGGACCGGTCCGGCCCGGCCGATGGGAAGGTATCGGTAAACGACCTTCCCAATGACCGTGTCAAGTGGGACAGTCCTTTTCCATCGTTTGCCCTCCACTATGTTGGATTGGAGCCGGGTTGCGTCAATGGCCGTGCCTGTATCCGGATCGATCAACCAGCGGCTCGCGTCATCGCTCTCGTTTCGGTTGTCGCCCAACAGTAGGATTTCTCCAGCGGGAACCGGCTCTGGTTCGAGTACGTACGCGCAGGGCTCGCGGAGGTACGGTTCGGAGGCATACTGGCCGTCAATGGAAAGGTATCCGTAATTGACCTCGACCGTATCGCCGGGCATGCCGACAATTCGCTTTACGATGTATGCGCCGGGATCCAGAGGATCGCGCGCCACCACGATGTCGCCCCGCCGATACTCGTCGGCCGGCAACGCAAATATGAAATCACCCGGCAAGAGTGTGGGTATCATGGAACCGGTGGGGACTTTGAAGGCGGTCAGGCCGCGAAAACCGAAGTAATAGATGGGGACAGTGGAGAACGCCAGGAACGCGATGTAAAACGAGAGACGCAAGCGGGACATTTTTTTCGCGCGGGACGGAGACGTCATGCCGTGAGACCGCGATTAGTCCGGATTTTTCACACCCACGCGCGTTGGAAGATACAACATTGTGCAGTGCGCACCGTTATGCATCGTCGCCGCGCGGCACGGCAGAACAGATGGTGGGTGTGAAAAATCTTCACCACAATCACTCACATGCTTTCTCCAGAGCATTTCTCACCAGTCGCCCCCCGTCAACGGGGGCGACTGGTGAGAAATGCGGGTTAGTCCTGAAGCACGCCAATCTGCCCCGCTTTGACGTCCTCGAGCAGTTTCTTGGCGACGGCATTATTCGGATCGATCCTGAGGGCCTCGAGCAGACAGCGCTCAGCCTTCTCGCCCTCGTGATTGCGGATATGAACGCGCGCCTCGTTCAGCCATGTGAAGAACAGTTGACCGTTGTCTTTCGCGGCTGCGCGGGCCCGTTGCCAGGCAAGCGCGGCCTCTTTCCAGTCCGGTTCGACGTCGAACCGCTCAGCGGCGTAGAAATTGGTGGCGTAATCCTGCTGTAGTTCGAAATCGTTCGGCTTCAGCAGCGCCGCGGCTTTACTCAGCTTCATGCCCTCCTTAAAGACTTTGGCCTCTTTCCAGTTCATGATTTTGGCGACTTGGGGCGAATTGATGAGGTAGGTCTGCGCAAGGTTGAATTTGAAGTCGGGGTTTTCCGAATCCAGTTCGATGGCCTTCTGGTAGTTCTTCAGGCCAAGTTCCAGCTCGCCCACGTGCGTGTAGTGAATGCCGAGATTGTTGTACGGCAGTGCCAGTTTCGGGTCCTCGGCCACCGCCTGTTTCCAGTAGCGGATCGCCCCCGCGATATCACCTTCGTGATCGTAGAGGTGCTCGCCATAGTAATTGAGTGCGCGAGCATTCTTCGGAAACCGCCGGACCAGAATCAGATACGCCTTGCCCGCGAGTTCGATACGCTCCTTTGATAAGGCCAACCGCTCCCGAGCTTGATCCAGTTCGCCGTTCATCGCAAGTTCCTGGGCGATGTCCTCGTCCCACTTCGCCAGGGCAACCAGAAGTCGGGCGTAGTTGCGCACGCCTTCCACGAGCGATTGTTCGTCCTGGGGCAGTCTGTTCAAATGGTCGAGTTCATGCGGGAACGCCGTGGATTCTCCGCCGACAGCGGACAACCCTACGACCCACAGCCCAACAATCAGCTTCATATCGGCCTCTCTGATTTCTGTTTTGGCACCATACGCGCTTCGTCGTGAACGTCAGTGTCATGGGCATCCGTTCCCCGCGACTTCCACCAGACGTAGGCGTTGACGGACTTGATCTTCCTGAATCCGAGCCGTTCGTACAAGTTTCGCGCGGGGTTTGTCACCGTGACCCCGAGTGCGACGCGCGCCATCCCCGCCTCCCGGAACGCCTGCGCAAGCTCCTTTACGAGAATGGTGCCCAGCCCCTTCCGCTGATACGTCGGCCGCACCGCCACCTGGAGAACGAAGCCCACTTCGGGCGACGCCTCGCATCCAATCGCCGCGCCGGTGATTCGGCCGTCACGGCGCAGAATTCGCCCGTAGGCGGCCCGCGCGGGTCCGAATCCGGCTTCCGCAGCACACCGCACGAATACTTCAGCCTCGCGCGGTGTGCGGACCTCGGCGTGGAGAAGTCGTTCGGGATGGCGCTGGTAGGCTTCGGCGATGACGCAGGCGGTTTCGGGAAAGTCGGCAGGCGACCACGATACGCTCTGGAGGAGGGCCGGTCTTGCCAGGGTACCAGTTGTCAGCGGGGCCATCATGAGCTGCCGCTCGACCTTGGAAAACCCCAATTCCTCAAATGCCCCATCCAGGTTCAACCTACACATTGAGACGGATTCCGACACAATTCCCGACACCTCTCGGACACGCAATCCGGATACGGCCCGTTTCACCAACTCGGCCTCCAGGCCTGCACCCTCGTACGGCCGTAACACATGGATGAACGAAATCTGGGCCACGCCCGCACGAGTGGCCGCCATCAGCAAGGCCGCCGGTTCGTGCGACTCGATGGCGGAGCGGGTCGTGAATGCCCCCCACAGTTGAACGGCCGGGTGACCCAGTGATCCCTCGATTACGGACGGAGCCTTTGCGCGGTAGTCCGCAGCGGCCCCCGCGCCGTAAAGCTCGGACAAGCCCTCCGCAACCTCCTCGATGTAGTTCGAAAAATTCCGCGGCGGCTCGCGGACCGGCTCAATGTAGGTACGCAATTCCATCGAGAGATCGGGCGCTCCTCCCCGTTCATAGCCCATTAACACCGTATCGGCGCAATTCTATCGCATGCGGGGCCCTGAGAGGGAGCGGGGAGTCTCTGTTGATAGGGAAGTGTTCGGTAGGTACACGAATAATTAGGTTGTTTTTTATGTTAACTTTATGTAAAATTAGGGAATCTAATTATTCGGAATGCGGCGTATTTGGGGAGTCTGCGCGATGCAGCAAAAAGAGGTCGAACAAGCCAAATTGATTTACGAGACCGTCCGCATGTTGCAGGACCGTGTCATCTCACGGCACGTCGCACGAGGGATGTGCGGTATGCCGCGCACTGACATCTTGGAGTTGACACTGCCACAGATGAACATGGCGATGACGGTGCGTGACCTCGGTCAGGCCACTGTGAAGGAACTGGCGGAAAAGCTCCGCGTGAGCGCCCCGTCGGTATCGACCATGGTGGATCGATTAGTTGAAATGGGGGCCTTGACCCGAGAACAGAGCCGGGTTGACCGGCGCGAGGTCGTAATACGCATTTCGCCGGTAGGTGAGAACACGATATCGGTCCTTGAGGGCCAGATACTCGAATCGTTGACAGACCTTCTCGAACGACTCGGGCCGGAATATGCACAGATGTGGTGTGACGTGTACGGGCAAGTCCGGGCGATTCTGCGCGCAGAGGGACAGGTCGAGGCAGCCAATCCGGAGCAAGCAAAGGCTATATGAGTGGTACGAGACGAAAGGTAGTCGCTACGGCGGTGTCGTGTATCGCGGTACTTCTTGTGGGGGTGACGGGAAGGTATGCATTGGCAAGCCTAAAGAAGCCGCCCGCCCAAATCGAAGCGCGCGAGCCCGCGCTTTCGGTGTCTGCGATCCGGGCCGAGGCCCGAGATGTGGAGGTCCTCATACCCGGTACGGGTCAGGTGCGGCCGCTGAACGTGGTTGCCATCACTCCGGAGGTGGCCGGGCAGGTGGTCGAAATCCACCCGCGGCTCGAAGTGGGAGAACTGATACCCAAGGGGGAGACGCTGTTTCTGATCGACCCGCGCACGTATCAGGCGAGATACGACGAGGCGAGGGCGGCCGTTGCTCAGGCGGAGGCAGCGATACGTCGGCTCGAGGCGCAGTACACGACCGATCAGGAGCGGCTGAAGACGTGGGAACGAACACGCGAGCTGGCTCGGGCGGAGTACGAACGTCGAAAGACGCTGATGGAGCAGGACGAAGTCGGCACACAGTCGGGAGTCGATACGGCCGAGCAGGCCTATATGTCGGCGCGAGATGCTTACGACCAGTTGGCCCAAGCGCTGACCATGCAGCCGCTGCGGATCGAGGAGGCCAAGAGCGCGTTGGAGTCCGCGACGGCGGCCATGAACACGGCCAGGATTAACTTGGAGCGGACGCGGCTAGTCGCGCCCTTTGACGGGCGCGTGAAATCCGTGGCCGTCGAACTGGGGCAGTACGTGGCGCCCGGCGCCTCGGCCATGGGTCCGGCTTCGGCGGCCGTGGTGTTGGCGGACGATTCGCTGCTCGAGATTTCGGTGCCGCTCGATAGCCGGACGGCGCGGCAGTGGTTACGATTCGCCAACCACCAAAACGCGCCCGACGTGGCCTGGTTTGGAGACCTCGAGCCGGTTACGTGCCGGATTCGGTGGACCGAAGACAAGGACGGACACTGCTGGGAGGGTACACTCCACCGTGTGGAGAAATTCGAGGAGGATACGCGGACGCTCGTGGTGGCGGTGCGGGTGTCCGGCGAACAAGCCTTGTCGCGGGACGTCGACAAACTGCCCTTGGTGGAGGGCATGTTTTGTTCGGTCGAGATTCCGGGAAAGGTAGTCACCGGCCTTTACGAGCTTCCGGTCTGGGCGGTGTCGTTCGAGAACACGGTATACGTGGCTGTGGACGGGCGACTGAAGACGGTGCCGGTCGAGGTGAGTCATACGCAGGGCGAATCGGTGTTTGTGTCGGGCGGCATCAGACCGGGAGATATCGTGGTGACGACCCGATTGAGCAACCCACTCGAGAACTCGCTGCTTGACATCCGGTTTGAAGACGGCCGGGGCGCGTCCATCAATCAAGCCAAGGCATCTCTCCAAACGGGCAATGCGCTTCAATGAGATCGGTAATTCGCGCGTTTGTGAGCCACACCGTATTCGCCAACCTCGTGCTGGTGATATTCATCATCTGCGGATACATGGCGATGAACAACATGATCCGCGAGCTTTTTCCCGAGATCGTGGTCGAGACCGTCTTCGTCGAAATCGCATATCCCGGGGCCGACCCCGAAGAGGTGGAAGAGGGAATCAGCCGCAAGATCGAAGAGGGAATCGACAAGATCGAGGGCATCAAACGATACACTACCGTATCGAGCGAGAACTTCGGGCGGGCCATCATCGAAATTGAGGAAGGATACGACGTAGCGACAGCCTACGACCGCATTCGCAACGCAGTCGATTCGATTTCGACCTTCCCTGTGGACGCCGAGAAACCCGTCATCTCGCAGCTCGAATTTACGCGCGAAGTCATTTTTCTCGCGCTTGGCGGAAAGCTGAACGAGCGGACGCTCAAGGAGTGGGCCGAAGAGATTAAGGACGAGCTGCAACTGCTTCCCGAGATTTCGCAGGTGGACGTGCTGGGGGCGCGTGAATACGAGATCGCCATCGAAGTTTCGGAAGAACGATTGCGCGAGTACGGCCTCACTTTTTCGCAGGTGGCGCAGGCGGTGCGCCGCGGGAGCGTGAACTTGGCGGGAGGCCTGATCCGTACGCAAGGCGAAGAAATCCGGCTGCGCACCATAGGACGCAAGTACCGGGGCGATGAGTTCGCCAAGATCGTACTGCTCGCAAAACCCAACGGGGACATTATCACCTTGGGTCGGGTCGCCACCATTCGGGACGGTTTTACGGAGGACCCGGTGTACGCGACGTTCAACGGCGATCCCTGCGTGCTGCTCCAGGTATCGAATACCAATGAAGAAGATGCGATCGCGATCGCGCAGGCTGCGCGCCGCTACGCGCTGGAGAAGCAAAGCGCGCTGCCGCCGGGAGTCCACATCAACGTATGGGGCGACCGCTCCAAGTTGATTCAGGATCGCATCAACCTGCTGACAAGAAACGGCCTGCAGGGCCTGACGATTGTGTTCGTCTTGTTGTGGCTCTTCCTTGACCTTCGCCTCAGCCTATGGGTGGTGGCGGGCATCCCCATCGCCATCGCGGGCGCATTGGCGCTCATGGCGACGCAAGGCATCACCTTGAACATGATTTCCCTGTTCGGGTTAATCATGGTACTGGGGATTATCGTGGATGACGCAATCGTCGTGGCCGAAGCGATCTACGTGCATCGCAAGAGCGGCGACCCCCCCATCGAAGCCGCTGTAAACGGCGTGGTCGAAGTCGGTCTGCCGGTTATCGCGTCCGTCACCACCAACATGATCGCTTTCATGCCGCTGTTGTTCGTCAGCGGAATACTCGGCAAGTTCATCGCGATCCTGCCGGTGGTCGTGATATGCGCGTTTACGCTCTCGCTGATCGAGAGTCTGTTCACGCTCCCGGCGCACCTGAGCCATTTGCCGGATCCCAACCGGGACATCGCTGTCGGCCATCCATGGAAACAGCGGGCGCAGCGCTTTCGGCGGGGCATCAGTAATGGGATGGAGTATGTCGCCGAACACGTGTACAAACCATTTGTCTCGTTTTCGATCCGCTGGCGATACATCACGTTTTGCGTGGCGGTGACCCTCTTGCTGCTGTGCGCGGGGTTGTTCGAGGCGGGCTTCCTGAAGTTTGTCCTGTTCCCGAAACTGGACGGAAACGACCTGATCGCGGACGTTGAATTTCCGCAGGGAACCCCCATCGACGTAACACGGGACGCGGTCGCGCGAACGGAGGAAGCATTCAAGCGCGTCGCCGCAAACACTCGGACGGCCAGCGGCGAGCCTCTCATCAAGAACATCTACGCGGTTGTCGGCCAGGGCGGCGATGAATTCGATCGGAGATCGGGACCGCACCTTGGGCAAGTCCACGTCGAGCTGCTTGATACGGAATTCCGGGGCGTCTACGTGGACGATTTGAACGTGGCGTGGGAAAAGGAAGTGGGCAGTATACCAGGCGCGCTTCGCCAGACCATTGCGGTGCCGTCCGGGGGGCCGCCGGGAGCGCCGATTGAGATATGGCTTCAGGGCGAAAGCATGGAAGTGCTGCTTGCAGCAGCCGAGGAGGTAAAGGAGAAGCTGCGCTCGTACGAGGGCGTGTATCAGGTCGCAGACGATTACCGGCCCGGCAAGA
>BTUX01000130.1:0-12266 GCA_045863315.1 Candidatus Hydrogenedentota bacterium | reverse complement strand
AAGCCGACGTTTCCTTTCAAACGATGATGGCGGTGCGCAACAAGATCGTGGCCGCATACGAAGAGATCATGCGGATGCAAGTATAGCCAGTAACGCCGGGTGGTCCGGTGTTTGCAACCGATTCGGGAATAGGCCTGTGAGTATCCTCCGTCAACTCGCGGCCGGTGCCCAACGGCGGTGGGAGGGATTGGCCCTCGCCGACCGGCGCCGGTGTCTTATCGTGTCGGTTTGTGTGCCCTTGGCGACGCTCGCGGCATACGACGCCCGGCAGCGCCCGGAAGAGTTCGAGGCGATCGCTTCCGGCCTTACACGGGCCGAAACGGACGCTGTCCAGGATCACTTGAATGGACGGCGGATCCCGTACCTGATACGAGACGGCGGGCAGACTGTGTTGGTGCCGGCCGCTCGTCGCGCGGAGCTGACAATTGAATTGACCCGAAACGCCGCCCTGCGCAGCAAGCTTTCGTCGGCAAGCCCGTCGCTGGCGGGGAAAACGACTTCTTCTGCAGCGGGTGCGGTCCGGCAGGCGGACCGTTCCGCCGGAGGGGCGAATGCGCGACTGCACTGAGGACCGCGAGACGCGTTGTTTGCCGGAACCAGCCGCGGCGACAGCGAGGTCGCGCCGGAGCGTTGGAAGGATTAAGCCGTGGAGTTCTTGAGTCAGTTCATTCAAGGCTTGTCGCAGGCCTGGCAACGCCTCACGACCAGTGCGCGCGTGAACATCGCGCTGGCATTTTTGTTGACCGCGGCAATCATCGGCGTGACAGTCTACGTGGGCAGCAGACCGCAGTACGTCGACCTGTTCACCAACCTATCTCCCGAGGATATGGTCGCCGTCCAGGGCAAGTTGGAGTCCGAAGGGGTACCCTATCAGATCGACAGCACCGGCAAGACGATCCAGGTGCCGATCAAGTATCGCAGCGACATGCGAGTGAAAGTGAACGCGGCGGGCCTGGTGCGTTCGCAGGGCGCCCTGCCCGGATTCGAGCTGTTCAATACGGCCAACTTCATGCAGAACCAGTTCACGCAGGACGTGAATCTTCAGCGGGCGCTCATGGGGGAACTGCAGCGCAACCTGAACGAGTACACGTTTATCCGTCGATCGTTTGTAAACATACAACAGGCCGAGGATGAGATTTTCGCCTCCGAGCAGCGGCCGGCGGTGGCCAGCGTGACGCTCGACGTGGCGCAGCCCCTGACCGAGGAGCAGATCAATGCGGTCATCGGGACGATCGTATCGTACGGAAGGGGCAACCTGAGGCCGGAAAACATCAACCTCGCCACGACGGACGGCCGTGTGCTCAATGCGCCGGCGCAGGACGATTTTGATTCCGTGGCGAATTCGAAAATGACCTTCGCTCGAAACTACCGGAACGATCTGAAGCGCGAAGCGGAGAACGCGCTGCGCAGACTGGGCGTCAAGAGCGTAGTCACGGTGACGCTCGACGTGGACCACAGCAGCGTGAAGGAAAAAACGGAGGAGGTGCGCAAGGGGACTCCTATCAGCTCGATGACGATTACAAACACAACGACCAGCCGAGACACGCCGCCCGAAGGGCCGGCGGGCGCGCGCGCAAATCTGCCCGACGATGCGCCGGTCCCGGGCGGGACCTCCACCAGTCAGGAGGAGGAACAGACGCTCGAGAACTTCGAGCCCTCGCGCACGGTCATCGAGAAGATCACGACGCCGGGCAGCGTGAAAGTCCAGCGGGTGACGGCCATTGTGGACGGCCGATACGAAGACGAATTGGATTCCCAAGGCGCGCCGACCGGCAAAAAAACGTACGTCGCCCGTTCGAAACAGGAACTTGATACGTACAAGGAACTTGTCGCCGCGGCGACCGGGGTGACGGACGAGAATATCCAGGTGCGGGATCATCCCTTCGAGTTGGAGCAGCTTGCAACCGCCGCGACGGCCGTCGCGGGGGCCGCAACCGGGTCGGGCGTCAATCTGGTAGAATGGGGAGGATACGCGGCGCGGATTCTCTTGGTCTTGATGCTGCTGTTTGCCCTGCGGTACTTCCTGATGCGCGCGGCGGTTGGACGAGACCGGTTGGAAGAGGATGAACGGCTTGAACTGCCGAAGGCGTCGCCCGCGGAGCTGCGAAAGCGCGAGATGGCGACCGAGGTGGAGCGAGTGTCTCAAGAGCAGCCTGAGGCAGTGGCATCGCTGTTGCGTACGTGGTTGAGCGAGTCCGAGGAGTAGTGTCACGGCAGTGAAGTCGACATCGCTGAAAGAGATGGACGGCCGCACGAAAGCGGCCGTTTTCCTGGCGTGCCTGGGCCCGAAGATTGCCAGCCGGGTGCTGGCCAAGTTCAGCGAAGAAGAAATCGAGAGGTTGACGCTGGACTTGTCGAGTCTGGGCGCGATCGAGCCCGAGGTGCGCGAAGGCATTATCGAAGAGTTTCACCAGATGTATATCGCCAACCGCTATGTGACGGCGGGCGGCATTGACTATGCGCGGCACCTGCTCGAGTCGGCGCTGGGACCCGAGCGGGCCATGGAAGTGTTGACCAAATTGCAGAGCAGCCTGCAGGAGGTGCCTTTCGAGTTCTTGAAGCGGGCCGATCCCGGCCAAATCTGCACCTTCATCCAGGACGAACACCCGCAGACCATCTCGTTGATCCTGGCGCACCTGTCTCCCCAGGTTTCCAGTGTGGTGTTGTCGGCATTGCCCCAGGAAATCCGTTCCGACATTGTGCTCCGCATCGCTCGTATGGATCGTACGCCGCCGGAAATCGTGCGCGAGGTCGAACGGGTGCTCGAGCGCAAGATGGCCTCGGTGTTCAGCCAGGGGTTCACATTCGCCGGGGGAGTGAAAGAAGTTGCCGAGATCTTGAACAACACGGATCGCGCAACGGAAAAAGCGATTATGACGGCGCTGGAAGAGCGCGACCCCGAACTCGCGGACGAGATCGCGCGGCTGATGTTCACCTTCGAGGACCTCATTTTTGTCGAGGACAGCGGCATCCAGAAGGCGCTGCGCGAAATCGATCAGCGCGATCTGGCGCTGGCCTTGAAGACCGCCAACGAAGAGTTGGCCGACAAGATCTTGCACAACATGTCCGAACGCGCCCGCACCCTGATAAAGGAAGAGATGGAGTATATGGGCCCCGTGAAACTGCGCACCGTCGAGGAGGCGCAGCAAAAGATTGTCACGATCATCCGCCGACTTGAGGACGCGGGCGAGATTGTGATCAATCGAGGCGGCGGCGGCGACGAAATTGTCGTTTAACATTCCTGCCGGACCCGAGGGTAGACGTTGACCAGGGTGATTACAGCTTCCGATCATTCGTACCCCGAACGGAAAAAACGGCGCCGTTCCGTGACTACGTTCGCTCGTCCCGACTTGGCGAAGGCGTCGGGCGCCGGCGGCGGGCCGTCGTCCTTGCCGGAACTTGAAACCCCCCAGGCCAAACTCGAACGGGCGATGCAAAAGGCGGTCGAAGAGGGATTCAAACAGGGGACTGACGCCGCAATCCAGGAAGCCCGGGACCGAATCGGAGAAGCACACCAGGTCTTGGAAAGTGCAGCCGCGGCGATGGGACAGGCCCGTGAGCAGTTTTTGAAGGCGCTGGAACCGCAACTGCTCGAACTGGTCAAGTCGGCGGCCGAACGCGTCATTCGCCGGGAAACGGACACAGACGAAGGCTTGATCGTTCGGACGCTTCGCGCGGCGGTCGAACTACTCATCGAACGGGAAGAGGTAGTGGTGCGCGTGAATCCGCGGGATGCGGCGGCGCTCGAGTCCATGGGCGTGTCAATCCCCGAACTCTTCAGAGGCTTCCCTCACGTAGAGGTCATTCCCGACGAACGGGTCGGCCGCGGCGGATGCCTGATTGAAACGAAGTCGTTGGTGTTGGATGCGACGCTTCAGACGCAACTTGATCGGGTGCTCGATGCGATCACGGAGCCGGATCATGGCGACGCTTGATCTGGGACCGGCGGCGCGACGCATTCGTCAATCCAGGCCCATCGCGGTTTTCGGAAAGGTGGTGGACGTGGTCGGCCTGACGCTCGAGGCGACGGGCCCGCCCATGCATGTGGGCGATCTGTGCCACATACGACCGCCGCGCGGCGAATCAAGCGTGCCCGCCGAGGTTGTCGGATTTCGCGGCAGCCGAATCCTGTTGATGCCCCTGGGCAACATGGACGGGGTCGGACCGAACAGTCTGGTGGCGCCGACTTTTCGGCCCCAGATGGTCCGAGTCGGGCTCGATTTCTTGGGACGGGTTGTTGGCAGTATGGGCACCGCGCTGGACGGAAGGCCGACGCCCACCGGCACGTCGAGCGTACCGCTGATGGCGTCGCCGCCTCCGCCGCTGCGCCGTCGCCGCATACGCGAGCCGCTTGCCACCGGCGTGCGCGCCATTGACGCGTGTATGACCTGCGGAAAGGGCCAGCGAATCGGCATCATGTCCGGGAGCGGGGTCGGGAAGAGCAAATTAATCGGCATGATCGCGAGGAACACCAACGCGGACGTGAACGTTATCGCGCTGGTGGGCGAGCGCGGTCGCGAAGTTCGAGAATTCATCGAAGGCGATCTCGGGCCGATGGGTCTGGCCCGTTCCGTTGTCGTCGTGGCCACATCGGATGAGCCCGCGCTCATGCGAATCAAGGGGGCCCTCGTGGCGACCGCCATGGCGGAATGGTTTCGTGAACAGGGAGCTGACGTGCTCTTGATGATGGACAGCGTGACGCGGTTTGCGATGGCCCAGCGCGAAGTCGGGCTGGCTATCGGCGAACCCCCCACGACACGGGGCTATCCGCCATCGGTATATGGCGCGCTCCCAAAACTCCTCGAGCGCGCCGGCACGTCGGAGAACGGAAGCATCACGGGAATCTACACGGTCCTGGTGGAAGCCGATGATTTGAACGATCCCGTGGGCGACGCGGTGCGAAGCATATTGGACGGGCACATCGCTCTGTCGCGCGCGCTTGCCGGCCGCAATCACTATCCCGCGATCGATGTTTTGGAAAGCGTGAGCCGCTGCATGATTGACGTGACCGACGAGAACCATCGCGTTCTGGCAGCGGATCTGAGGCGCGTGCTGGCCACGTATCGAGAAGCAGAAGACCTAATCAATATTGGCGCATACGTCGCGGGCAGCAATCCGGAGATCGACCGCTCCATTCGGTTGATGCCCGCGCTGCGAAAATTGTTGCAGCAAGACTTGCACGAACAAACGAAATTTTCGGACATCGTGCCGATGATGCACCGGGCGTTGAAGGGTTGACGCATGCCGGAGCGCCGGTGGAGAAAATACGAGGTACTGCTGCGGGTGCGGAAACGTCAGGAACGGCTGAAGGCGCAGGCCTTGGCCGAGGTCTTGCGGGGCATTCGAAGCGAGGAAGCGCAACGCGAATCCATCGCGGAGCAGCAGAGGAAAGTGTTGATGGATGCCGGCGCCACCGCGCGAGAAGAGTTCACGGCGGCGCAGGTGCACGCGTTTTTCCAGTTCGAGCGGCATCTCGCCGGCCAGGCGGTCGAGAAGGACGCGACCGTCCGTCGCCTGCGAGGCGTGGAAGAAGTCCGGCGAGGCGAGCTCGATCTTGCCATGAAGCGGCGGCGAATGATTGAACGACTGAGCGAACGCGCGCGGCTTGCCTACGTCGAGTCCGTGCGAAAGGCCGAGCAAAAGCAGTCGGATGAAAACGCGGGGAATTACGCCGCACGCACGACGGACCGGCCGCAGGGTGCGCGCACATGAAAGCTGCGCTGATCGTCGTTCTCGCCATTGTGTCCTTTGTCGGGACACTCGCCGGGGCCTTGGCGATGACCGGCAATTTGTCCGCCGACGGAATCCGAAAACTGGTTGGGTCTACGGGGCCGCCGGCGGTGAAGCCACTGCCGGTTGTGACGCTCGACGCAACAGACCAGATGCCGGACTTGGCCCGCGCGTTGAAGGAACGCGAGGAGGAGTTGAATGTCCGCGAAGCCAGGCTGAAAGCCGAAGAAGAGCGGCTCGAACAGGCGCGGGCTCAGCTCGACGAACTGCGGGCATCGCTCGAGAATCTCATCGCCGACGCAACGAGCACGGCCGACAAGGCCGACGCCGAACGACAGCAGCGCCTCGAGAGCGTGGCGCAGTCCCTTGGAACGATGAAGGCCCCGCAGGCTGCGCAGGCGATCGAGGATTGGCCCCCCGAGGATGCCGCGCAGTTGTTGCAGCTCATCGATGAACGCGCGCGCGGAAAGATTCTCGATAGTCTGACTCCGGACCGGGCGGCCGCGTTTCTTCGCGCCATGCGGGAGGTAGGCGCCGGCGCGCCCGCCGAGCGCTGAGGGTTTCACTGAAGGGCCGCAGACGCCTACGGACTGGATTGTTTCTCGCCAATACCTGAGCACTCAAAACGCGGACGACAGTTGCAGCTCCACGTCTGCAACGGAGTGCACTCCGGGCCCTGTCCTGCAATTCTTGGGTTTCGGCAGTTTTTGTTCGACCCCTTCCCAAAGTCTCCCCAGCCCTCGGCATTTGCCGAAGGTTTCTGTCCATTCCCATCGAAAGGAGGTGAAAATGCATGTTTATTGTTCCTACTGCGATTCCCGTTGAGGGTGTGGCACCGGGGCCGTCTCCAGGCGCTATGACTCCGGCGGAGGTGGGAAACACGAGCCCATTCGCCGTATTGCTCGGATTGCTGCAGGGCGGTCCTCTGCAGATGGATTCTGCCTCGGTGGTGGACGACGACGCAGCGCCGGACGGTGACGCTGACGCTGGGCCCGATGTGGCTGCTAACGCCAGTTCGGCAGCCGCGGGGCCGTTCGCACTGATAACGACCCTTACGGTTCCACCTGATCTGCCCGCAACGACTCCGGCGCGTGGAGAAGGGGCCGGAGAGGCGTCGAGCTCCTCGATGGGCGATCAGGGATCCGGTCCACCTGCAATGGCGTTGGCGAAGACGCTTGACGGCCTTGACGTCAACTCGCAACCGGCGCCGAGCCGGGACGCTCCCGAGGTTTCAACCCCCGACGCAGCGGCGAAGGCCCCCCTTCCCAACGGGTCTAGGTCCGAATCCGCTCTGTTGGCGGCTATGGCCTCGCGAACGCTGATCCGTCCGACGGGCGGCGGTGCGCTTGCAGTTCCGGAATCGATAATGTCGTCTCTTCTTCCGGAGCCGCAAAACGCCGGCGAGGATCCCGGTGACGCGCAGTCCGGTGTGGATCCGGTCGTCTTGAAGCTCAAGGGGGCTTCCGGCAATGCCAAGACGTCCATTCTCGCCGGCACGTCGAAATCGGAAATCGGGGCCGCGTCCCATGTATTGGACAGTTCGTCGCCCGTGGCCGCATCGCCGGTCCGGGCTGAAGGTGGACTCGTTCCGACGAGGATATCGGCCGCAATTCATGCGAGCGTGGAGAATGCCCTGCCGCGACCTGAGAAGTCCGCGGCAATACACACCACCTTCGCGTCGGCGGCATCGGAGTCCGGCCCCACGACGGTCCACTCCGCAGTAATTCCGACCATTCAGGCCCTCGATGTGCGGGTGGACGGGGCGCCGCCGACGGACGCACCGGACTCTGACCCATCACCCAAAGCGACATTGGAGAAGTTGCCGCAGCAGGTGATTCGCGGCGTCCGATACCTTGTCGAAGGCGGCGAGCACACGCTGCGAATACGGCTCGTGCCGGAATCGCTGGGCGAGGTCAGACTCGAGGTGACGACGTCACGCGATGAAATCAGCGTGCGGATGGCGAGCGCGAGCCCCGGCGTCCGGGAGGTGTTGCAACAACACCTATCCTCGCTTCGCGACGCCCTCGCGCAGGACGGCGTCCACGTGGCCAAGGTGTCGGTCTCCGTTGACCTGAACCAGAGCCACGCGCCGTCGGACGGAGGACGGCACGGTTCCGCGCAACCATTCACGCCGCGCGGCCAGCCGACGCCGCTCAACCACCCCACGCCAAAGCAGCAGTTGACTGTGCCGCCTTGGCGGAACGCGTCGCACGGCGGCGCGCTCAATGTGTACGTGTAGTACAAGGAGAACGAAATGAATCCACTCAGCAGAATAGGGTCGGATTTGGGCCAGCTTCTCAAGCCTTTCGTGCCGGGCACGGCGGGGTTGTCGCCTTTGGCGGATGCCGCGACCGGGTCGCCCGTACAGAAAGCGTTGTTGAAAGCGGTCCAAGACGGCAACACGAAGGACGCGACGCAGTCCGCAGCGCGGGTGACCGATGACCCGCTCGGACGTGATGCATTTCTGATGTTGCTGGTGCAGCAGATGCAGTATCAGGATCCGCTGGCCCCGACCGATAACGCCGAAATGATAGCGCAACTGGCGCAATTCTCTGCGTTGGAGCAGATGCACAACCTGAACGAGCAGTTCCAGGAGTTCAGCGGAAACCTTGACCAGCTCAACTTCCTGTCCGCGTCGTCGATGATTGGCCGCACCGTGCGGGGCATCGCGAACAACGGCAGCATGGTCGAGGGCGAGGTCACCGGTGTGCAGATGCAGGGCAGCGTGGTCTATCTCACCGTGGGCAATCAGCAGTTGTCCATGGCGGGTGTGCACACGATCTCGTGAACGCCATGCTGCAACGCATCGAGCCAACCGCCCCTTCCGCTACCCTGGGGCGTCCGCGAGCGGCGGCGAACGCCCCGACCGGACCTTCCGAGTTTGCGGGACTGCTTGCGGAGAAGTTGCGCGCCGGCGGCCTGACGTTTTCGGCCCACGCGACGCAGCGTCTGGCCGAACGACGAATCGCGTTGACCGACGCGGACCAAGCGCACCTTTCACGGGCCATCGACAAGGCGGCCGCCAAGGGCGCGCGCGAAGCCTTACTCATCATGGACCGGCTGGCGCTGATTGTCAGTGTCCAGAACCGGACCGTAATCACCGTTGTGCCCCGGCACGAGCTGGAGGACGCGGTGTTCACCAACATCGACAGCGCAGTCGTGGTGGCGCAGCGCGCGCCGCTTCCTTCGCTGGCGTAACGAAACCAGGGCCGGACTCCGCAAAGGGGAGGCCCGTATGCCGCCGATTGACCGAGGCGGCGAAACGGACAAAGGAGTTTATGGTATGGGATCAGCAATTTTCACTGGCGTCACGGGGTTGCAGGCGCATCAGCGCCGGCTCGATGTCATCGCCAGCAATATCGCCAACATCAATACGACCGGCTATCGGGGAGCGCGGGTCCTGTTCCAGGATCTGTTCTCACAGACGATCTCGGGTCCGCGAGCGCCGCTGGGCGGTTTCGGCGGAAGCAATCCCGCGCAGGTGGGATTGGGCGTGCGACTGGCTTCGATCGACACCAACTTTGCGCAGGGCACGCTCCTCACCACAGGCGTTGCATCCGACCTCGCCATCCAGGGCAATGGGTTCTTCGTGCTCAGCAACGGCGGCGCCAATTTCTACACGAGGGACGGGTCCTTCGACCTCAACGCGAACGGAAACCTCGTGGACACGGCGACCGGCCTGCTGGTACAGGGGTATCAGGCGGACGGCGCGGGAGTGATTGACCCGAACGGCCCGATCACTAACCTCACTGTTCCGGTCGGGGGGGTCTCGATTGTGCGCGCGACGCAGTTGGCGACCTTGCAGGGCAATCTCGATGCGAACGCGGCGGTCGGTGATACCGTGGTGCGGACGATCTCCGTTTTCGATTCGCTCGGCACCCAGCGCAACATCACCGTAACGTTTACCAAGACGGCCACCAGCAATGAGTGGGAATGGGCGTTGTCCACGACGGATTCCGCCATTGCGAGCATCACTCCAAATGGCGGCGCGCCGGGGACTATCACCTTTGACGCGTCAGGCAGCGTCACGGCCGGCGGTATCGGCAACGTGACTGTCACGTTCGCCGGTGGTCTGCCCGAAACGCCGGTCAACCCGTTCTTGTTTGACCTCAACATGGAATCGCTTACCCAGCTTTCCGACGACAGCGATGTGGCCCTGAGCAATCAGGACGGCTATCCCAGAGGGACACTCGAAGCCTTCAACATCGGGAACGACGGCGTGATCAACGGGGTGTTCTCGAACGGGTTGACGCAGGTGATCGGGCAGGTGGCCCTCGCCAACTTCTCGAACAACGGCGGACTGTTGCGCGTCGGAAACAATATGTTCCGTGAAACCCCCGGGTCCGGCCCGGCCCAGATGGGCATTCCCAATACGGGAGGGCGGGGTACAGTGTCCGGAGGGGTACTTGAAGGCTCGAACGTCGATTTGGGTACGGAATTCAGCAATCTTATCGTGACCCAGCGTGGATTCCAGGCCAATGCGCGAACCATTACCACAGCCGATACTCTCCTGCAGGAAACCGTCAACCTCGTCAGGTAGTAGCAGGATTGGCCGACTAATTCCGCGTACCAATCGAAGGCCGGAAGTGCAGACTTCCGGCCTTTCTTGTTTGGCTTGTCGAGCGGTCATCCCGGGCTTTTCAGGCACATCCAAATGGGAGGAGACGACCTAGTACAACGCACCCCAATATGCTTCGACGCCATACGGCGCGACAAAACAGGTTGTGGACGAGAGCACTGAGGTCCCTTCTTGGGGGGGCTGTTGCAACCCGATACCACCGAAAGGGGCCGACTACAATCTCTTGTCGTCCGACTGACGTGGTGATACAATATGTAGGCCGTCAGGCAGGCGGCCTGCGACCGACATCGAAGGGGTTTGTCCGGTATGGATATCGCAACCATCGTGGGGCTTGTTGCGGGGGTCGGAATTCTCCTCACCGCCATCTTTCTCGGGGGGAGTTTCACCCTGTTTATCGATATCCCCTCGATGTTAATCGTGGGCGGTGGGACTATTGCCTCCACCCTAATCAACTATCCGTTGAGCGACGTCGTGAGTGTGTTGGCGACGTTGAAGAACGCGTTCTTCCACAAATCGGCGACGCCTGACGCGCTCATCAAGCAATTGGTCCATTTCGCGACGGTGGCGCGGCGGGAAGGGATTCTTGCGCTCGAGTCGCACGCCAATCAGGCGGGCGACGAGTTTTTGAGGAAAAGCGTGCAACTGGCAATCGACGGAACATCACCTGAATTGATTAAGGACATTTTGACGACCGATCTCGCTTTTATGGAAGACCGGCATGCGCTCGGGCAGTCCGTGCTGACGGCGATGGGGACCTATGCGCCCGCGTTTGGCATGATCGGCACGCTGGTGGGCCTCATTCAGATGCTGGCAGCGCTGAACGACCCGTCTTCGATTGGATCCGGCATGGCCGTGGCCTTGCTGACGACGTTGTACGGCGCGCTGCTGGCAAACGTGTTTTTTATTCCCTGCGCGGGCAAATTGAAAATCCGGACCAGCAATGAGATGCTTCTGAAGGAAGTGATTATCGAAGGCATCCTTTCGATACAATCCGGAGACAACCCCCGCATCGTCGAACAGAAGCTGAAGGCGTTCATCTCGCCGTCAATGCGAGATCAGGCCGCGTAAGTCATGGGCAAGGGCCGCAGGGAAAAAGGATCGGAAGGCGGTGGCGCGCCGGCGTGGATGGTAACCTACGGTGACCTGATGGGCCTGTTATTGACGTTTTTCATTTTGTTGGTCTCATTCTCCTCGCTGGACAAGAACAAGATCACCGAAGCCATGGGATCGATCCAAGGCGCGTTGGGCGTGATGCCGACCCGCCAGGCGATCATGCAACTTCAGCAGAGCGTGATTCGGCGCCAACAGCGCATACCCAAGAGCATCGAACGGGTGGCGCGCGAACTGCGGCAGCGGTTGCAGGTGCTCGGAATGGAGCAAGGCGTCGATATCAAATTCGAGGGCGACGGCGGACTCGATATCAGCCTGCCCAATCACGTGCTTTTCGATTTCGGGCAGGCGACGCTCAAACCGGAGGCCTACGAGATCTTGAATCAGCTTGCGGCGTCGCTGGGAGACATCCCGGGCAAGTTCGTCGAGATTCGCGGTCACACCGACAATGTGCCGGTGGGCCCGAATAGTCCGTATGCGGACAATTACGACTTGAGTTATCAACGCGCGAAGAACGTGATGCTGCAATTGACGGGACCGGGCGGAATCCCTCAGCGCGAGACCGAGGTGATTGCGTGCGGACCATCGCAGCCGATCGCGGACAACGCCACCGAGGAGGGGCGCCAGGAAAACCGGCGAGTGCAAATCAAAGTGAGGGGCGACTTTTCGGACGATTCCGCCAAGGAACTTGAGCAGATGATTGATCGGTTGAAACAATTGCCGAGCGCGCGACAGTCCTCCAACGAACAGGGATTCCAGTAGGCTATGGCGGAAGAGAAGGCGGCTCCGGCGCCGGACGTAAAGGCGAAGACTTCTCCGCTGTTTTTTATCATCGCGGCGGCGGGTC
>BTUX01000129.1:0-12321 GCA_045863315.1 Candidatus Hydrogenedentota bacterium | reverse complement strand
CGCCACGCGACTTGGCCCATCGGCTCAAAATCAACGGATTGGATATCCCGTCCGACCGTATTTTTACGTCGGCGATGGCAACAGCCCGGTTTCTTCAGTCGCAGAAAGAACGGGGAACGGTGTTCGTTATCGGAGAGAGCGGATTGCAGGTGCCGATACACGATATCGGCTGGGTGATCACGGACCAAGACCCGGAATACGTGGTCTTAGGTGAAACGCATTCGTACAATCTCGAGCACGTTACCAAGGCAATTCGACTGGTGGCGGCGGGCGCGCATTTCATCGCCACGAATCCCGACCCCTCGGGTCCGTCGGAGTCCGGGGTGGTGCCGGCGTGTGGGGCAATGGCCGCGCTGATCGCGGCGGCGAGCGGCATGTCGCCGTTCTTTGTCGGCAAGCCGAACCCGCTGATGATGCGCTCCGCGCTGAACTATCTCGGCACGCACAGCGAAGACGCGGTGATGATAGGAGATCGAATGGATACCGACATCATCGCAGGGGTCCAAAGCGGACTGGAGACCATTCTCGTGTTGAGCGGAGTCACGACGCGAGAAGGGGTCAAGCGGTTTCCGTACCAGCCCACACGAATCGTCAATTCCGTTGCGGAAATCGTGCCTTGATCGACGCGATATCGATCAGGTAGGGACCGATTGGCGCCGGGATGATGGAGCGGAAGGGACGTAGGGATATTGTGAATCCGACCGATCGTTTTTTCCGCGAACGCGGCCGAATCCCGGCCTCGTAGTCGACCGCGTTATCCCGTTCGACGGCCTTACGCCACTTCAGCGATTTGCCATGCTCGAGCGGGTCGTCCTTTCTGATCGCCTCACTTGAAAATTTCCTCGAAAAACGCCTTCATATCGGCCCACGACTGTTTGTCGGCGGCGGCATTGTATTTGGCACCGTCGAGTTTGTGGCGGTCCACGTCGGGGTTGGTGAAGCTGTGTTGGGCGCCCGCGTACGCCTTGAAGGCGTAGTCCGCTTTCGCTTCGTCCATTTCCCTTTTGAACGCCGCCACTTCCTCGTCGGGCACGAAGGGGTCGTCAGCGCCATGACAAATTAGAACGCGGGCCTTGATATTACCGGCAACCGCCGGGGCCGGCGAATTGAGCGCGCCGTGAAAACTGACGACTCCTTGCATTGGCTCTCCGCTGCGCGCCAGTTCGAGGACTGTCATGCCGCCGAAACAATAGCCGATAGCGGCGAGTTTGGCGGGGTCGGTGAATTGAAATGACCGCAGCACGTCCAGCCCGGCTTTCGCGCGTCTGCGCAATTTCTCGCGATCCGTCCTGAACTCACCGGACAAGTTGCCGGCGACCGCGGGGTCGTCGGTCTTCACGCCCTTGCCATAGATGTCGGCCGCGAATGCGACGAACCCTTCTTCCGCGAGCCTTCTTGCAGAGGTCTTGGCGTGGTCGTTGAGGCCCCACCACTCATGCACGACAAGTACACCGGGCCGTTTTTCGGTCGAACTGTCGTCGTAGGCGAGCATGCCTTCCAGCACCGTGCCACCGTCCTTGTATTCAATCATTTCGGTTTTGACGGCGGCGAGTGCTGGAAGTGTAAGAATAAACACGATTATACCGATCCGCCTTTTCATGGTTCTTGCTCCTTGCCCGTGTCGGAACCGCCTTGCGTGCTAACCAGCCTAGCGGGGGGTGGCGCCGGAGTCAACGCAGTGTCTGGTTTACCTGCGCGCCTACCTTTCGTTCCATTCGACGGAATGCCGCGAAGGGGCACGTCACACTGGTCATGTAGACGGCGTTCTGCCGGTAGTCCCCGTCGGGGTGCATGCATTCCCAAGGGGAGCCAAATTCGGGACCCTTGCGGAAATCGCCTTCACGAAGTTCCGCGATGTATTCACGGGCCAGCCGTTGGGCCGCATCGAGGTCCGTTTTGGCGATTGCAAAGCAGACCCAGCCAACCGGCGTGCCCCAATACGCCCCGTTCTGATACCGGTTCTTGGGGATGTCCGTATTTTCCCATGCGGTGGAACTGCTGAAGTCGTCGGTTGTTGACACATGTCGAATGTTGCCTTGCCATGCGAGCGCACCGGCCCGGTAGGCCTTCGCAAGCGCCTGGCTCGCGGCGCGTTCCTGTTCGAGAGGAAACGCGCCGACGTACACGCCGAACGCGGTGCCCCACACGTCGGGCTGCGCGCTCATTCCGGTCGTGGCGCGAAACATGCCGTTTTGCAAGGAGAAGGTCTCCCTCACCGCCTTGATAAGCGTTTCGGCTCGTTGGTGATATACCGTCGACATGGTGTTGTCGCCGGTCCGCTCAAACATCTCCGCCAACTCACGGGACGCGCGCCACTTCAACAATGAGCAAAAGAACAGATCGCCGGTGTGGATGATGGTGTCGAAGAATCCGAACGAAATCCCGCGGTTACTTTCGTTTACGCAAACAATGCCTGTCCGAGGGTCCGAAGGGGGCATCGCGTACGCTTGCTCGGCGCGCTGCATCAGCGACTTTCCGTTTACGAGGGTGTCGAGGAATTTCACGTCTCCGCTCGTCTCGAGGTAGTGCGAGAGCATGTGGATGAAGAAGAAGGCATCGTCGAGCGAGGGCAGTTTGCCCCAACGCGGACCGCCCTGTCCCTCGTAGTCGTCGAGTGTGCCTGGGTAAAAAATCGGTTTACCGTCGAACGTAACGTGATCAGGAATCGAACCCGGGGTCACGATACTACCGCTTGGCAGCACCCACTCCGTGTCCGACTGGTGTGCCGCAGTCAGCAGAATCATGTGTCGTTGCTCATCGGCGGTGACAAATCCGCTCTCGAGCGACATCGCGTAGTCGCGGATCCAAAATGCGGGGTAACTGCTTCGACCTCCGGGGCGAATCAGGATGCCGCCGGTGGTGTTAGGGCCGATTTCGCCGACATATTCGCCGGGCCGGACGCGCGAGGCATCGACTACCGCCCGGGCGATGTCTTCGAGAAAATGCATGTCAGACTCCTCCAACACTCCTGAGGCCTCCGTGACCGCAACGGCGGCGAGGAACGGGGCAAGGCGTGTGAAGTATCTCATGCACACCTTAAGAAGGTTTGACCCTGCTGTCGACGCAGGCGCGGCAAATTCACTCCGTTCCGACGAGAAACGGATATTCTCCGCCGTGAAAAGCCTACGGCGATCAGGTTTCGTTCACCTTACGTTGACGACTTCAGCACGGGATCGTCGGTCTCGCGCATTCGAGCGAGAAGCCGTGCATGAAGCTGTTCCGTGATCGTGTCGTAGCGCGGATCGCCGATGAGATTGCGGTTCTCGGCAGGGTCTTCGGCGAGATGATACAGTTCGTCTTTGTTGGGGCGCTTGAAATCGCGTATGAGTTTCCACTCGGGAGTACGGTACATGCGCAGGTCGGCCTGTGTGTAATGGTGCTGGCTGTATTCGCCGTAGAGGTCATTGTCCCACTCAATCGTCCGACCTTGCAGCAGGGGCAGAAAATTCTTCCCGCGGACGGTAGAGGGGTCCGGTATATTCGTTCCCGTCATCGCAAGAATGGTCGGGAACCAGTCAAGAATGGAGGTCGTTTCTTCGACGACGCTGCCCGGTCTAATCACGCCCGGCCAGCGGACGGCGGTCGGCACACGCAGCGAATGGTCGAACATGTTGGGCCGCGCGGTGCGTTCGTCGTTGCCGGGGAGGCCGCGCTTGTCGATTGTAATCAGGTGTCCATTGCCCTTATGCCACATGCCGTTGTGACCCATGTTATAGCCATTGTCGCTGGTGAAAATGACAATCGTGTTCTCGGAGAGGTCGCACTCGTCGAGCGTGCCAAGTATGCGGCCGACCAGACGATCGACGCCGGAACATGTAGCGAGGTATTCGCGCATGAGGCCCTTCAACCGCTCGATATCCAGATTCGGATAATCCGGATTCGGGATGACGGGGTCGATGTCCTTGTACCGGTCCCAATCTTCGTCCACGTGCGGCGTCCAGGGTGCATGCGGCCAGCGGAAGTGCAAGTTCAGCAAGAACGGCGTGGTGGAGTCGCGCGACTTCAAATACTCGACAGCGTAGTCCGTGAGAATATGGTCTGTGATACCGTAGTGCTGGACGTCTTCCCCATCGACTTCCATCACGGGATCAACCGGCCTCACGCCGCCGGCCCGAAATCCGCGAAACGTTTTGAATCCATGCAGCGAGGGATGGTAACGGTCCTGAGTGCCGAGATGCCATTTGCCGATGAGGGCGGTGTCGTAGCCTGCACCAGCCAACACGCGAGGCCACGTCATATGCGACGTATCCAACCCCACTTCAGGTTCGGCGGTCGGGTTGATCCAGTCCGTGATACCCACTTCCGTGCCGTAGCGGCCCGTCATGACGCTCGCGCGCGAGGGGGAACATACGGGTGTCACGACGAAATGATTGGGCAAGTGGGCGCTCTCGGAAAAGAATCGGTCGAGATGGGGGGAATGGACCTGCGCGTTTCCGGTGCAGCGGAGGGTCCATGCCGCCTGATCGTCGCTGCAGATGAAGACGAGGTTCGGCGGCCGGTTCCGTGCCCCTGGCGCCACGGCGGTGGAGCGGCCCGCCGCAGCCACCGCGGCCGCGGACAGGCCCAGGAAATCTCGTCTGTTCATGGGCGATTACCTCATCTTGGCTCCGGTACCGTCGCGCGAATCGGCATCTACGCCAACAAATCCCTGGGATGATCGGGAAAGCCGCGGACGCCCCGCGAGCCGTCGAACTGCAGGATGCGACGGAGCGGCCGCGCCTCGAAGGGAAACGCAAGGAGATCCCCTTGCGTGTTCAGCGCTCGATTTGCGTTGGGACGATTCACGGCCGCCACCGCAATCCGGCGCAATCGCGCGGCGACATCGGGATTGTCCGCGATACGCTGACGCAATTCCTGCGGATCGTCCGAGATATTGAATAACTGTTCGCGCCCGCCATTCGCGAAGTAAATGTATTTCCAATCGTTGTCGCGCACCATGATTTTGAACAGTCGTGAGCCGGGCGTGCCGTACAGGCCAATCAGGTGTTCGCGTTTCGGCCCAGCGCCCTTGACCAGGCCGAGCACATCAATGCCCTGACGAATATCGCGGGCGCCGGCAGCGGCAGTCGCAATACCGAAGAGGTCCGTCAGACAAACCAGTTCATCGCGCCGTACCCCCGCGGGCAACCCTTCCGGCCAGCTCACGAGAAACGGAACATGACACGACACTTCAAAGAAACTTTCCTTTTGCCATGCGTGGTGATCGCCGAGATGATCGCCGTGATCGGAATAGAAGCAGATGACGGTGTTGTCCGCGTCGTCGCGCGACTCGACCGCATCGAGTATCTTTCCCAAACACTGGTCGATATAGGTGAGTTCGCCGTAGTACCGCGCCTTGAGCTGTCGCGCCAAAGCGTCGTGTATGTCTTCGGCCCACACCGCATGATTCATCCAAACAATTTGTTCGTCCATGTGGTCGATTGCGAGATCGCCACGGACGGGATTGGACATCCGGTCGGGGTCGTACATGCGATTAAAAGGAATCGGCGGGGCGATGGGCGGGTGCGGTCCGATAAACGAGACAAAGCCAAAGTAAGGCCGCTCGTCCGCTTGCCGAATCAATTCCACCGCACGATCGGCCGCCCATGCTTCAACCCCGAGTTCCGCGGGCAAGGGGCTCATCTGGGGAACGTAGTACATGGCCGATCGTTCGCCCATGAAATCCTCGATGAAATTGAAGTGCGGGTGTTCGCGCGCGATGAACCGGGCGTAACTGTCCTTTTCGCGCATCTCCGGCGAACCGTAAAGCTCTTGGCTATGCAGGTGGACCTGATACCCAATGTCTTCAAACGGGGGGGTCGTATGGAATTTGCCGATACCGAAGGTGCGGTATCCGAGTTGCGCCATGGTTCGTGCGAGGTAGGTCCCGCACCGTTCTTCCATGTCGGACGGCTGCCCCTCGACGGGTTGCGCCGGTCCGTTTTGATAAATGGCTGTGGTGTGTGGTTCGCACCCGGTGCGAATAGTATATCGCGCCGGAACGCAGACAGGACACGTGGAATAGGCCCGCGTGAACGTAATGCCCCGTTGGACGAGGCGGTCCATGTTGGGAGTGTGGATGAGGTTGTTGCCCAACGCCCCGATCGTGTCGGCGCGCTGCTGGTCCGTCATGACAAACAGGACGTTGGGCTTACGCGCCGCGCCTCTCGCGCCCGACACGGCGGGAGAAGCGGCCGCGGTGACGCCACCGGCGACGGCACCCAGGAAACGCCTGCGTCCAATCGAAGGTGAGAAACCTGCCATGGGTCTAAATGTTTCCTACCGATCGAAAGTCGTCGTGAAAACCTCGGAATAGGCCAGACCATGATGCCGTATGGCGACCTGCCTGTCCAATTCGAGTTCGAATCTCCGACAGCGCGAGGGGTAAACGAGGACCATTCAGGCCGCTTGGAGTCCGCAGAAATCAAGTGTCTCCAAGCCGTTGTATCCTCCCTCCCTTTGTGTTATACTCCCCCTGACGCTCCATGGGGGGCATCGAGAAAACGAGCAACTGGAAAGGAGGTCGGTAGGTATGTTTCTTTTTGGGATTTTCTGGTGGATCTTGTGGTTTCTCTGGGTGTTGCTGTACGCCACGTTTTACCCGTTCTAAGGCCCA
The DNA here is from genome assembly GCA_045863315.1 of Candidatus Hydrogenedentota bacterium. Lineage (GTDB taxonomy): Bacteria > Hydrogenedentota > Hydrogenedentia > Hydrogenedentales > SLHB01 > JABWCD01. Next base: position 5,726 of record BTUX01000129.1, on the reverse strand, counting down.
CGAACATACCCCTTGACCTCCGGCAGCGCGCTGGTGGAAATCGCGGAAGATGGCAAGGCGCGCGCCGGTCGGATGCGGAAGGAGAGGCACCCGAAGTCGCTTCGTTGTTTCTCCCAATCCGAGAGGTAAACACGTGGAGTCCTCTGTTGCGGGACGAATCGCGATCTTAACAACGAGAAGGAGATGTTGACAATGTTGATTTTCTGGTGGTTCTGGGTCGTGGTCTGGTACTTCCTGGCCGTCTTTGCCGTAGGCGGCTGGAACAACGCCCTCTAGTGCCCGTTTTTGATTCGGTTTCCGTGGCGGGTTCTAGCGACCCGCCATTGTTTTTCGAATCGAGAGGGCCCGGCGGCCGAATAGCGTTCAGTATTGCTATTATCCGTCAAAGATTTCTCTTGAGTTACGTCTTTGGGTGTGCTATAGTTCCGCTTGTAGCGAGCGCAAAGCACGCACTGCTTGGCGCCTCGTTTACGGTGTGTGGTGGGCAAGTCCACTGGCTTGCAATAGCGAGCCAATCTGTGTAAAGTGGGAATCCCAACACGACGCTGCATACTCCGCGTTCCGGGTCACGCCGGATCGAAGCGTGGACGTATGAGACGGAATAGCGACTAGAAAGGAGAGCGACTCATGAAGAATCATCCCAAGATGGCCCTCTTCTGGAATGGCTGGGTCTGGTGGGGAATCATTCTGCTGATCCTTCTGTACCAAGTCATCTAAACTCGGTTCACGATTGACGGTTGTAGAAGTGTGAGAAACGGGGGGTGTAGTTTCGCGTCCCGTAAACTCGTTAAGCTGGAAGCATCAACCAAGCACAAGCAATGAAGGAGGTTCGACTGATGAAGGGTATGCCCAAAATGGCGTGGTGGTGGCTGTTCAATCCGCTGTGGTGGATTCTGATCCTGGTCATCCTGTACGAAGTCCTTTAATCAGCGCTTCGTAAACGCCAAGTTACTCGCGAATGAGGGGTGTAGACGCACCCCTCGTTCGCATTTTTGTCCTCATCATGGGTACGCCCGTCAAGTAACAAGTTGCAAACTCGCTTGTATAGTCTCGTACGGAGAAGCGGTTTTCTCCGTGTATCTTCCCGGCATCAACCATAGAAGGAGGCGAGTTTCATGTTCTGGCTGTTTAACCCGCTGTGGTGGATTCTCATCTTGGTTCTGCTTTACCAGGTAATCTAACCGCAGGATCTCTTACATTCGACCGGGAAGATCCGTCTTCCCGGTCGTTTTGTTCATTCGGGAGTGAGACCCGGCGGGGATGCAGAGGGTTTCACCTTTCCCACGGCCGGAAGCGCGACGAGAATATTCAAGGGCGCGACGACCGATGGCCGCCGCGCCCTTTTTCTTCAGTTTGATTCGATGGTATTGACTTAGACGTCGTAGTAGAGAAAGAACTCGTAGGGGTGCGGGCGAACGTTGATGGGAAGCACCTCGCGGTTCCGCTTGTAATCGATCCACGTCTCGATGACGTCCTTCGTAAAGACATCGCCCTTGAGCAGAAACTCGTGGTCCTTCTCGAGGTTGTCGAGCGCTTCAGCGAGGCTGCCGGGCGCCTGGGGAATCTTGGCCTTCTCGTCCGGCGGCAGATCGTAGAGGTCCTTGTCCATGGCCGGACCCGGATCGATCTTGTTTTGAATGCCGTCAATCACTGCCATGAGCAGGGCCGAGAACGCCAAGTAAGGATTGCACGAGGGATCGGGCACCCGGAACTCGACGCGCTTGGCTTTAGGGCTGGGCGAGTACATCGGGATGCGACAGCACGCGCTGCGGTTCCGACTCGAGTACGCAAGGTTGACCGGCGCCTCGAAACCCGGCACGAGACGCTTGTACGAGTTCGTCGTCGGGTTGGTGATGGCGACTAGGGCGGGCGCGTGCTTGAGCAGGCCTCCGATGGCCCACAACGCTTCCTGGCTGAGGCCGGCATATTTGTCTCCGGCGAAGAGCGGCTTTCCGCCCTTCCACAGACTGAGATGGGTATGCATGCCGGAACCGTTATCGCTGAAGAGCGGTTTCGGCATGAACGTAACGGTTTTATTTGCCGCCTTGGCGGTATTCTTGATGATGTACTTATACATGGACAGCTTGTCTGCCATCAGCGTCAACGAGTCGAAGCGGAGGTCAATCTCGCACTGGCCGGCGGTCGCCACCTCATGGTGATGGGCTTCGACCTGCAGGCCGCATTCGATCATGATTTTGACCATGCGGCTGCGGAGATCCTGCAATGAATCCGACGGCGGGACGGGAAAGTACCCTTCCTTGTACCGCAGCTTGTTGGCGAGATTGTGGCCGCCCTCTTCGCGTCCGCTGTTCCAGATCCCTTCGGAACTGTCCAGCTTATAAAACGCGAGGTTCGGCTGGGAATCGTACTGAACGCTGTCAAAGATAAAGAATTCGGCTTCCGGACCAAAGTACGAGGTGTCGGCGATGCCGGTCGAGATGAGGTAATTCTCGGCCTTTTGGGCGATGCACCGGGGGCAGCGGCTGTACCGTTCCTTGGTGATGGGGTCCAAAATGTTGCAGTACAGAATCAGTGTCTTGATTTCGGTAAACGGGTCGATAGTGGTGGTTTTGGGGTCGGGCATAACGAGCATGTCGCTTTCGTGAATGGACTGCCACCCTCGAATACTCGAACCGTCAAACCCAAGTCCCTCTTCGAATATCTCGACCGTCAACTCCCCGGCCGGGATCGTGAAATGCTGCATCAACCCCGGGAAATCCATGAAGCGCAAATCGACGAACTTCACGTCCTCGTTTTTTACTAGATCGACGACGTCCTTAGGACTGAGATCTTTCCGCATGCTTTCCTCCGTACATTACCCATGTTTCCGCCGCACCCATGTGGCCCGGGCGCTTGATCGCGATGCTAACTGATGGCCACTTCACCGGACTCGCCCGTGCGAATCCGGATTGCTTCCTCGACCGGGGACACGAAAATCTTGCCGTCGCCGATGCGTCCCGTCGAGGCGGCTTTCACAATGGCCTCGACCACCTGCTGCAATTGATCATCGGTGACGACGATCTCGAGTTTGACTTTGGGCAGGAACTCGACGACGTACTCGGCGCCGCGGTACAACTCCTTGTGGCCCTTCTGGCGGCCGAACCCTTTCACCTCGGACACGGTCAGCCCCTGAATGCCGACGCCTGCTAGCGCCTCCTTCACCTCTTCCAGTTTGAATGGTTTGACGATGGCTTCGACTTTTTTCACGCGTACACCTCTCCCTCTGCGCGGCCGCGCACATCACCCTGCACAAGATTGGGGGGCATCCAGTATACCGGGGCCGCGGCCCGGCCCGCAATGAAACGGCGTGACCGCTCCAAAAGAGCGACGAATTACCGCACTCCCCCTACTGAGCAATCGATGTGCCAATTCTAAGCAGTCTGTCGGACATTCGACGGGAGAAACGTTCAAACCACTTGTGGCGTGAGGGTTAGTATAAGCCCTTCCACGCTCGGATGAATTGCATGATTATTGGCAAAACTACGCTTCGGTAGGAATCCAACCCTACTTTATACAGAATTGTAGGGCCGTCCTCGAACACGGAACGGTCGCGTTGCCTTCCTCGGCTCGCCGATTGCCAGGCTACTCATGCGCCTGCAACGTCATCCCCTGTTGCCAACGACATGGTCCAGCGTGGGAATTCACCCGGAGTGAGCGAAACGGACAGAGAACGCACTCAGACCGGGAGTTCGGAGGCAGCGCAGGAGACAAACGCTAGCCCGGATTTTTCACACCCGCGGGCACTGAAGGATACAACTTCGTGCGGCAGATACCTTTATGCAGCGATAGGGAAAACGGGCTGTTGGTGTGAAAAATCCTCACCCGATTGACTTCTATGCTATCTCCTGAGCATTTCTCACCAGTCGCTCCCGTCATCGGGAGCGACTGGTGAGAAATGCGGGCTAGAGGCCGGTTCATCGTACAGACAGTCATCCCCAGTCCCGCCCGAGGGCTCCGATGGCCTGCCTGGGGAGCGCGAACCGAGATTGAACCTGTGTTCCGCCCGAAGTCATGTCGCGCTTGAGTCGCGGCGAGAAACCCGCATCCGCATGAGAACAAAACCGGAACGTCTTGGGCCGTTTCGCGCAATGAGTTGATTTATCCTCGCTCTCGAGGGAGAATCCGGCGATATGTTTGAGGACGACGTGCGATACATGCAAATGGCGATCCGAGAGGCGCAGCGGGCGGAGGCGTTGGGCGAGGTCCCGATCGGATGCGTAATCGTGCATGAAAATCAGGTAATCGGCAAAGCCCACAACCAGCGGGAAATGCTTCAAGATCCAACCGCGCACGCGGAGGTGCTGGCCATTACGCAGGCGGCCAATCATCTGAAGAGTTGGCGGCTGGAAGGGGCCAAACTGTACGTGACGCTGGAGCCGTGTCCGATGTGCGCGGGCGCCATCATCCTTGCGCGCATCGCCGAGGTCTTTTTCGGGGCCTTCGATCCGAAGGCGGGCGTCTGCGGGACCTTGATGAACCTGCTCGCGGACAAGCGGTTCAACCACCAACCTGCCGTAACATCAGGTCTGCTGGCAGACGAGTGCGGAGCGCTACTGACTACGTTTTTCCGGCGGATTCGGGTCGAAGGGCGAAACAACAACGCGTAAAACCGGCCACGCGCGGAATCGGTGAACGATCCAAAAGACTGTCGACAAGCGAGGTTCGCCATAGGGCCGGGTCCTCGTTGCAGGCGCTCTTTCCAAGTGCGAATACACGACCGTCCGTACAATGGCCCAGGCAATTCTCGGTGCGCCGAACAGGCCGAGTCGTGTGCGCGATGTGGACCGACGGACTTCGATGGGCAACGCGAATATCCAGTGGCCGACCATCGAGAGATTGGCGGCGATCACGGGTTAACACGGACCACTTCAATTTGCCGTCCGCAAGTCGTTATACTGTCTGCTTGTCGTTAGTTTGGTTCACCACAGGTGCAGCATGTCCGATCTTCTGCAGCAGCTAGTCGATTTGTCGCGATACATTGGCGATCCGTCCAAGGGGTACGCCATTCTGGGGGAAGGGAATACATCCGCGCGCATAGACGAGGATTCGTTCTATGTCAAGGCGTCAGGGACGACGTTGGCAACGATCGGCCCGGACGGGTTCGTCCGCTTGTCCATTTCGAAGGTAGTCGGGATCCTGGAGGATGACTCAGCGGGGGACGAGGACGTGACGCGCGTGTTTCGCGAATCCATGCTGAATCCCGGGGAATCGCGCAGGCCCTCGGTCGAGGCGATGTTGCACGCAATTCTCCTGAAAGTGCCGGATTACCGATTTGTCGGTCACGCCCATCCGGTATATACAAATGCGATTCTGTGCAGCGTGCGGGCCGAAGAAGCCGCAGGGGGGCGAATCTTCCCCGACCACGTCGTGTCGATGAAACACAAGTCGGTTTACGTGCCGTATGTCGATCCGGGCCTGGTGCTTGCCCGGGAGGTGAAACGCCGGTTCGAGCAGTTTGTCGAGGAAGAAGGCGTGTTGCCGTCCGCCATACTCATGCAAAACCACGGCATTATCACCATGGGGGCCACACCGAAAGCCGTCACCAGTTGTATGGACATGGCGGAGAAGGCATCGCAGATCATCGTGGGGACCTATGCGTTGGGCGGGCCTCGCTGGATGTCGACACAGGACGTCGAACGGATATTTACGCGGCCGGACGAACACTATCGGCTGCAAAGCATCGCCGATCGGATTCGGTGAGCGCGCCCGACATGCGAGAAGGACAA
>BTUX01000128.1:0-12577 GCA_045863315.1 Candidatus Hydrogenedentota bacterium | reverse complement strand
TCCTCGACGGTGATGATGTGGCATTCCCGCGTATTGTTGATTTCGTCGATGATCGCGGCCTGTGTGGTGGTTTTTCCGTGGCCGGTGGGCCCGGTGACGAGAACGAGCCCCTGTTTGGCTTTGGGGAAGTTTTCGACCGCCCGCGGCAACCCGAGCGTCGACAGTTTCGGAATCTCATCGGGAATCGGGCGAAAAGCGGCGGTCACCGCCTGCTTCTGGAGATACACGTTTACGCGGAACCGAAGTTTGCGCCCGTGCGCCAGCGAGAAGTCGAGTTCCTTGTTGGTCTCAAATACCTTCTTCTGTTCGGGCGACAGCACGGAGTAGATCAGCTTCTTTGTCCCCTCTGGCGTCAGCGGCTCGTTTCGTGTGCGAAACAGGCTCCCGTTCACGCGTAACATCGGCGGGGCGCCCGCGCTGATCAGCAGATCGGAGGCCTTCTCCTTCGTGACCAAATCGAACAAGTCTTTGAGTTCCATGCGGGTCCCTTCCCTCGAACACTAACGGCTACCCTGGACTTGACATCCCCACGCGCCGCGTATCATATCGCAGGCGCGTTGCATGCGCAATCGCACCGTACGTTGCGGGACTGCTCTTGTAATAGCACGATGGTCGCCGGTGCCGTCGCCCTCGTCACCCATGCTTCCCGCGGTGTACTCGCGGCCAGAGCGCACGCTGTTTTGTTTGATTCCCTCCCGCCCCCCTGCTACCATTTGCCAAATGGTGCCGTGCACCACGGCAGAGGCGCACAGACACATGAGCAACGCCAGACCTTCTCATCGCGGTGAGAGGGCCTTTTTTTTGGCCGGACCACGCCCGTGAGCGCCCACGATCACAACAGCAACGAGATCACAGTAGTCCTCGACGCCGACGGAATGGATGCCGCCATCCACCGCATGGCGCAGGAAATCGTCGCGGACAATGAAGACGTCGAGTCGGTTGCTCTCCTCGGCGTTCTCAGCCGCGGACGCCCCCTTGCGGAGCGGATTTCCGCGCGCATCGAGAGCATGACCGGGCGTCGTCCCCGTATCGGTTCGCTGGCTACCACCCTCTATCGCGACGATCTGCGAAGCGGAAAGCGTCCCGCTTCCATCGGAAACGTCACCCACTTCGATTTCGACGTGGACGGCCTGACCGTCGTCATCGTGGATGACGTGCTCTCGACGGGGCGCACGGTGCGCGCGGCGATGGACGAAATCATCGACTACGGCCGCCCCAAATGCATCCGCCTGGCCAGCCTGATTGATCGAGGTCTGCGTGAACTGCCCATTCAGGCGGACTACCTCGGCTGGTCGCTCGCGACCACGCCATACGACCATGTCCAGGTGAAGCTGGTTGAAACCGACGGAGAAGACGCCGTGCTCCTTGAGCGAGGCGCATCGGAGATTCGGGAGAACGGCGGCTAGATGACGCCCGTGGAGCAAAAGGCCGTCGCCTGGACCCGCAAGGACCTCATCGCGCTCGAGGACCTGTCCCGCCGGGAGATCGAGATGATTCTCGATACGGCGCCGCAGTTTGTCGCCGTCTCGAAGCGCGAAAGCGGCATCAAAAAGGTCCCTCTCCTGCAGGGCCGTCTGGTCGTCAACTGGTTCTTCGAGCCCAGCACGCGCACCCGCACGTCCTTTGAACTCGCCGCCAAGCGCCTCAGCGCCGACTCGCTCACCATGAATGTGCAGGCCTCAAGTTCCAAGAAGGGCGAGACGCTGCACGACACGTTGAACAACATCGAGGCCATGCACAGCGACGTGGTCGTGATCCGCCACCGCTACGCGGGAGCGGCGCACATCCTGGCCGAGCGGCACGAGTCGCACATCATCAACGCGGGCGACGGCGCGCACGAGCACCCCACTCAGGCGCTGCTCGATGCCTACACCATCCGCGACCACATCCGGAAACAGCGGAACAACCCTACCGCCACCATCGACGGCGCGCGCATCGCCATCATCGGCGATATCGCGCACAGCCGAGTCGCCCGGAGCAACATCTGGGGTCTGACCAAACTCGGCGCGTCCGTGATCGTATGCGGACCGAGCACTCTCATGCCGCCGGAGATCCAGCGCATGGGCTGTGACGCGACCACGGACATTCGCGAGGCGGTGAAAGACGCGGATGTGGTCTACGCCCTGCGCATTCAACTCGAGCGCCAGGCCAAGTGCCTGTTTCCCAGCATCCGCGAGTACATTCGGCTCTATCGTATCGACAACGACTCGCTCAAGCATGCGCCGGAGCAGGCCCTCATCATGCACCCGGGCCCCATCAACCGCGACCTCGAACTCTCCACCGACGTCGCCGACGGCCCGCGAAGTGTTATTCTGGAACAGGTGACCAATGGCGTGGCGGTGCGAATGGCCATTATGCATCTGCTGGTGAATAGCGGGTAAATCTTCGACAATGACCGGACATGCGCAACAGATGATTTATATCGCCGTTCGCCAATGAGAAGTGGGTTTGCAAAAGCTTCCCCAGGAAGGGGAATGGGCGATCGTCTGGTGGTAGGAGTCTGACTGGATTCCGTGCACAGTTACCGCTGAATCGGATGTTGACGGCATAAGGTTTCATCATGAGTCTCGTCATCAAGAATGGACACTTCATCGAGCCCACGCTCGGCATCTCCGAACAGATGGATCTCCTCATTGACGGCAAGCATGTCGTAAAGATCGGTAAAAACCTCGACGGAGACGAAGTCATCGACGCATCGGGCTGTGTGGTCTGCCCGGGCCTGGTCGATATTCACGTCCACTTCCGCGAACCGGGATTCGAGTCCAAAGAGACCATCGCGTCCGGCAGCCGCGCCGCGGCAAGAGGCGGGTTTACGTCGGTCGTCACGATGGCGAACACGCGTCCCGTAATCGACAACGCCGGCATGGTCGAATTCTCGAACCGGCGCGCGCGCGAAACCGCGCTCATCAAAATCTGGCCCGCCGCCACCGCCACGAAGGGCATGGAAGGCCTCGAAATGACGGAGATGGCCGAACTGAAAGCGGTCGGCGCCGTGGCGGTCACCGACGACGGTAAGGACATCCCCAGCAGTTGGGTCATGCGCCGCGTGCTCGAATACGCGAACATGGTCGGATTGACCTACCTCGCGCATTGCGAAGACGAATCGCTCATGGAAGGCGGCGCGATGAACGAGGGCTACAACTCGACGCGCCTCGGCATTCCCGGCCTTCCGAAGGCGATGGAAGAAATCCGCATCGATCGCAACATCCGACTTGCGGAACTCGCCGGCGCAAAGATCCACATTCAACACGTGACCACCGCGGGCGGGGTCGAAATCATCCGGCGCGCCAAGGCCCGCGGCGTGCGCGTGACCTGCGAGACGGCCCCGCACTACTGGATGTTGACCGACGACGCGGTTGTCGGGTTCGGCACCAATGCGAAAATGAACCCGCCGCTGCGCGAGGTGCAGGACGTGGAAGCGATCAAGGCCGCCATCGCGGACGGCACCATCGACTGCATTGCCACCGACCATGCACCGCACACCCCGACGGAAAAAGATGTCGAGTTTCAACTTGCGCCGTTTGGCATCGTAGGGCTTGAAACCTCGCTCGCCCTGACGATCACGGGGCTTGTCGGCCCAGGGGTGATTTCGCTCGAACGCGCCGTCGAACTGATGACCGCCGCCCCCGCGAAGATTCTCAACCTCAAAAGCCTCGACTTCGAGGCGGGTATCCTGCGGCAGGGCGGTTACGCCGACGTGTGCATCTTCGATCCCAACGCCGAATGGATCGTCGATCCAAACGAATTCCATTCCCTGAGCCGGAACACCCCGTTTACCGGCATGCGCGTCCGCGGGCGGGTCAGGAAGACCGTCTGGCGCGGCCGGCTGGTCTACGACGCGGGGTAAACGGCGACCGGCGTCCGTCGCATTGCCCGTCAGTCTCATCGATGACGTGATTTCCTTCAAGGACATCCGCTACGTGACGCGGACCCTGAAGGACTTTGGCGAGGCCGCTCACCCCGTGGCGGCCGAAAAAATCATCGAATGCGACGCCGAGGCGGTCGCGCTGTTTGTGCATATGCACTTGCGCGGTAAAAACACGAAGTTTTACGCGCACTATCCCGAATGGCACAAAGGAAACGCTGCTCGTGATTCCGAACTACAGTTTCGATTGGCAGATGCCCTATTTGTACCCGCCCGGCGCCAAGCGCCTGCCCGCCGGGACCCGGATCGAGTGCGTGTCCCATTTCGACAACAGCGCGTTCAATCCGTTCAACCCCGACCCGACGGCCACGGTCGAATACGGGCCGCAGACATTCCACGAAATGATGGACGGGTACATTTTCTACCTCGACGAGGCGGAGAAACTGAATATAGCGGTTGACCCGAAAACGGGGCAGGAGATCTCACGGACGGCCCGGGCCGAAGCGCCGTAGAATCGCACCGGTTACGCGGAATTCTTCAGCAGCCAGTCCACTACTTCGTTTGGCTCCGCCAACCACACGTCGTCGCCGCCGATGCGCTTGACGGTCTGGAACCGCTGCTCGAGTTCCTGAGAGGTGCAGTCCTTGGCGGGATGTAGCGGCTTATCCGGCACGGGGCAGTGGCAGTAATCGACAATCCATCCGCCGAGATCGATCGCCTGATGGATGCGCTTGTATGGATCGAACACGGAATAGAAGGGGCCCGGATACTCGGTGTGCAACGGCACACGGCCCAGGTGCATGAGGTCGGATTCCTGCGTGTTCACCCGATCGTAGATCGTCAGGATCGCCTTATAGCCCGCTATCGGCGCGTATTTGAGTGAAGGCGGATGCCCTTCATTAGACCCCGGCACCGTGAAGATCGTGATCTCCGTCTCAAGCGCGTCCTCGAGCACCCTCTTCGCTTGGACCACTTCCGTCTCGCCGTTCTCGTCCGTCACGCCGCAGTGGGTGAGCGAATGACAGGACACGCCCCACCCTTCCTTCATGAGGTCGTGGAGTTGCCTCTTGTTCAGTATCATCATGCCATGGTAGGTGCTGCCGGGCACGTCGCGCGGCACGCCGATCTGCGAGGACACCAGCGCAATGTGGCCCGGAATACCGTACTTGCGGTGCAGTGGAACGGCGTACTTGAGCAGGTCTTCGCAGCCTTCGTCGTAGGTAATCGAATAGACCCATCGCTTGCCGTCCTTCCACGGTTTGGGATCCGGCATCGCGCCAAGCGCCAGTGGCGGCAGAAACAAGGAAGCCCCAGTAACTCCGAGAAATGCTCGCCGATTCATCTTTTGTCCCTCTCGGCTGATGCGACGTAGACGCCGCCTTGCAGCGACGGCAACCCGGACGATCAATCCAGTCGTACTTTCTTCCTCGATTCCCGGAACGAGGCACGGAACCGGACGAGTGGGCTACGCCGCCGCGGTGAAACCGACCGCCGGACGGTCTATTCCAAACAATACTCTCAAAGTGAAATGCGGCGGGAGACCCCTCCGTCGTCCCGCCGCCTGTCGCACTTCAATCCTGTATCGCTTACCCAGAGGCGGGCGGCTTGTGCCCCGCCCCGCGGTCGCCGATACGCCCGCCCATCCCCTTTGCCGTGAGTCAGGCGCTATTCCGCCGCGGGCGGGGGCGCGTCGGCCGGATCTCTCGGGGTGCCCAGCGACGGGTCGAGTCCTGCCGCCTTGAGCTGTTCGGGGGTATAGTCCTGCGGGTTGTCCTTCATATCGCGAAGCTCGCGCTGCGACGTTATACCCTCAGGCAAACCCGCGGTGTCGGACTTTGGGGTGTTGCCGCACGACGTCGTCAAAACCAGCAATGAACACGCCACCACCGACGCAAACAACCTCTTCATGTTCTTCTCCTCCTCGTTGCACCTTAGCATGACTGTAGTATGCCATGGGCCGGCCATCAACCGACTCCCTTGTATCCTAGCACGCGCCCGGCAATAATCCAATACGCTTACGCGTTCAAGGGTTGTGGTTTCGGTTTTGTGGTCTTTCGAGCCTGCGCCCCCCCGTACGGCAGCCTTCCCCGGCGCCGGACGGGGCTTCGAACAGGGAAAAGGGACCTGGCCCACCTTGCTATTATGCGTTGTCTGAACTGAATCCGCGGCAAGAAGACGGTCCGGTATCGCGGGAGATCCGTAAATCTATGGTCAGAACCGGTTTCTGTTTTCACGAGGAGTGCAAGCTGCACGTTAACGGGCCCGGGCATCCCGAGTGCCCGGAACGGCTCGATGCGATTCGGGAGGCGTTCCGGGCTAACCGCATCGAGTACGAACCCGTCGATGCGAAACCCGCCGCACGCGAGGACTTGCTCCGCGTACATTCCGCTTCGCACATCGACACCATCGAGCGCACCTGCTCCACCGGCGCCGAATATCCCGACCCCGACACGCAGATGGTGAAGGCGTCATGGGATGCGGCGCTGTTGGCGGCAGGCGGGGCCATTGCCGCCTGCGAAGCCGTGCTCGACGGCGGCGTGGACAACGCGTTCTGCGCGATACGGCCACCGGGTCACCACGCCGAACGCGACCGCGCGATGGGGTTCTGCCTGTTCAACAATGTCGCGGTGGCCGCGCGCTGGCTGCGGGACGTCCGCGCCGTGAAGCGCGTCGCCATCATCGACTGGGACGTGCACCACGGCAACGGCACGCAACACTCGTTCTACGACGACGACACCGTCTACTACGCGAGCATTCATCAGCATCCCCTGTACCCGGGGACGGGATTCCCCAACGAGCGCGGAAAGAACAACACCAATCTCAACGTGCAGATGGCGTGGGGTTATGGTCCTGAGGAATGGCTCGATGCGCTAACGACAAAGGTGCTGCCTGAACTCGAGACGTTCCGGCCTGATTTCCTTCTGATTTCGTGCGGATTCGATGCACACCGGCTGGACCCGCTGGCTGCCCAGCGTCTCGAATCGGACACCTACGCTGAAATGACCCGGCGCGTGAAGGGGCTCGCGGGAGGACGAATCGTTTCGCTGCTCGAAGGCGGATATCATCTCGGCGCGGTCGGCGAATCCGCAGTCGCGCATTTCAAGGCCCTTCAGGAACTGTAGTGCCGCTTCGCGGGGCATGGGCTTCCCTTCGCCGTGCCATGTCTGCTACCCATCGGCACTCCGCGCCTACCGGCCGCCCTCGACTCCTCCCGCATCGGCGTAGTTCTGGTACGCGGCGTTTGCCTTTTCATCGTCGCCGAGGGCGGTATACAGGTCGCCGCGCAAGCGCCAAAGCTCCGGATTGCCCGGCATATAGCGGGCATACGCCTCGATATACGTCTCCGCCTTGGCAAACTCCTGCCAGCGCAACAACAGTGCGAAGCGTTGCGGGGCCAACATGCGGTAATACGTCTGGGCCGAGTAGTCATTGGGATCGACCTCGAGCGCCTTCTGAAAATACTGCTCGGGGTCGCCGAGCGGGCCGTGTTCGTATGCCACCTCGATGCCCTCGAGTGTGATGACGCGCGCGGCGCGCCGGCGCTCTAGTGATTCGGCGATGGTCTGTCGCTCCCGTTCGTCGATTCCCGCAAGCGACAGAATAGACTGCGGTCCTTCATAGTATGGACGAAGTTCGCGCACGCATTCGCCGACATTGTTCCCGCGCATCAGACGCGGCGCCACGAACTCCGCCCAGGGCCGGTCGTCCGTCATGATCATTCCGTCTCCGCAAAACCGCTCGACCCCCGCGCGTGACATGAAGTGGCAGGACAGCAGTTCCTCGAGGTCTCCCACCCCCGCTTCCCGCATGCCGTTGGCAACCCTAGAATCGGCCATTCGTTGCTTGGCGTTCGCGTAGTCGATCCGCAACGGTTCGCGGCTGCCGACCAGGAACAGATCGGCGTTGATGAACCACACGCTGCATTCCGGGAACACCCGGCGGAACGTGCGCATCAGCGAACGGACCACGTCGAGATTGAGACTGTGCAGCGGCAACCATTGGACGACAATGCCGCGATCCGACAAGCGGCTTCTACACAGTTCGTAGAACTCGGTGGAATAGAACGCCGCCACGCCCGCCACGGCGAGCGGCATGGGCTCGAAGGTGATGATATCGTACAACTCCGCCCGGGCGAGAAGGAAGTTCCGGCCGTCGTCCACGACCAATTTCAGCCGCGGGTTTTTCAGCGCGTCCCAATTGTCGACCTCGAACAAGTGCGCGACATCCAACACATCGCGCGAAATCTCGACACCGGTTACCGATTCAAGATCGGATGTGGCCAGTGTGCCCGCGGTGATGCCGGATCCGAAGCAGATCAGCAACGCGTTCTTCGGGTCGCGATCGAAAACGAAGGGCAGCACCCCTTGGAATCGGTTCATCCGCACGCCCCGCTCGATGGACAGCGTCGCCTGTACGCCGTTAATCCACAGTCCGCGATTGGAGCCGCCCCGGTTGTGCTCCGGCTCCGCCACGACGACGGTGCCTTCCACGCCTTCCTTGTACGCGAGCACACGGTGGGCCGGCGGGAGGTACGATCTATTCAAGGCCCGGCTGGCGTCGTCGGGCAACCGCGCAAAGGTTAGGGCCGTAAATGCACAGGCGAGCGCGGCGGTCGAACTCTTGAACGCGAGGCCTTGGCGCGGACCCGCGAACGTGAGCGCCAGTCCGATCGCCGACAGTACGAGCGACAGGAACAGCACGCCGCGGTGCGCGCCGAGCAGGGGCAGGATCGCGTAGCCGCCCGCCGCGGCCCCGACAACGCCGCCAAAGGTGTTGACGCTGTATAAGGCCCCTATGTCTTGGCCCAGCCGCGAAATGTGGCCCGTCACGGCCCGGACGGCCAGCGGGAAGGTCATGCCGAACAGCAGCGTTGGCATGAGCAGCACAAGGAAAGACAACATGAAGTAGGTGCGCACCATGCCGGACATATCGGCGTTTCTGCCCGCACCCAGCGTGACGGACCAATCCGGCAGTTGCGCAATAAAGATCAGCGAGGCCATGCACGCGATGCCCGCGAGGAGTTCGACCACGCCAAGCGCCGCGACCGCGTCCTTCACGCGATCCGTGACGAGCGCGGCCAGCAGACTTCCCGAGGCGATCCCAACCAGAATTGACGCGAGCATGGTCGTATACGCATAGGTCGACCCCAGAAAGACCAACGAAAGCAGGCGCGTCCACAACACCTCGAGGGCAAGTGTGCAAAACCCGGAGCCTGCAAACGCGGCGAAGACCACGAGGACGGTTCGAGCGCCGACTACCGCGTGTTCGTCTTCGTGCGGCAAACGGTCCGGTGCGGTCTGCGGCACCGCGTCCAACAAAGGCGCGATCAGCACCGCCAGCACGCCCACGCCGATATTCGCGGCCGCTCCGATGAACGTCGACCTCGTATACCCGATGGTCTCGATCAGGTAAAAGCCGGTCACCATACAACCCGAAACCGCGCCCGCGGTGTTTAACACATACAGGAGACCGATACGGAGCCCCCGCGTCTCCCGCGCCTGGCCGATGGCCTTGGCCAAGAGCGGCAGCGTCGCGCCCATGAGGGTCACCGGCACGAGCAGAAACAGCCCAGCCAAGACGGCCCGAAGGGCTGTCCCCGCACCTCTAGACGAGGAGGTCGCGCGCAGCAACTCAGCCACGAGATTCTCGCCCCAATCGATGAAAACAATGAAAACGAATGCCCAAACGCCGACTAGGATTTCAAAGTAGCCGTATAACCGCAGCGGGTTGCCGGATCGGTCCGCGAGCCGCCCCCCCCAAAGGCTCCCAATGCCGAGTCCGAGAAAAAATATCGAGAGCACCGTGCTGACCGCATAGGCCGTGGTGCCGAAGAGCAAGACGAGTTTTCGCGTCCACACGACCTGATACAAGAGGCCGCACGCTCCGGACACAAAGAAAAAGACGAGGACAAGGAGAAAAGGAACCGTGGTCAGCGCCAGGTGACGGTACGAGTCGACTCGAGTTCCCACAACGGTAGACCTGGATGTCATTTGGGTGTGCGAGCGTGGCTGCGTCCAACAAGAGGAATCGGTGCGACCCTGACGAAGCGATAAACGCCGAACCGGCCACCGCGGGCATCAAAACGGCGGAAAGACCGGGATTCGAACCCGGGGTACAGGGATTATCCCCGTACAACGGCTTAGCAGGCCGCCACCTTCAGCACTCGGTCATCTCTCCGAACGAGGCAATTTGTACTCTAGCATGTATCCGCGACGGGGCGCAACCGGGTGAATACACTGGGCAGGTCCACTCTCGTACACTTAAAACCTCTAACAAAAACCCAAGCACCTATTGTGGTGCGGCCATCTTGGCTGCTTCCGGGCGGCCAAGAATGCAGGCAAGGATGCCTGCACCACAAAGTCGGATTCGTGTATGTGGGTTTTTGTTAGAACTTATTTAGAATAATGAACCCGGGTCGCACCTAATTTGCCATGGATTTGGTCCTGAAGGGACGGCTTGGGGCGTCAGCCCCAAGTTCTGAAGGTGCGGAACGCCTGGCCTAGCCCGGATTGTTCACACCCGCGGGCAATGAAGGATACAACTTCGTGCGGTAGATACCTTTATGCAGCGACAGGGAAAACGGGCTGTTGGTGTGAAAAATCCGGGCTATCGGTGAGAAATGCGGGCTAGCATAACTCTAGCGTCTCCCTAGCAATTTGCTAATTACCCCATCGTATCGTACGCCAAGAACGCGGTGAAACAGAGGATTCAGCACGGACGTGTGGGGGCCGGTTTACGCACCGCGTCGAACGCGAATCGGCAGCTAAGACGATAGGGAGAAACGAATCTATGCGAAAACGGTACGGGTTCACGTTGATTGAACTGCTGGTGGTTATTGCCATTATCGGCATTTTGTCCGCGGTGCTGCTGCCGGCTTTGGCTCGCGCGCGGGAAGCGGCGCGGCGGGCGTCGTGTCAAAACAATCTCAAGCAATGGGGCATCGTATTCAAGATGTATGGGGGGGAAGCGAAAGGCGGACAGTATCCACCGATGCAGAACATATGGCCGGGTTTTCGCGAAGAACTCTTGGGGCCGGATGCCCGCGCCGTGTATCCGGAATACTTGACGGATCCGGGCATCATGTTGTGTCCCTCCGACCCGCAGGAAGATCCGAGCAAATGGGGGAAAGACACCCCCCGGCTTCAGGACGGATACGAGGAGATCAGCCGACTGATAGCGACTGGTCAGGCAACGGGCAACTGCATGTTGGCGCATTTAAGTTTTCCTCGATCCTATGTCTACTTTGGATATGCGGTCTTGGAGCCCACATCCGCCAAGAACGCATGGCGTTGCAACGAACGGGCTGCGGAAGATCTGCGCGATTACTATCCGGCGCTCGGCGTTATCCCCGGCGGTTCGGGAACGCTCGACGATTTCAAAATGGATTTAGGCCCCGGCTGCCCATACAACTCCGTGGCATACGATGACGATGGCACAACCTGGACGGGTATGTATGAGATCCCGGGCGGCCTGCGGTGGCAATACGGAAACGCCGCTCTGGCAGGCAAGATTTACAATGATAAGGATGGGAACGCGGACACGCGGCAACGCAGTCTTTCCGGCAGGCGCAGCGGGCCCGGCGGCAAGATTTGCCCGGACATCCTGTTCCGTTTGCGGGAAGGCATCGAACGATTTCTAATTACCGACATCAACGACCCCACGCGGACCGCCTCATCCCAAAGTGAACTACCCTTGATGATGGACGGTTGGGCCCAATCGAAGAAAGTGGCGGACGACGGCGGCGTGAATGACGATAATCCGGTGGGGGGGGTCCCCATGTTTAACCACGTTCCCGGCGGGGCCAACGTTCTTTACTTGGACGGCCACGCGGAGTTTGTGCGGTACAACGACCGATTTCCCGTTGCGCTGGGTAAATACGGAGACGGCCGTGTTTGGGAGACCGACATCGCCGACGGAATGATGGGCAACTAGCCCCATTTCTCACCCGCCGCTCCCAATCACGGGGGCGGCGGGTGGAAAATACTCCGAAGTGAGAATGTGAGTGAGTGGGACGAGGATTTTTCAGACCTGCAACCCGTTTTGCCGTGCGGCTGCATAGCAGTTTGTGGCGTACAACATTGTATTTTCCAATGCCGGCGGGTGTGAAAAATCCGGGTTCGCTGCAAAAGGCTGCGGGTGAGGTAGACAGGCCCGGGTCGCGCATGTCGGTCCGGGCCATCTTTTTCCGCCGCGCGCCAACCCATGGGAGGTAAGCCTTGAACCGATTGCAAGCCGTTATCGCGATTTTCCTCACGGCGATGCCGAACCTCGTGTCGGCACCGGCCATCGCGACACCCTTTGAGGTTGTGGCGACCGTCGAAACCGAACCCGTCCCGTCGGCTGAGGATGCGGCGGATGATCCGTGCATATGGGTCCACCCCTCGGATGGCGCGCAGAGCCTTGTGCTAGGAACCGACAAGGCCGGCGGCCTCGCCGTATACGACCTGACGGGCAGGATGCTGCAGTATCTGCCCGAAGGCAAATTCAATAACGTGGATAATCGGTACGGCTTCCCGCTCGGCAAGACATCTGTAGACTTGGTCGTGACGTGCGACAGACAAGGCGAGAGTCTGGTCATTTATCGCGTAGACGAACGTTTGCGGCGACTTGAGAACATTTAAGCACGACGAATCCCGACTGGAATCGCCCCGTATGCTAGCTGCATGTATAGAAGCGCAAACTACGGAAAAAACTACACGTTTGTGACATCTA
>BTUX01000127.1:0-12644 GCA_045863315.1 Candidatus Hydrogenedentota bacterium | reverse complement strand
GCCGCACGAAACGGACGGCCTCATGTACGACGGTGAGCGTGCGGAGGCCGAGAAAGTCCATCTTCAAGAGTCCGACTTCCTCGACGCCTTTCATCTCAAATTGCGTCGCGACGATATCGCTGCCCGCGGCTTGAAACAAAGGAACGTGGTCGGTGAGGGGTTGGTCGCAGATGACGACACCGGCCGCGTGCGTCCCGACGGTGCCGATGGTGCCTTCGAGGCGCGTCGCAAGCTGCCACAGGCGCTGCACGTTCGGATTTTCACTAATGAGCCGCTGCAACTCAGGCTCCTGTTCGGCAGCATCCTTGAGCGAAGTCTTAAGGGTGGGATCGTCCGGAATCAGCTTCGCGATGCGATCCACCTCGCCGTAGGGCATGCCGAGGACTCGGCCCACGTTGCGGACCGCCTGCTTTGCTTTCATTCGTCCGAACGTGATGATCTGGCAAACGTTGTCGCTTCCGTATTTGTTGCGCGCGTATTCGATGACCTCGCCGCGCCGAGTGTAACAAAAGTCGAGATCAAAGTCGGGCATCGAGATGCGTTCGGGATTCAGAAACCGTTCAAACAGCAGCCCGTATCGCATCGGATCAATGTTGGTAATCTTCAGCGCGTATGCGACGAGGCTCCCTGCGCCGGATCCGCGCCCCGGCCCCACCGGGATGCCCTTGCTGCGCGCATGATTGATGAGATCCCAAACGACCAGGAAATAATCGACAAACCCCATGTGCTCGATGACATCCAACTCATAATTCGCGCGCTCCCGGTGCGCTTCGGAAGGAGTACCGTCGTACCGTTCTTCGAGCCCAAGTTGCACGAGTTGACGTAGATAGTGTTCCTTGTCGATGCCTTCGGGCGGCTTGAAGTGCGGGATCAGATGGCGGCCCAACTTGATCTCGACGTTGCATCGTGCCGCCACCTTTTCCGTGTTCGCAATCGCCTGCGGATAGTCCTTGAACCGCTCCGCCATCTCTTCTTGGCTGCGGATGTAGAATTCCGGCGTCGGAAACCGGAACCGGTCCTCCTTATCCAGGGTGGCCTGGGTCTGGATTGCGAGCAGCGCGTCGTGGGAAACCGCGTCGTCTTTGTCCGTGTAGTGGCAATCGTTCGTCGCGATAATCATCAGGCCGTGATGTTCGGCCAGTTCGGCGAGGATCGGGTTGATCTTTTGCTGTTCGGGAATGCCGTGGTCCATCAGCTCAATGAGGAAGTGGTCGCGCCCGTAGATTTCCACGTATTTGCGGATCGCCTCGTTCGCCGCATCCACGTTGTCCTCCATCAGGAATTGGGGAATTTCTCCCGCCAGACAGGCGCTGGTGGCGATTAATCCTTCCCGGTACTTTGCCAACAGCTCCAGATCGACCCTCGGCTTGTAGTGAAATCCCTCGATATACCCCAGCGAACTCAGCTTGCACAGGTTGTGGTACCCCGTGTCGTTCTCACAGAGCAACAAAAAATGGTTGTTCGAGGCGCCTGCCGACCGGGCGGACTTGTCTCGTCGATGACCCTTGGCGACGTACAGCTCCGATCCGATAATCGGCTTGATGCCGGCCTGTCGTGCGGCGGTGAAGAACTCGAGCGCGCCGAACAGGGCGCCGTGATCCGTCAGCGCACAGGCCCGCATACCGTAGCGCTGGCAACGGTCAATGATTTCGTGAATCTTGCTCGCCCCGTCAAGGACGCTATACTCCGAATGCACGTGAAGATGCACGAAACCGATATGGGGGTGAGTCGCTCCTTTGTCCGTCCCACTCATTTTAACAGGTCCGCCAACAGTTCCAAGGCCGTCTGCGCGGTCTGTTGCTTCACCGATTCTCTCGGGCCTACGAATTGGTTGCGACTTGTTACGGTGCCTGCCGGCCCAGTAACTGCGATGAACACCAATCCGACTGGCTTTTCGGGCGTGCCGCCAGTCGGTCCGGCAATGCCCGTCACGCCGACGCCCCAAGTCGCCCCGAACCGGCGGCGAACACCTTCCGCCATCTGACGGGCCACCGGCTCGCTGACCGCGCCGTGCGCATTGAGATCGGCTATGCTCACGTCAAGTAATTCCCGTTTCGCCTCGTTACTGTACGACACCACACCCCCCAGGAAATAGGCCGACGCCCCTGCCACGTTCGTGATACGATGCGCAATCAATCCACCCGAACAGGACTCGGCCGTGGCAAGTGTGGCTTTTCGCTCCATCAATTTCGCCCCGACGATACTCTCCAAGTCATTCGCCTGCATGCCTATACGTCTTTCCAATTGGTTTGCGCTGCGTATCCGCCCGCGCCGAGGATAAAGTAGCACGTCCCCCAAATAGGGACAACCCGGGCTGGTCGAGGCCAGGGTTAATGTTGTGCGCGACTGAAAGTCCGGCTTGCAGGCGTCAGGCAGATGTCCAGTCCGGACCGAAATTTTGAACTCATCCCGTAGCTGGGGTAGAACGCTGTCGTAGCGCGACCAGACTCCGTCCGCTCGAAAGGGGGTGTTGATTTGCAGCGAATCCTGGTTGTGGAGGACGAACCGGCCATCAGCGACATGATTGCCTATGCGCTGCGCACCGATGGGTTCGACGTGATCAGGTCCTCGACCGGCGAAGACGCGACCCATACGTTGGCCGTCTTGGTGACGCTGACCGCGCACGTGAATTGGGATGATGTATTTGCATCGAAGACACCGGCCCTCGACGCGCCTCCGCTGCCTGGCAGCCGCTCTAAGGAATAGCGCCGAGGTGAATTCGAGGATGCGCTCGCGGGAAATCCTTCGCGTCAGTCCTGACGCGACCGGCTTGGCAGATGCAGGCCGTCCGAGGACTGCTAAAGCAGTGCGGCAAGGGCGTCATCGATGAATTCCTCCGTGATGGGCGCACGATCGACGATGCTGTAGTAAAGGCCTGCGGATTCTTTGAACGTTTTCAGGCCGGCCAGCGCCTGGCGGATTTCGCGGGGCGAGGCGTCCGGACATTGGTAGCGCAGGCCGATTCGTTTCATGAGGTCAACGGCCCACTCGTGTTGATTGTTCTGCAGACGCGTCATCAGGAAGATGCCAAGGCCGACGAGGTCGCCGTGGATGAAGTGCCTTCGGGTGAGGTGCTCGATGGCATATGCGACGATGTGCTCGGAGCCTTCTTCGGGACGGCTGTTGCCGAACCGCGCGCAGAACTCGACCTCGCGCCGAAACAGATCGATGACGAGGTCGATGCCTTTCGGAGTGACCTCGTACACATCGTGGGCGTGCCGGTCGAGTTCGGCAAGGCATCGTCGCGCTTCCTCGGCGATGGCGTTGTCGTAACGCTCACCGGCGTGGTCGCGTGCAAGTCTCCAGTCGAAAAGGGCCGTAAGGATGCTCGCGATGTCGCAGGCGCCCGCGCGGTTCAGGTTCCGGGGCGCGCGTTGAATCAGATCGTAGTCGACTATCAACTCCTCGGGATAGATGTCACCGATATACGTCACCCTTTTGTCCACCCGGACAGCAACCGTGTTCGTAAGCGGCGCATCGACAGAAATAATGGACGGGACGAGCACCATGCGACAGCCCCGTTTCCAAGCGATATACTTGGCAGTGTCCATGCACGAACCCCCGCCGACCCCAACCACCACGTCGCACGGGGGCAGATCCCGTTCGAGTGATTCGACGGTATCCAAGTCCATGTTTGTGACCATGCGGACGGTGTCTGGGCTCCATGGCGTGATGCTCTGCAGGACCGTCCATGGGACCTCCATGGTGACCACGCAAACGCGGCCGGGCAGGTGTTGCAGGTGGGCGGTAGAACCCGGGCCTGTTGTGATGCGAGGGGCACGGTACATGGACGGGGACTCCGGCTGCTTGAGTTCGCGTTGAAACGTAGCACGACGGTTAATATCGCGGCAAGAGCATGCAAATCAGCGGTGGCTTTGAGGTCTTTTTTGGGGGGCGCCCGTAACTGTTGACAGGCCGTGCTATAATTTACATAGAATGGCCGCAGTCTTCGGGGGCGACCGCAATATCCGGGTGAATGGATGCCTCACAGCAACAGCCTATTGTTCACCGAGCATGAGCCAGTGGAGTTACCCATTTGGCGTGAAACTCTGATGGGGTTAGATTGGCTGCGTTTGAAAGCGTCTCCGGTTTATTACGGTTTTGGGATTCCAAAAGGCAACGGTTCCGCGGTAGTGCTGGTGCCCGGATTCCTGGGTATTGATCTCTATCTCACCGAACTGTATGCGTGGCTGTGGCGTATCGGATACAAGCCGTACATGTCGCGCATCGGGCAGAACGCCGAGTGCCCCAATCTCCTCATCGACCACCTGCTGGATACCATTGAACGGGCCTATGAGAAGACCCGCCGCAAAGTCCATGTGGTGGGCCACAGCCTAGGCGGAGTCCTTTCCCGAGGCGCTGCGGTGATCCGGCCCGAACGAATCGCGACGGTGATTACGCTGGGCTCGCCGTACCGCGGCGTGCGCGTGCATCCCTGGGTGCTCAATACGGCCGAACTGATCCGCAAACGCATCTACGACCGGAAACATCTGTTCCCCTCGCACAAGCCTCACGAACCGGACTGTTACACAAGCCGGTGCGCGTGCGGGTTTGCGTGCACGTGGCGCGAGGCGTTCCCGGACTCGGTGCGGCAGGTCGCCGTATATACCAAGACCGACGGTATCGTGGACTGGGAGGTATGCATCAACCATAATCCCAAGACCGATGTCGAAGTATGCGGGACCCATTGCGGGCTTGCCTGGAACCCCCACGTGTACCGTGTAATCGCCGAGCGCCTGGCACTCCCTCCCTTGCGCAAACGAAGATCCCGAAACGGGCTGGAGGCCGCCAAGGGCCGGCTTAGAAACTCGGCATAGCCGTCGGTATCGAGTCTATCATTCTCTCGAAATGGTACACCGCCAAAATCATTCCCCTGTCGTTGTCCTCACTTTCTTCTCTATATTACGGGTCAGTTCGCCATATTTGGCGTGTGCTTGCTCGAGCGGCAATCCGACGGGCACGAATGGGTGTCGACATCCGGTTGCGGTCAGCCATGCGTCGCGGAGAATGGACATCCGCTCCCGGACCAGCGGCATCACCGCGCCCCATATGCCGAGCATCATTTCGGAGGGGTTGGGTTCGCGCCGCGTACCGATCGCCGAAATGTTTGATTAACAGCGTTGCCATGGACCAGTGTCCAGTTTCGTCTGGATGTACACCGTCGGGTTGGAACGTGAACATGGGATTGCGAGCGCGACGGCGTCTGATTTCCGCGGACATGGCGCCGTGCAGGACCAGGATGTCCCAACCTTCGTCTTGTTTGGTCACGAGCCACTTGCTGTACACGCGGAGGACTCCGTCATCATACGTGGGCGACGCCTTGTCGTTTTGCAGGCGATCGTAGGGGGAATGGATCATTACAAGCAGTCGCGCGCCGTCTCCCCCGAAGATTACGAGAGACATGCAAGCCGCAGGTCGCATGAGTGTTCGCCTCCATTGTGTTGATAGATCCTCACTTTCAACTCTGGCTGTCGGTGAGTGGCGTGTTTTCACAGTGCAACCGCGTCGCCCCGCCAATCGCGCGACCAAACGCGCAAGTCCGCCTTCGCCGAGGGCGGGCCCCTTGGTCGAAAACTCCGCCGCGAACCGACAATTCCGCCCGTACGCTCGGCAGCAGCCGGCAAGCGTCTACCAGAATGCGAGTGCCCGATCTGAGTGGCGTTGCTCGAATCGGCCTGCGCTACAAGAGGGTACTCGTTCCTGTTCGGTACTTGCGGCATGTTCGCACCGCCCATTTGGGGCGCAGTATGCTGGGGATTAATCTCAGCGCCCTGTCAAACGCTGGTTGAGAACACGCCTGAAAGCCGCGCGCAGCCCGCTCTGGGCGCCGTCCGTTCTCAGGGGGCAACATTGACAAATCAGGCGATCCGGTGGACAATCAAGCCAGCTCGATTGATTCACAACTGAACGGAGTCTTGAAATGGCCCGCGGCGATCACATCCGGGTATTTCGGCGAGGGTATTGGCACCACGGAATTGACTGTGGGGACGGCACGGTCATTCATTACACCGGCGAATTGTTTAACAGGAAAGACGCCGCCGTTAAGCGGACTTCGATGGAAGCGTTCGCCAAGGGCGGGCGTGTCCGCGTGGTCCGTACGAAGTCGGCGTACGACGCGGAGGGGGTAATGCTGCGGGCCCAAAGCCGGCTGCACGAGGCGCGGTACAGCCCCGTATTGAATAATTGCGAGCACTTTGCTCGGTGGTGCACCACCGGCACGGCTGAGAGCCGACAAGTCCGGCTGACGATTGCCGCCCTTGCGGGCGTGACCGTGGCGGCGGTGACGGTCGTGGCCGCTTTACAGATGGTCAAGGGGGCGGTCCGAACGGCCGAACGCGCCTAGCAGTCGCTTGGACTTGGAATCGCCCAAGTTCATGCCGTTATATCGCAAGACTCCATAAACGACAATCCAAGAAGGGAGCAGTGTTGAAATACTTGGGCTTACAGGCAAGGTCCGAAGACTTGCGGTCTCGGACTTGGACGCAAGAGCGAGCGGTCGAACTCGGCGACGGTTCGGAGTGAATCCCGATTGGGATCCTTGGACCGCAACAGCGTAAGACTACTTCAAGACGACGACACTACGGTTCCGACTTCCTAGAGTGTGCGGGGTGAATACATGAAAATGAACTGCGGATTGGGTATCGGCTTGGTTATGGCATTCCTGGCGGGGTGCGGTTCCGGCGGAAGCGAAGCGACTGCTGGAGGTGCGCCGCCACCCCGCACGTTTCGCATCGCGTTCTCGCAGTGCAACAGCGCCGAGCCGTACCGGACCGTACAAAACAACATTCTCAAACGCGAAATCAAGAGGTATGGGGACCAGTTCCAATTGGTGATCCACGACGCCCAGCAAGACAACGCGCGGCAGGTGGCCCAAATCGAAAATATCATCCAGCAGCGCGTCGATTTGCTGATCGTCGCGCCGAATGAGGCGGCCCCGCTCACCCCGGTTGTGAAGAAGGCACGCGAGGCGGGCATTAAGGTGATATGTCTTGAACGCGACCTCGTATCGCCCGAGTACGACCTTTTTGTCGGGGCGAATAATGAAGTGATCGGTGAGATGGCGGGACAATTTGTGAAGGAGCATCTGGAAAGCAAGCAGGTGGAGTCCCCTGTAGTAGTTGAGATGAAAGGGCTGCTGGGTACGAAACCACAGGAGGAACGCCACAACGGAGCGCGCAAGTACATTGACGCCGTGGCGGGGGTGAGAGTAATCGAGGAAGTGGCGAACTGGTTGCAGGACGAAGCGAGCAAACGAATGCAAACGCTCTTGCAGGCCAACCCGAAGATCGATGTTGTGTACGCACACAACGATCCCATGGCCATTGGCTGCTATCTCGCCGCCAAGGACGCGGGGCGAGAGAAGGAAATGATCTTTGTAGGCGTCGATGGGCTTGGCGGACCCGCAGGCGGGATTAAGAAAGTGATGGACGGCGTGCTGGCGTGCACGTTTGTGTATCCTCCCTGTGCAGCCGAGGCCCTCGAAAACGCAATCATGATGCTGAACGGCCACCAGGTTCCGCCGCGCATTATTCTGCAGCCTACGAAAGTCACGCCGGAAAACGCCGCCGTGAAGTATGAGCAAGCGACCGTTGAAGCTTCGTAGGAGGGAAGTACAGACCCTTGGTGTACTCATCTTGGCCGCACTGGCCTCGCTTTCCGGCTGTGGGCAGTCAATCCATGACGCCGCGCTGAAGGGCGACATTCAGACTGTTCGGCGGATGCTCGAGGCGGACCCGAGTTTAATCCATGCGCGCACGCCCCTCGAAAAGACGCCGCTGCATCAGGCAATCACCAGCGGGAATGACGAACTGATTCAATTTCTAATCGAGCGCGGGGCGGACGTCAACGCCCGAGACAAAACGGGACTGACCCCTCTGCACGTCGCGGCATGGTGGATGGCGACAAGGCGGGCGCGCCAGCTACTCGACCTTGGGGCGGATATCCACGCCGTTGACGTGTTCGGGGACACGCCGCTTCACACCGCCGCCATGCACGACCGTGCGGCCATGTGCAGGTTTTTGATCGAGCAAGGAGCCGATCCGGACGCGCGAAACAGGGAGGGGCTCCGCCCGATAGACCTCGCGATCAAGCATCGTGCAGGCAAAGCGGCCGAGGTATTGACGATTCTGACGGGATTGAGAGGTACGGACGGGCGCACGTGAGCCGTAATTACACTCAGACCCGGTACCCTCCCTCACGCGCGTTCGGTTACGATAGGGGGCGCCGGGGCGGTGGCGCAGACTGAAAGGCCATCGCGATGCGCGGCGCTTCCAGAAATGGGACTCGATGCGAACCACAGTAGAGATATACACAGACGGCGGCTGCCAGCCGAACCCGGGAATCGGCGGATGGGCCGCCGTGCTGATTTACAAGGACACGGTGCGCGAAATATCCGGCGCGGAACCGAACACGACCAATAATCGGATGGAGCTGACGGCGGCGGTTCGCGCCTTGGAAGCGCTGAAACGGCCGTGCAAGGTCGTCATGCACACGGACTCCGAGTACCTCAAGCAGGGTGTCACGGCGTGGATGCGCGGTTGGAAACGCAATGGTTGGAAACGGAAGGAAGGGGCGCTGAAAAACGTGGAACTCTGGAAGGAGTTGGATGCGCTCACCGCAAGGCATGAGGTCCAGTGGCGGTGGGTGCGAGGCCACGCCGGCCACCCATATAATGAACGGTGCGACGCGCTGGCGTCGGAAGCGATCGCAAAGTTAAAGTCCGGATCGAACGGGCCGGAGCGAACCGATGACGCGCGCGGTCCGACATGACCGAAAGAAGCGTAGGCCCGCTCTTCGGGCCGAGCCGGCCTTGTAATGGGGACTCTGTAGAATGAATGCTCGCCGTGGACCCAGTCTGCTCCTCTATACCATTCCCATCATGTTGGGATTGTTCGGAGTATTTTTCGCGGGACACTTGAACGACAGCCCAATCTTTCAAGTGATCCTCCTGCTGGTCTCGGTCGCCGGTCCTTTGCTCGTGGCTGGAATGCTTGTCACGCGGATCAGCGCGACGTTTGAACAGCGAGTCGCCCTGATCGTTGGCGTGATCTTGTTGGCCGTCGGCGCCACGGTGACGGTGTGGGGCCTTTCGGAAAACTTCATGCTGATGGCCGCACTCCCGCAGAGAACAATCACGGTGTCCAGATGGACGGGCCTGGGCGCCTTGGTGCTCGGAATCCTGGCGATCCTGTTTATTGTCGCGCGCCGAGACGAGGAAGTGGGCGAAATCGCTGCGCGGTTCCGCTACCTCGCCGACCACATGAGCGAGGGTTTCATTCTAACGGCAAGCGACGGGACGATTACGCTGGTCAACGACGCGTTGACCCACATGACGGGCCTGAAGGCGGACGACTTGATCGGGAAAGATGGCGCGCAATTGGCGCGCGCATTCGAACTCGAGCCCATGCTGAAGCAAATTGACAATCGCCGTCAGGGCATCGCATCCGAGTACCGCATCGCCTGGAAGCGTGACGGGATCGAGCGCCAACTGTGGATAAGCGGGACGCCGATTTTCGACAAGCGGGGGCGCTTCGCCGGGGCGCTCGCAACCGTACGAGACATCACGGAGCAGTTCCAGATGTCCAAGCGGCTTGAGCGTTATGCGCATGGGCTTCAACAACTCGTGGAAGATCGCACGGAGAAACTTTACCAGTCCCGGCAGCGCCTGCGGGACCTGCTCGTCCACATGAACGAAGGCTTTGTGACGATCGACGGCGCATACCACATTCGGTTCGCCAATGCGCGGTTTTGTGAACTGCTCCACGTCGGCATGGAAGAAATCATCGGCAGAGATCTCGTCGAGTACGTCGAGCCTGCGGCGCGGGGCCGGTTCCTTGAGATTCTTGAGGCCGCTGCAGAACGCGGCAGCGTTCGCCCCCAGCAGGAATTGACCCTCGTCTGCCGAGACGGCATATCGGTCCCGGTGACGCTCTCGATTGCGCCAATTGCGGCGCGCCCCGATGAGGACGCCAGCTTTTCGCTAGTTGTCACGGACATTCGGGAGATGCTCCGTATGCAGCAGCAGCTCGAGCAGCGCGCTGCGGAGCTGGAGGAGGCCAACGCCGAACTGCGTATGCTCGATCGCGCAAAGGACGGATTTCTGTCCACCGTCAGTCATGAATTGCGAACACCGCTGAGCACTGTGCGGGGATATGCCGAAATGCTTAACGCGGGTACCTTGGGAGCGCTGGAACCGCCCCAGTTGAACGCGCTGAAGGTCATGCTCCGCAACATCGAACGCCTGGGGTCGCTAATCGATGAAATTATCGAGTTCAGCCGCATGGAAGTGCGAGGCATCGAAATCCATCAAACCTTGTTACGGACCGGCAGGTTGCTTCAGGAATGCGCGGCAGCGATTCAACCGCAGATTCTGGCGCGGGGCCTCGAATTGCTCCTCACGACCCCGGAAGACGACTGTGTGGCATGGGGCGATCGAAAACGCCTTGCACAGTTGCTCGCCATTCTGATGTCCAACTCGGTGAAGTTTTGTGAACGGGGCGGCCGGATAACACTTCGCGGCGAGCATCGGGACGATGGCACGCTGATCATTGCCGTCTCGGATACCGGCATCGGTATTGAACCAAGCATTCAGAAGCGGGTGTTCGACAAGTTCTTTCAGGCCGACAGTTCGCTGTCACGGCGATACGAAGGCGCGGGGATCGGCCTTTCGATAGCCAAGACCATCGCCGAGGCGCACGGCGGCCGTATTGATCTCGAAAGCCGACCGGGAGAAGGCAGCACATTTACGCTGACGCTGCCCGGGGCGTGTTTCGTTCCGCCTTCGACGAAGCGCGAGGCCTTTCCGCCGGGGACGCGCGTCCTGATAGTGGCCGCGGAAAATGAGTTCTCATCGTCGTTGGCGTCGCTTTTGGGAGATTGTGGCATCGACGTCGGCATTGCCACGAGCGGACTCGCGGGATTGCGCGCTGCCAAAGAAGATCATCCGGACCTCCTCATCATTGACGATGTAATGCCGGACTTGGGCGGAAGGGCCGCGCTGTCCCGGTATCGCGAAGAACTGGATTTGGCAGCCATTCCGGTCATACTCATGCAGGACAACCGTCGCACGGACCACGGCGCGGACAATTTGCACATGGACGACGCAGCGGTGCTGGTCAAGCCGTTTCTCGCGAGCGACCTGCTCGGATTTGTGCACGCGGTAATTGCCCACCCCAAGGGGACGATAGCGGCCCAACAGTCGGCCCAAACCCGTTTTGGATCGTCAACCGTGCTCGCGGTGGGAGAGGATACCGACCTTCTCGAATGGGTGACCACCGTACTGCGCATCCGGAAAATCAAATGCATCTGCGCCCCAACCGTCATGCAGGCCCAAGAACTTTTGCAAGGTGCTGCGCCCAGGGCGATCGTTGCCGACGTGGACTGCCATGAAACCACGCGTCAGTCCTTCGTCGAGTCGGTTCGCGATTATGCAAGCGCGGCCGCGGTGAATGTGCTGTTCCTTACGGGCCTTCCGTCGGACGATGAAGGAAAAGCGGGAAACGGTGTCCGTGTCCTTCGAAAGCCCTTTTCCGCAAAAGAGCTATATGAAGCCTTGTCACTGAGAGGGGGGGCCATGGCATAATTGTCCCGCGGCAATCAAGTGCGGCAAGGGATTACAGAGGTGGACATGAAGAGGTTTACGCTGTCGTACATATCCCTCCTGGTCTTCACCGTTGCAAGCGTTGCGCAATCCGGTGCCCAGAACCCGTCGCTGGCGTGCGCAAGTTACATCACGATCATCGCGGATAGCGGACTGATTGTATCCGAATTCAATCCGGACGAACGACGTCCCCCTGCCAGCATGGTCAAGATGATGATGCTGTTACTGGTGGCTGAAGGGCTCGAGGACGGCAAGTGGACCTTGGACACTCAAATAACCGTGTCCACCAAGGCGCAGTCCATGGGCGGCACTCAAGTCCACCTCAAGGCCGGCGAGACGTTCTCGCTCGAACACCTGATGAAGGCGGTTGCGGTGGCTTCGGCGAACGATGGCGCCTATGCCGTCGCGGAGGGTCTATGGGGCACGGTCGAGAAATACTTGGAACGGGCGAACGAGCGGGCCGCCGAATTGGGCATGTTGGATACCGTGTTTCGGAGCGTTCACGGGCTGCCGCCGGATCCCGGGCAATTGGCTGACGAATCGTCGGCGCGCGATCTCGCTATTCTGGCTAGCAAGTGCGTTCAACTGCCGCAAATTATGGAGTGGGTCAGCCTGCCGGAATTGGCCTTCCGCGCAGGGCAAAGCTCCAAGCCAAACACCAACAAACTGCTTTCCTCGTTGGCCGGCTGCGATGGACTGAAAACCGGCTACACGCGCGCCGCCGGCTTCTGCCTGACCGCGACCGCAGTGCGAAATGATGTTCGCTTGATCGCCGTGGTGATGGGTTGTCCACGCCTGCGAGACCGATTCGAGGTCGCGGCGTATTTGCTGGAAGATGCGTTCGCGCAGACCAAGCGGGTGAAGTTGCTCGCAAAGGGCGCCGTCATGGATCCGGCCATCCCCCTCGTCAATGCCAAGCAATCGAGCATTCGGTTGGCGCCGGCACAGGACATTTGGATCACCGCCAAGGAAACGGATTTTCCCCAGATGCGGTTTCAGACGAACCTTCCGCCTCGATTGCAAGCGCCTTTGCGCCAGGGTGAAA
>BTUX01000126.1:0-12681 GCA_045863315.1 Candidatus Hydrogenedentota bacterium | reverse complement strand
AGAAAGCCGCAGGTCGGCTTCTATGCGGGCATGCCCACAACGGGGCCCGACCCGGCGGACACGTGGGAGGACATCCTTCGGCGCGCGGCGATAGCGGATGCGCGATACTTGGTAGTGGACGAGCGGTATTCGACAAAAATGATTCCCGCGCTCGAACCGCTTCTCGACCCCTCGACCGCGCCCGCCGGGGTGCGATTGCTGAACGCCGATCTTTCCCCGTATCCACAGGCGCGAATCGTCGTCTACGAATTTGCGCCGTCCCTGCCCGCTCCATGATTCACCGGACTGCCATGTCGATCCGTACGCTGGTCGTTCATACCGGCGGCATCGGCGACTTCTTGCTGATGTGCCCGACGCTCAAGCGCCTCGCCGAGGACGGACCGCTCGAACTTGCGGGCCCGTACCGAGACCGGCTCCATCTCGCGGTTGCATCAGGCATCGCGGACGCCGCCCACGACTTGGACTCCACGGGGTTTGGCTCGGTGTTTGCCGAGGTCGGCGACAGCGTTCTCCGGTTTCTGTCGGGCTTCGATCGGGTGATCGTCTGGATGCAGGATGATGGCGCCATTCGAAAGGCCTGTGAGAGCGCTGGTGTGCGGGACATCCGCATCTTTCCGGGACTGCCTCCGGAGAATTGGAGCCGGCATGCGTCCGATTACTTTGCCGAGTGCCTGGGCATGGGAAGTCTGCCCCCACTACGCCTGCCCTTCGAGTCGGACGAGGCGCCGCATGACGTGCTCATCCATCCCGGCAGCGGCGGTGCGCGGAAGAACTGGCCGATGGACCGTTTCGCGACTTTGGCGGCGAAATTGGAATCGGCAGGTCGCCGAGTGGAATGGATTGTCGGACCGGCTGAAGAACACCTGTCTCTACCTGAGAAGTCGGTTTTGCTTGCGGTGCCGAGCTTGGTGACTTTGGCGCGCCATCTTTCGGTGACCCGGCTATATGTCGGCAATGACAGCGGGATTACGCATCTGGCGGCGGCGTGCGGTTGCGAGTCCATTGCGATCTTCGGCCCGACCAACCCTGTGGTTTGGGCGCCGCGGGGTGACCATGTGACGGTCGTGTACGAGGGGGCTTGGCCGGGCTTCGATCGAGTGCGTGCCGCCTTGCGCCTCTGACTCGGCCGTTCGGAAGGGCTCGCCCGGTCTGCTAGGCCGGGTCTCCGCGGCATCCGGGTTTGCGCCGCCCGTGAGCAGGCGGGATAATGCCCGGGTGCGGAACGACGTCTTACCCTTCGAGGAGCCTTGTCGTGATTCAATATACGTCGTCGTTAGAGGGAATCACCCCGGACAAGTTGTCCGGTTTTTTCGAGGGATGGCAGCATCCACCGTCGCCGGAGACCCATCTGAAACTTCTGCAAAACAGCAGCCGCGTTGTGCTTGCACTGGACAGCGAGAACGGTCGGGTCGTCGGTTTCGTGACCGCGATGACGGATGGCGTACTGAGCGCCTACATTCCGTTCCTCGAAGTGTTGCCCGAATACCGCGGCCACGGCATCGGCGAGGAACTCGTGAAACGTATCCGCACGGCCGTGGGCGACCTGTATATGATTGACTTCGTGTGCGAACCCGACATGCAACCGTTCTACACCCGTTTGGGCATGAAACCGTCCACGGGTATGATGAAACGGAATCTGAAGCGGCAAAGCGGGACGTAGGAATTTGGGATTTCGGGTCTTGGGTTTTGGATTCGGGCCAAATGAAGCCCGAAGCGGACCGGGGCGAGCGCCATGGCCGGACTGCCCGCCGCAGGGCGAGGCAGTTGCGGCGTCCCCTTTTTGATGTCGAGCGCCGATCCGATTCAACAAATGGAGTTGCTTCCCATGGGTTATGTTCCCCACGAGCCTGCGACCGGAATCCTGGCACTGCTTGAGGACTACGGAGTGGCAATAATACGTTCCCTCTGGCCAAGCCCGCTGCTGGCGCTGCGTCGAATCCAAGATTCTACAAGTCTGCCTGCTTCCTGTGAGTTCCAAAGTCCCGGCTTCCTGACACAACTTCCGTCCACCGACGAATATAAAGGCCGGACTTTGCAGAGGCCGAATCGATTCCATCCTCTCTTTCCGCGGTTGACCCCGCAAGGGGCGTAACCGCGGGCGCCGGGCCCGGGGCCGAAAGCAAACCCGCGCCGTCCGGGTCCGGCGCAGTTCTCCAGTATCTCAGCAGCATAACCATTACGGGCGATCCCTGTCTGGCGGGGCCACCCCGCGCGGCGGCTGCCGGAATGCTCATGCCGCCGGGCGATCCCTGTCTGGCGGGGCCACCCGCTGGCATTCCGCCCACGCCTCAGCGCGGGTTCGAACGATCCCTGTCTGGCGGGGCCACCCACGGGCGGGACAGAATCATTAACCCGCATTTCTCACCGGTCGCCCCCGGCAACGGGGGCGATTGGTGAGAAATGCGGGATAGCGGTCGCGTGGCCGGCAGGTAACGTCGCGGAAATCTCGAAGCGGGTCCAATTCGGGAATCCCCGCTGCGACCGCGCCGCGACCGAAACGTTTCGATGAATGATGTGGAGTGCGGCAGCTTGCTGCCGTCTCTGCCGCGCGAGCGTGGTCGCTGTGCATTCCGCGTCGGTTCGGCGTTGGCACTGGTACAGCAAAGTGCTATGGCGGGGTGCTACGGCAAGGTGCTACAGCAAGCTGTAGCACTCCACATCGCGAGGCTTCGGGGAAGGGGAAGATAGGTTGTACTCGGAGAACAAGTAATTACTTACCAATATGACATAAAATCGCTAATCTGCGGGGCCTATCTTCCCTGATTGAGATAGCATTTGATGTTGTGCGTGGCGCGGCCGCCCGCCACGATGTCGGGCCGACCGTCGCCGTTCAGGTCGGCCGCCAGTGCGTCCTCGGTCGCCATGCCTCCCACGTCGACGGCGTGCTTGACAGCCGAAAGTCCGCCAGTTTCCAGATCGTGGTCGAGCGCGTACACGTAGAGCCCATAGGTTCCGTTTGCGTCCGATCTTTCCCGGTACCCCGCGAGAAGGTCTTCATCTCCATCACCATCGAAATCGGCCCACCACACGGCGTGTCCACCCTTGTACGTGTCGTCGAGGACGTGCCGCTGGTAAGCGAACTCCGCGGTTGTCGCTTTACCCCTCGGCGCATAGACGACCACATGGTTTCCGTGCCAGGGTTCGATGGTGGCGTGCATCACGGGCGTACGGAGAGTGGACTTGATTTCCCCTGCGCCGGGGGCGGTCGGTTGCCCAATCAACGATTCGGTCAGATTGACGTTCGACCACGAACCGCTGGCATCTCGCGTAAACGCGGTGACTCCTTCGATGGACGCCGCCAGGATGGTGTCCTTTTTCGTATCGGCTTCGCGCATCGGCCAGACGTTGTGCATGAGGTGAAGCGAATCGCTGATTAATTCCTCCCCCCACTTCGACGCCACGGGATCGGCCGGCGGGCGCAGCAGAAATAGCCGCGCGCCGGTCTCGAGGTGATTCGGCGGCGTGGACCCTCTACCCTTGAGCGGAGCGACGACGAGTTTTTGCCGGCCATCGCCGTCGGGATCGGCCCAGCGGATCCGATGTAGCGTAATGACCGGGTCCATCAACAGGGTTGCCGTCCAGGGTTGCTTTACATCGTCGGCGCTCTTCAGAAAATAGAGCGCGCCGCCCGACTCGGTATTGTTGAATTGCCAATCGGCGCCAACGGCCATCTCGGGTGTGCCGTCGCCGTCCAAATCGTGAATCGCGACGCACACGTTTCCACCCTTCAAACGGCCGCTTATCAAATGCTTGGTCCATGCGGGGTTCTCGTACCAGGCGACATATGAATCGCTTACGCCGACGATGTCCGGTTTGCCGTCGTTGTTGATGTCCGCCACATCGACCGCCAACACCACTTCCGCGTCGGGGTTGACGATTTGCTCCTCGAATGCAGGGAAGTGCGTCTGGGCCAAGGCACAAAGCGACGCATACACGGGCGTAAGCGCAACGCTGACCCGTTTGCGCAAGAAATGTATCTTCACGGCAATCAACTCCTCTACTGCGTTGCCTTGCTTCCATTCGCCGTGGTTGATCGCGACGGCGCTTTCAAGTTCGCCGCTGACCTTGCGGTGGATGTTGTCCTTGCGGCGCTCGCTGTCGGGAGGCCCCGCCCCGGTCCTCGGGATCTCAGCGCAACGACTCCAAGTATGCGACAATATCCGCCAATTCTTGGGCCGTTAGCGCGGCGCTCAAGCCGTTGGGCATGAGGGACGCCTGGCTCGGCACGCGTTCGGTGATCTGTGCCGGATCGATTCGCACCGCAGTGCCGTTGGAATCCATGAGTTCCACGGAGTCCGGCGATTCCGATCGAATGAAACCCGTCAGAAATCCCTCTTCTTCCGTGTTCAGCACCCATACTTTGTATTCCGGCGCGACGGCGGCGCTCGGATTCAGTATCGACTCATAGAGGGATTGGCGGCTTAGCTTTTGTCCGATAACGGAAAGGTCCGGCCCTACGCTCTTCCCCTCACCGTTGACCATGTGACAGCGCGCGCACTGCGCCCGTTGCTCGCTGAAGAACACGGCCTTTCCGCGGACCGGATCGCCGTTCATCGCAACGAGTTCTTCGAGCGGCGGCAACTGTATGCCTTCGCTGGTCACCGGCCGCGGCAACACCTTGTCCGCCATCAGCCGAATGTCCTGATGGGAACTGGCGTGGAGCAATTCCGTCGCGTCCAGGACAAATTCCTGTGGCAATTCACGGCGCTCCGCCATGGTCAACAGCAAGGAGGATCCGGACTTAGTCGACGACATGGCACGGATCGCTTCACGCCGAAACTCGAGGGGCCGGTCATTATCGACGACGACTTTCCTGAGTGCCGAAACAGCGCCGTCGGTGCGAAACCCGCCAATGGCCTTGACTGCCGCGGCAGCGACGGCCTCGTCGGGTTCCAGCAGGAGGGTTGCAAGTTTCGGTACGGCGGATTTCTCATCGGCGGTCCGCGCACGCGGCGCAAGCGACTGAACGGATGCGAGGACTTCTATTCGCTCATCCGAGGTCGCTGTGGGGTCGAGGGCCGCCGCGACCATTTCCGGCAGCAGTGCGACGTGGCGGGTGTCTGCGACGAAGTTCCGCGCAAATGCGCGCAAAGACGGGTCTTTCAACGCGGCGCGCAGGGCAGTCTCGAATTCCTTGTTGTCCGTTGCCTTGCGCCACGCGTCGCCTTCGTCCCGAGCAAGCAGTTTCAACACGTGCCCTTTCAAATCCGCCGGCGCGTTGGATGAAAGCACGGCGGCCAGCAGGGCGCCCGCTTCGAGCGTACCGACGGCCTCGATGGCATTCAGCGCCAGCTTGCGCAGCTCGACGTCCAGTCTGGAGTTCTCAAAGGAAGCATTCGCAAGGGGGACTACGTCCGGCGTGTGCAACTGAATCGCGAGATTTGCCAGCCGGGAATTCCACGTTCCTCCGAACCGGGCCAGAAGTTCACTCCACGCCCAACCTTCGTGACCGCGCAGGGCAATTCCCAAGGCTTCCCGAAAGAAACGGTCATTGCCGTCGTAGCTGGCGGCGATTTCAAGGAACGCGGTCCGCGCCCAGCCCTCGCCGATATATCTCCCGAGTTCAAGCGCAAGCTGGCGACGGACACCGGGATCGGGGTCGCCGGCCAGTTCCAGCACGGTCTGCAGGGCTTCGGGACCGCGTCTGGCCGCGATCCGGATTGCCTGCGCACGGATCGATGGGTCCGCGCTCGAACACGCCGCCGATACAAATTCCATTCCCTTCGACGGATGCAGCGCGAGCAGCCACAAGGCGCGCGC
The DNA here is from genome assembly GCA_045863315.1 of Candidatus Hydrogenedentota bacterium. Lineage (GTDB taxonomy): Bacteria > Hydrogenedentota > Hydrogenedentia > Hydrogenedentales > SLHB01 > JABWCD01. Next base: position 6,921 of record BTUX01000126.1, on the reverse strand, counting down.
TTGATGATGGGGATTGTCGCTGTCATAAAGCGCTTCCAAAAGTGCGGTATCGCCGCTCTTGACGCGTTCTTCAAGTACCGTGTAAGCGAGGTATCGCCTGGCCTGGTTCGGCGACGTAAACGCGGCCGCGAGGCCATCGTCCGACACCAAGTCCAGGGGCGGCACGCTGTACTTCATGCCCTTTGGCGCGATTCGATACACGCGGCCGCGCGCGGTGTCGCCCATGCGGTGTCCGCCAACGCCCGGATCGTACCAGTCGCAGACGAAGATGGAACCGTCGGGCGCCGCACACACGTCGGTCGGACGGCACCACGGGTCCCGTTCGTTACTCATGACGAGGTTGATAGTAGAGGCGAATCCGGCCCCCTGCGGCCGCACAGGATACGAGCGGATGACGCGCGGACCCGCATCGGCGTGCAGTAGCGCGCCTCGAAACAACTCCGGCAACAGCGCGCCCTCGTAGTACATCAGCCCGCACGGCGAGCCGAAGCCCGTCTTCACCATTTTGGGTATGACACCCGGCCGGTCTTCATTCCAATGGACCTCATCGTGGCGACGATCGCCTTTGCGGCGGGGCCAGTACCCGTAGTTGCCGCCTTCCATCACCCAGTTGATGCGGCACTGCTGGTTCCCGTCGTCGTCGTTGTCGGAGATAAACACGTTGCCGAAGGGATCGACGGCGGGTTCGTACGGGTTCCGCATACCTTCGGCGAGCCACTCCAGACGATTACCGTCGAGGTCCGTCCGCAACACAACCGCCGCGAGACGGCCGCCCTTCCCCTCGCCCACCTTGCCCGCGCGGATGCGGTTTCCCGCCTTGTCCGTCACGTCAAGACCCCGGTCTCCATTGCTCATGTAGAGCAGGCCGTCCGGACCGAACATCACACCGTGAATGGCATGGTCGTTATCGACCTCTGCGAATCCCGTCAGTACCACCGTGCGCCGGTCCGCGACGCCGTCCTCATCAATATCTTGCAGGTAGAACAGGTCGGGCGCTTGACACACGTACACGCGGAAGCCCAACACCGCGATTCCCATCGGCGCCTGCAAGGTTTCGTCCTGGTAGAACGTCGTGGCCTTGTCGCAACGGCCGTCGCCGTCGCTGTCTTCGAGCACGCGGATTCGGTCGCCTTCCTCCCGTGTTTTCGGCTGGTTAAAAAGCCGGTAGTTCACCGCCTCCGCGATCCAGACTCGCCCCTGCGCATCAATATCCATGGATGTTGGATTGAACAAGTCCGGCTCGCTCGCAAAGAGCGTCACTTCCAATCCGTCGTCGACCGACATTCCGGCGATCGACTCATCCGCAGACATCTGTGCGATGGTGACGAACGGTGCGGACACAGCCGCGAAGAGAAGAAATGCGAGGGAAGGACTAATACCGGATTTAATCATGCGGAGATTCCTCGCTGGGCTTACGGAATCAAGGCAAAGTCGCCAAGAAACGTCAATAATCTAGCAAAACATCACCAATGCGGCCAAACCTTGTGTTCCGCGGGTCCTCAAGTACCACACGATTGCACGCAGCACCATTCTACGGTACCGATCGAAAGAGTTGAGTGCGGGAATAAGCACGGATCGTAAGGCGGCCTCGCTCCGTTTCACGATTCACCCCAGACAATTCAAAGCGCGGCGGCGCTACAACCTCGCGCGTACGTTGCGAGTGATTCCGGGATCCGGGAGTGCCTTGTCCCTGCCAATTGACTCCTTGTTTGCAATCACGTGACCATTACTTGGGAAGTCGACGGGAACGCCATCAAGGACCACCTGACTTTTCTCCCCGCATGCGTCGTCAAGCGAAACGCCGGAGAGGGAGATGGAAATGTCGATTCGGACGGGTCCTTACCCTAGCTGTATAACGTGGTTGAGTTTGGAAAAAATTGAAGCGGTCAGGCCCGCCTCGCCGATGCCAAACTCATGCAACGCGGCGACCGTTCTCGAAGCGCTGGCCTCGCTCGGGCACACAAACATGTCAAGGTCGCCTGCATGACGCGGTCGTGCGTGATACGCTACGGCGTGGGCTCCAACAAGGAGGTACTCAACCTTCTGCGCGTTCAGTAATTCGACAAATTCTCCGAAGTCGTCGTGGAGTATCGCGCGTGGCCTGGTAGACGAGCACCGGCATGGCGTCAAGACGCTGTTGGGGAGTTAACTTGGAAAGGTATTCGAACTCCGCGTTCTCGGCTTCCTCAAAACCGTTGAATTTCCCGACCACTCGTTCCATTCATCTTGTATACGGGGTTCAATCCGGCCGCGCACGTCGTGCCCAATTTAGAGCGTCACCCGGGCAGCGGAATGCCCGGCGCCTCGCACCGCGTCAATCGCGCGTTCGAGGCCGGCGTCATCGACATCGAGGTGAAAGACCACGCGAATTCTCGATTGGCTGACGGGCAAGGCGTAAACGCCCCGGTCGGCAAGATGACCGACGAATTCCATCGCGTCGGCAACTTGTATGTAAACGATATTGGTGGGCGATGGCATAGGAAACGCGACCCCGTGAACGCCCTTCAGGGCATCCCGAAACGCGCGCGCCCGGCGATGGTCGTCGTTGAGGCGCGCCACGTGATGATCCAGCGCGTACAACGCCGCCGCTGCAAGCACGCCCGCCTGCCGCATTCCGCCACCGAGCATTTTTCGAAAGCGGTGCGCGCGATCGATGGTGTCGGCGGGTCCCGCCAGGATAGACCCCACGGGCGCGCCCAACCCCTTCGAAAAGCAGAAGCTCATGGTGTCGACGTGCTTCGCGTAGTCGGCCACGTTCGCGCCGGTCGCGACCACCGCGTTGAAGATGCGCGCGCCGTCGCAATGGAATTTCATGCCGTTTTTGCGAGCGACTTGGCCGATTTTCTCGACGGTATCCACCGTATAAATCGCGCCCCCGCCCCGGTTCGTGGTGTTCTCAATCGATAGCAGCGTCGTCTTGGAATAATGATGGTCTTCATTCAGGACCGCCGCTTCCGCCACGGTCTCCGGCGCAATCAGGCCAAGTTCGCCTTCCACCGTCTTCGGCATGACGCCGGCGATCATCGCCATTCCGCCGGATTCGTAATTGAACGGGTGCGAGTCGCGGTGCAGGATCATCGTATCGCCGGGGTTCGTCTGGGAAAGAGTTGCCAGTAGGTTGGCCATCGTGCCGGAGGGCACAAACAGGGCTGCTTCCTTGTTCAACATCTTGGCGACGCGGCGTTGCAATTCGTTGACGGTCGGGTCTTCGCCAAAGACGTCGTCCCCGACCTCCGCGTTCGCCATGGCCTCGCGCATCCCCGGCGTCGGGCGGGTAACCGTGTCGCTCCGCAGATCGACGGGGCGATCCATCACGCGGTTTTCCGGGCCGATCGCAAGAATTTTTCGAGGCTGATGTGCAGCGCGGCGATGTCCGACGCGCGGACGCCCGGCACGCGCGACACCTGCCCGAAGTTTGCGGGCCGGACCTGCTTCAATCGTTCGACGCTTTCCCGCGGCAAACCGGGCACGGCCCCGTAATCAAACTCTTCGGGGATGGGACGCGATTCGGCGGCGCGGAACCGCGCCACGTCCCGCTCCTGCCGTTCGATGTACCCCTGATATTTCAGTGCAATTTCGATCTGCTCGCCCTCTTCGAACGTCATAGGGACCGGCGGGGCGGACAGTTCCCAGATTTCTCCGATGGTCAGCTCCGGACGACACAGCAGCCGCGCAAGCGACTGCGGCTCCTGGAGCGGGACGAGGCCGCGCCGCCTAAGCCACCCATTTACGGAGGCGTTCGCCGGCATCACGGCGCTCTTCAGCCGCATGATCTCCCGTGCGACGCGATCGTACTTCTGCCGTACCTTTTCGACGAAGGCGTCGCCGCCGATTCCGTACTTCGCGAGGCGGAAGTCCGCGTTGTCATGCCGAAGCAACAGCCGGTACTCCGCGCGCGAGGTGAACAACCGGTACGGCTCGAGCACGCCGCGTGTGACGAGGTCGTCGACCATGACGCCGATATAGGCTTCGCTGCGCTGGAGGTAGAGGGGGCCCTCGCCGCGCACGTATCGAACGGCGTTCAGTCCGGCGTAGATTCCCTGCCCCGCGGCTTCTTCGTAGCCCGACGTGCCGTTGATCTGGCCGGCATGGAACAGGCCGCGCACGCGCTTGGTTTCGAGCGAGAGCTTTAACTCCGTGGGCTGAATGAAATCGTACTCGACCGCGTAGCCCGGTCGAACCATTTTCGCGTTCTCGAGGCCGGGGATGGTGGTCAACATCGCGGCCTGTACGTCGGCGGGCAAACTGGTGGATAGCCCATTCACGTAGACTTCCGGTGTATCGAGGCCCTCGGGCTCGAGGAAGATGCGGTGTGACTCCTTGTCCGCGAACCTGAATACCTTGTCTTCGATGCTGGGACAATACCGGGTGCCGGTCGCGCCGATCTTTCCCGTAAACATGGGAGAACGATCGAGATTGGCGCGGATAATGTCGTGCGTCCGCCGATTCGTGTTCGTCAGCCAGCACATGACTTTGTTCGGACTGAACCCCTCCGTCGGCGTCGAGTACGAGAACGGACGAGGTCGGTCGTCGCCGGGCTGTTCGACCAGCACCGAGTAATCGATCGTGTCGCAATGGAGCCGTGGACAGGTCCCGGTCTTCTGGCGGTTGACTTGGAACCCGAGGCGCTTATACGTCTGCGATAGTTTCTGCGCCGGCATCTCGCCGACGCGTCCGCCGGGGGTGTCGGTCATGCCGAAATGCAGTCTTGCGCCCAGAAAGGTCCCGGTGCACACGACGACGGCGCGCGTGGATATTTCCACGCCGTCACCGGTGACGACAGCCGCAATCTCGCCGTCGCGAATCACAAAGTCATCGATCGACACCGATAGAAGGCTGAGATTTTGTTGCTGCTCGCAGACGCGCTGCATGTCCTTCTGATACGCAAACCGATCCGCCTGCGCGCGCGGCGAGTGGACAGCCGGGCCCTTCGATTGGTTCAGCATCTTGTACTGTATACCCGTCCGGTCGATGGCGCGGCCCATCTCGCCGCCCAGCGCGTCCACTTCTCGAACAACTTGCCCCTTGGCGATGCCGCCGATCGCGGGATTACAGCTCATCTTGCCGATGGTGTTCACGTCGAGCGTCGTCATGAGGGTGCGCAGCCCCGAGCGCGCCGACACCAGCGCGGCCTCGATGCCGGCATGGCCGGCCCCGATGACGATGATATCGAAATCGCGACTCATGAATGACGGAAAAACACCGCGGGTATGTTTCCAGGCCGGAACCGATTTGGACCGGAAAGCGCCAACACGACCTCACACCTCACGTCAGTAGACTATCAAAAGGGGACGCCCCGCTCAAACGCGACCCGCGACGGTTCAGGCCCAGCAGGGGTCATGGCCGAAATCTCCATACGCGGCGACGACCGCTACGGACCACTTTCGCATCGCGCCGCGAAGTCTCTATAATGATTTTTTATGGGAGGGACTCGCGGATGCGTTATTTCAGGGGAATGATTTGCATAGTAGGCGTTTGGGGGCTGTCGACAACGGACGCATTTGAATTCGCGGAGCGCCCCGACCGATTGGACCTCGTGCACGAAGGTAAGGTCTGGCTCAGCACCATTACCCCGCAGCACGATCCGAACAACCGCGAGGAGACGTACAAAGTCTATACGCACGTGTTTGCATTCGACGGGTCAGCGCCTCTCACCAAGGGCCCAGGCGGCCTCTATACCCACCACCGGGGACTGTTCATTGGGTGGAAGGACACATGGGTCGGAGGCGTCGACTACGATACGTGGCACATGGACAATTGTTATCAGAAACACGTGGAGTGGACCGAGCTGAAGACGGGCAATGATGCCGCGACACAGGTTGAGCAACTCGAATGGCGTACATTGGACGAGACAGCGTTCATCAAGGAAATACGCAGCATAACCGCCTTCCCCGCACAGGACGGTTCCCGCGTGATCGATTTTGAGTCGACGCTCACGTCCGTGTCGGGCGATATTCAGTTGAAAGGCGACCTTCACCACGCCGGCATGCAGATTCGAATGGCGCAGGAGGTCGCGGACCACCAGGACTCGACGCAATACATCTTACCGGAGGGTGCAACGCAAGAGGCCAACGACAAAGTCCCGGCGGCATGGTGGGTGTGTTGCAGTCCGGTCATCGCGGGCAAGCGTCTTTGGATCGTCCATATGACTTCGCCAGAACTCGTGACCGGCCGGCCGGTGTATTCGATCCGCCGCTACGCGCGGTTTGGCGCGTTTTTCGAGCCTACCCTCCTGGAAGGCAATCCGGTGACGTTCCGGTTCCGCATCGTCGTTTCTGAAAAGGAACTCGACCGTGCGGCGTGTCAGGGGCTTTACGACGAGTACGCGAAAAGGACGAGATGATCATCGGGGTGATGAGCGACACGCACGGCAACCGACGGCTGATGCATCAGGTTGCCGATGCAATGAGGGCGCTGCACAACGCGGACCTCATCTTCCACGTCGGCGACGACTACGCGGACGCCGAGGAACTCGCCGCCGCGGGCCATGCGGTCCGAATGGTGCCGGGGCTTTACTGCGCCGAATATCACGATGAAGGCATACCGAACCGGATTGTCGTGCAGTGCGATGACATCACCGTGTCCGCCGCGCACGCGGAGAAGGACCTGCGCGCCACCGAACGGGCCGCCACCGTCGTCCTTACCGGCCACACGCACGTCGCGCGCGTCATGAAGGCCGGCCGCTCGCTGCACGTGAATCCCGGTCATCTGAAGAACCCGAATTTGGACCGCGGCGAACGTCCGTCGTTCGCCATCATCGACACCGGCGACGGCAGCGTGGAAGTCACGATCTACGAACTCACGGGGGAACCGCGGATGCGGCATCGTTTTTCACGCGCCGATCTTGCGTAATCGAGGGGACGTCTTGAAGTACGACCTACAGCAGACGGCGATGGGCGCAAGTCTCGGCGTCGCCGTCCT
>BTUX01000125.1:0-12705 GCA_045863315.1 Candidatus Hydrogenedentota bacterium | reverse complement strand
GACCACGCACCCGGCAAACACGGCAATCGCCAAGACGGTGACGATTCCCTGAAATCGCAGATACGAATCGAAGTACGCTCCCAGGTCGAACGATGGGTTGCGAGACTGAAAAACGCCGCGCACCTGACGAATCAGGCCAAGCGCAAACGTGCCGACGTACCATGCGGCGGTCAACTGAAGCGCCGGATATGTGAGCGTCCGGATGATTTGTCGCTTCATCGCGAGCCGGTCCTCGAAATACTGCGCGAGATCGCGCAGCATTACGTCCAACTTGCCCCCTCGTTCTCCGGTAGCCAGCATTTCGATGAAAAAGGGAGGGAGGTATCGCTTCTGCAAACGCGCCGCCTCTCCCAATGTCGACCCGTTCTTGATTGAATCGTGCATGTGCCGGAAGACCTGCCGCATTTTCGCGTCGCCTTCCTGCCGCATGATCAATTCCAGACTCTTCAGGATCGGTATGCCGGCGTCGTACGACGTGGCGAGTTGGCGGCACACGGGTACAACTTTTTTCAGCGAAATCTGCGGTGAAAAGAGTCCCATGTCGGTTCCTGTGCTCGCGTGGATGCAGCCGGTTCGAAGTTGCCCGCCGCTGGGCCCAAACGGGCGTAAGTGTATCAAATGCGGCGGGATTGCCGCGAGTTTCGCCTCATGCAGGACGGCCCCGGATGTATGCCGCACCCACACCGCCTTCCTACCAACGACCCGCTCGGGCCGAGTAAGCGGCGCCTTCCGCATCATCGATTTCCTTGAAGGGAAGCGGGCCTTACTTAGTCTGGCCCCAACCGCGCGCGTATGGTACTATGACCCAATCGATGGCGTCGGATGAAACACGCAAACTTCCAGATTGGTCGGCCGCCCGGGAACCCCACTACCGGGGTGTGCCGACGAGCGCACTGCCGCCCGTCGCGCGGAACCCGCTCCACGTCGTTCTCGACAGTTTGCGCAGCGCGTTTAATGTCGGATCCATTTTCCGCACGGCCGACGCCGCCGCTGTAGAGTGCATTCATCTTTGCGGCCACACCGCCCATCCGCCGAGCAAGAAACTCGAGAAGACCGCCTTGGGTGCCTTGGACTACGTGCCGTGGACGCATCACCCCGACGCCCTGACCGCCATACGCGCGCTGCAACGCAAGGGGATTCCTTGCGTCGCAGGCGAGGTCGTCGAAAATGCGGTTTTCCACACCTCATTCGACTGGCCGAGGCCGGTGGCCGTCGTATTCGGAAACGAAGTCGTGGGAATCGCTCCGGAGACCCTGCGCCAGTGCGATGGGATCGTCTGCATACCCATGCAGGGTTTCAAGAATACGATCAATGTTGCAACCGCTTTCGGCATAATCGTTTACGAGATTCTGCGGCATTGGGGCAGCCTTGACCGCGGAACCCGCATTTCCTCTCCTACCCGACCGTGAGCGTTTGACCCGTCAGGACCTGACGGCCAAGTGCGCCAATTTCTATTCGGTCCCACCGACATGATCGAATAAACGGATTGCTCGAAATGTTCTCCTGGCATGGTGTTAGGTGCGCTTGAGGTTCTTGGCACTGCACTTGCTTCCCCGACAACCAAAGAACGGTGTCGGTCTGCTTGTCGCTTTGGCGCAAAATGACGGTCAGGCTGTCCGTCGATTTCGACACGAGATCGAAACTCATCTATAGGAAAGGAGACGACGCAATGCTACGTCACAAGGTGCTCTCGGTGGGTCTGAGTTTGGCGGCTTGTTTCACCGCGGCGCCCGCGTTCGCGGGCGAGGGCGGCGATCCGTATCCACTTGATTCCTGCGTGTTGTCGGGCAAGAAATTGGCATCGGTCGAGACGCCCGTTGTCGTGAACCATGATGGGCGGGAGATCAAACTCTGCTGCAACAATTGCAAGGGCAAGTTCGAGGAGGATCCGGCGGCGGTGCTCAGCAAGGTGGATGCCGCGATTGTCGAACAGCAGAAGGCGCACTATCCCGTGGATACCTGCGTCGTTTCCGGCGACAAACTCGGTGGACACGGCGAAGTGGTCGAATATGTATACAACAACCGATTGATCCGCCTGTGCTGCGCCGACTGCGAAGGCGCGATTAAGAAGGACCCAGCCGCTGTCATAAGCAAGCTCGACGCCGCCGTGGTCGAGAAACAAAAGGACGCCTACGCGCTGACCAAGTGCCCTGTTTCCGGCCAGGACCTGGGCAGCATGGGCGAGCCGAAGAACGTGGTCGTCGCCAATCAACTGATTAAGTTGTGCTGCGGCGGCTGTGAGAAGCAGATTCAGAAGAATCCCGCGAAATTCCTTGCCATGGTCAGTGGTGGTGGCGCGGCGGAATCGAAGGCCGAAAGAAAGAAGGAGTAGGGTCCGGAGTCATCGCATCGGCGCGGTGAACTATACCAGGCAGTGAAGAAGCGGCACGCCCCAGGCGGCGTGCCGCTCTCTTGTAATCGAGATCATCGCCGGGCCGCCGCTGTCATGCCCGGGGAATTCTCGAGCGTTACGCGGACACCGTCACCCTCGAGGACTCCCATGCTGAACAGCCCTTGCTTCTGGAACCCCACGGTTTTCACGAGTATGAAATTGTCGCCCGTGCGCAGGCGGGCGACGATTCGGCGCTGGTCGGGGCGAATCCGGCCGCTTCCTCGATGGACCAGCAAGTCCTCGCCGTTCACCCACACGCGGAGGTAAGTCGCGCATCCAATGGACAAGGTCACCTCGCGGTCGTCCGACGATTCAAGCCGCGTCATTGCATACGCCACGTTCTGATTGGGCGCGCCGTACGTCGCTTCCGGTTCGCCGCCCAACTCAACAAAGCCCAAGGTTTCTTTCGCGTTCGCGACCGTCCACGGCGCGCCGTCCAGGTCAATCGGTTCGGCGGCCGCGAGCAAGGTCTGCTCAATGGAGGTCGTGCCGGTGTCGTCCAAGGGACCGTCAGCCGGAAGCGGCCCCAGAATGCGCCAGTCCTCGACGAGGCCGTCCCACAGGCGGGCTTCCTCGCGTTCCGCACCGGCGACTCCCCAGGTCTCGGCGAGCGCGTCCGCGGGCTCCACTTGGTCGCATCGTTCCGCCACCTGCGAGTACCAACCAATCAGATCCGACACCGGCTCCTTGTGCGGCGCGGCGGTCACGACGTTCGCGACGGTCTCACGCACGTCGGCGAGGTGTTCCGGCTTTACGTTTTCCGAAAGTTTCCTGCCGGTCTCCCAGGCGGCAAAATCCGGTAACGATATCAGCCGCGCGTAGTACGGGATCGCTTTCGCCGGGTGTGAGGCGGCGGCCCACTCGACGGCCTTGTTCAACGCCATGCGGCGGGGGCCGGCCCCGTAGCCTGTTCCCGCCAGCCGGTCGCATGCGCGAAGCGCGTTGTCCGTCATCCCCTCCTCATAAAGCAGTTCCGCCACGGCCTGAAGGTGGTCGGCGCGAAGGCGCGGGGTGTCAATGAGGGCGAGCAGCTTGGGAAGGGCCGCGGACTTGTCCCCGGCGTAATAGGAGGTCAAGGCGGCGAAATACTCATAGTGGCCCTCGTAAGGGACCATCACCTGGATTTGTTCGAGCGCGGCCTGAACGCGTTGGGGAGGTCCGGTCTTCGCAATCGCCTTCATCGCGGCGGGTTCGCGCACAAGCAGGCTTGGCTGGCCTGCTACCAGGACTTCAAAAAGCGCCGACGCAGCGCCGGCATCACCCGACCCGAAAAGACCGCGCGCCACGGACAGCTTGTCCGCGAGCGCAAGGTCCCCGGCCTCGGCCGCTTTTCGGTACCACTGCGCCGAGGTGGGTTTGTCATCGAGCGAGTAATATGCCTGCGCCAATGCCATCGCGACATCAAAAGAATTCGCGGCCAAGGCCCCGGCCCGATCCTTGACGGCGTTCGCGGCGTCTTTGTTTTTCCGCCCGCACAACACGCGAAACCCGGACGCCGCAATGGGGGCCAGTAGGGGGTCCGACGCGCCCTCGTCGAGGGCGGGCGCCACTGCGCCCTCGTCCGCCAGTAGCGCTCCGGCCTGCGCAAGATAATTTCCTCGAGTTGCAGGACCGCGTTCCGGGAATTCGTCGTACTCGAATTCCTGCCATGCCATGGGCGCGTCGACCGGGGCCCCCGAGAACCTGGCATATCCATCCGCAAGCGAGCGGAACGCGGCGGGCTGATCGCCCCGCTTCAATTGCGTCCGCGCGAGCATGACGTAAACGTCCGCGCGCGCGGGATCGCGTTGGATCAGAACTCCCAGCACCCGTTCCGCCGCCTCATATAGTTTCTCATCGAATAACCACTGCGGGAACGTGTCGGGTTGTCGGTTCTCCTGATAGGTGTCCCAGACCTCGATTGCATCGTCCAGCCGGCCCGTCTTTACGTAGCATTTTGCAAGTTGGGTCCGCGCATCGCCATGCCGCTCCATTCGAGCTCCCTTCTCGAGGAACGGCAGCGCCTCCGCATACATTCGTTGTTCGAGATAGGCCTGTCCGATCTGGATGGAAGCGTCCGGGCTGATGGCCCACGCTGCCAGTTCGTTCAACACGGTGAGCGCCTCTTCTTTGCGATGAAGTTTGAAATAGAGGGACGCGAGTTGCAGTCGCGACGCGATTTCCTGTTGCAAGTCAAACCCGCCGGCCGGCGACTTCGCGAGCTCGAGGGCCTCGTCAAACCGCCTCGCCGCTTGCAGTGCGCCCGCTTTGCCCCGCATACACTCGACGTTGTAAGGGGACATGGCGAGGGCGCGATCGTATAATTCGACGGCCCGGTCGACGTTGCCGATCTCCACGTGCTGTTGCGCTACAAGGGCCAGCAGTTGAGGGTCCGGCTTCTCCTGCGCCAGCACCCGCTCTTCGTATGGGACGAGAAACTTCCGTACGTCGCCGGCCTGCCGGAAAGCGTCGAGCACATTCCGGAGAAAATTCTCGCGGTTCCATCGTTCGCCGAAGGCCGTGAACTTCCAGGCCAGGTCGACAAGGGTTGCGATGTCGCCCCGTTCGATGCACAGGGGGGCCAGATGGCCCGAATCGCCGCGCCATGCGTCGAGGAAGCCCGATTCGCGGTTGTCGGTAAACAGCTTATACGCCTCGTCTTCATACCCATGCTGCATGAGAAAGCTTAAATAGTGTTGAAACGTATTCGTGTCGCGGCGCCGCTCGAAATGCGCGCGATACGTCTTCGCCGCGCCATCCGCATCGCCCATCCGCGCCATGTAACCCGCGGCGATCCGTTCGACTTCCTCCCGCTGCGAGGGGTCGATCGTCGCCAGGGTCTGATCGATAAGTTTTAGGACTTCCGCGCCGCGCGATAATTCCTGCAAAAAGTCTGCATATGGCTGAACGCGGTCCAACGCGGGACGTTCCATGGCCCACGCCGCGAGCCCGTTCACCGCCTCCGGTTCATTCCCGCTTCGCGCGAGCACTCGGGCCAACTGTGTGCGGTGGTTCGCCTGATTCGGCTCCTTTTCGATCAGCTTTCGATAGGCCCGCGCGGCCTCCTCCAGCCTGCCCGTTTCGGCCAATACCCTCGCTTGAGCCGAAAGCAAATTCTTGTTCTCCGGGTCCTTTTCAAGGAGTTTTGCAATGAACGGCAACGCCCATTGCGGTTCGTGTCTGCGCGCTTCGATCAGCGCGCTCACCAGCGGTTCATCCTGCGGCCTGACTTTCGTCTCCCCGATCTTCTCAACGAGGTCCTTGAATCCGCGGCCGGACACGTGCAGGGCGACGGCTGCCCGATCCATTTCGCGTCCTTCCCAATCGTTGGGATTGATCGCCGGCCGGTGCTTGCCGTAAAACTCCTCCGCTTGCGCCCACAGCCCGTACGCGACAAGACTCATGAACGCTTCCCGGTAGCCGTACGAGCCGCCGTACAAGGTCGTCATGCGGCCCAGCGCTTCATAGGCCTTACTGGCATCGCCCGTGGCCAGATACAGTCGCGCCAGCCGGGCGGGGTCGTAGTAGTTTTGCGTCATGCCCGACTTTTCCAACAGTTCCACCGTGGCGGTCGTGTCCTGCGCAAACTCGGCGGCGGAGATTAGCTCGTTGACGGCGTTGGAGTCCCGCGTCTTGGCGAAGATTTCGGCGAACAGTTGGACGGCCTCGGAAAAGCGCTTTTCGCGAAACGCGATTTCGGCCCGAATCGCCTGCGCAATTCGATCAGTCGGCGCCTTTGCGAGGTCGGCTTCGTTCTTTGTCTTCAATTCGTCCATGCGGCCCAATCCGTAGAACAAGGACACCATGGAGTTGATCGCATGGAAATCCACCCAACCCTGCCCGTGCGTCATCGGCGAATCAATCCAGCGGGCGTAAGTCTGCAACGCTTCCTCCGTTCTCCCGGCTTCAAGGTAGGCGTTCGCAAGTTCGCCGTGCATCCACGAGCGGTCCGGCGCCGCCTTCACCGCGCGCTCGTACAAGTCAATTGCCTTGTCATACTCGCCGTCGTAGTAGAACCGCTGCGCCAGTTCCTGCATCTGATCGGGATTGCTCGCCTTCGCGACGAGGTCCTTCTCGAGTTTGTTCAGTTCTTCCGCCTTGCCCGTCCGCTGATAGAGGTTGCGAATGCGCCAGCTCATGCTTCGGTACAGGTTGGGGCTGGTCTTGATCATTTCCTCGTACACGGCCACGGCCTCTCGCAGAAGCCCCTTGCTTTCGAGTAGTTCCGCGCGCGAGGTTTTCGCCTCGGTAAGGTTCGGCCGCTTCTCGCTGAGCGACAGCCAGACGCCGAGCGCCTTGTCGACCTCGTTGTTCATGCCATAGAGGGCGGCCAGATTGCGGTGCGCTTCCACAGAGCCCGGCTGCTTGGCCAGCCGGTCCTCGAACTCCGCCACGAGTTCCGCGGACTTGCCCGCCCCCTGCGCATAACGGTACAACTGCGTGAGCAAATCGCTCCTGCCGGATGGACCCGCATAGTAGTACCCGTAGCCGCTGTAATAGCGCATTCCACGCCCCTGCGAACCTTGCGCCTTGCGCTCCCACGCTTCGCGGGCGATTTCCATGGCTTTCGCGTAGTCGTTGTCCTCGGCGTGAATTTCCGCAAGCAACATCAACGCGTCGCTGTTGCGGCTCATGCCGGAGAGGTGCTCCTCGAGCAGCGCCTTCGCTAGCTCGCGCTCGCCTGCCTGGTGCAACAGGCGGATTCGCGCGATGAGCTCCGCGGGTGGAACTCGTTTGTGTATAAGCTGGCGGACACCTTCCGCCGCCGCCCGATAATTCCCCGTGATGATGTGCACGTTGACGCGGGCTTTCTCGACTTCCCCGGCCAGTTGAGGATGCCGCTGCGCAACCTCGTCGTACAGGGCGAAAACCGTCTCGTACTTCTCTTCGACCTCATTCAAGTGCACTTTCAGGTTGTACCACTCGACCGAGTCCAGCCCCGCCTCGCGAAACTGCGCGAGATACTGCGCGACCCGGTCGTAGTCGCGCTCTCCGAGATAGTAGGCGATCAGCAGCCGGCCCATTTCCCAGGCCTCGTCCCTTTCTTGGATGGTGGATGCGCTGGCGTACGCTTTCGCCTTTTCTTCCATTCTCGCCAGCGTCGAGGCCTTCTGTTCGTCCGTGAGGTCAGCCGTCAGCAGCGCGTCGAAGGCGCGCACCTTGTCCGTGTTGTAGGAACTGATGACGCCCAGATCGCGCAGTTCGTATACCTTGCTTCGCGCCCCGTAGTACCCGCGGTTTGATCGCTGATCCGGCGGCTGGGGGACATACAGATTCGCCTGCCGCGTCCGCGCGTATATCGTTCGGGACAGATCCGGTTCGCCGAACAGGGCCTCCTCCGCCAGGCGGATCGCTTCTTCCTTTTCACCGGTCTGCTGGTATGCCTGCGCGAGCGTCAGCCGCAGACTGCCCCGGTAGCGCGGCTCGAGCGCCTCGACGCGGTCCCGCAAGGTCTTCACCTGATCCATGCGGTTGGCGCGCTGCAGGTGGTTGACGATCTGCGACAATACCGCCGGATCGTCGCCGAACTCTTCGAGAAGCCGGCTCATGGTTTGTGCGGCCTCGTCCTCGTTCTGCCGCTGGAGATACAACGGATACACGCCCAACAGGACCTGCTTTCGGCGGAGCGGTTCGAGTTCGGCCACGCGCAACAGGGTCTGGATCGATTTGTCCAAATTTTGTTGTCGGGAATATAGCGATGCGGCGAGATCCAGCAGCTCGACGTCATCGGGCTGGGACGCCATCAATTCCTCGACCTGTTTCACGGCGTCTTCGTTTCGGTTGACCGCCATGTAAATCTGGAGCAGATCGCGTTTGGTTCCGATGTTGGTGGGATTCGACTCGATCTTCTTCCGGTACTCGTCGAGCAGATTGTCGATGCCGACGGTGCTTTCGGCCATGCCCGCCATCATGGAAATCGCCTGATTGCGATAATCCTGGAAGCTGCCCCGTTGCGCCGGTCCGCCGTAGTACCGGACGTACCCCCGGCCGTGGTAGGTCGACGCCATTAGACGCGAAGCGCCGCCGCGGGAGATCGGATTGACTTTCTTCTCTCGTGACTGCTCACCCTCTTCCTTCTTTTTGGGATCGCCGATTTCGAGGAGGGTTTGCAGTTGTTCGACCGCCTTGTCCATTTGATCCGCGTTCGCGAGTTCCTGGGCGTACGTGAGCCGAAGCCTATAGTCCTCGGGATCGAGTTCGAGGGCCTTGGCCTTGGCCGCGAGCGCTTCTTCCGTCATGCCGGCGTCGGTCAGCGCCTTGGCGAGTGTGGCATACGCCTTGGGGTCGTCCGGGTTCTGCTCAACGATCCGGTTCCACGTCGCGCGCGCCTTGTCCATATCGCCCAATTGCGCGTAAACCTGTCCCAGCCGCTCCAACTCGAACGGGGTCGGTTTGCCCGAAGCGGCGACCAACTGCTCGTAGTACGACACGACCTTTTCGAAGTCCTGCGCCTCGAATGCGGCGCGTACAAGGGCCTGAAGCGCCGGCACCTTTTCATCTACCGCATCCAATCCGGACTCGAGCGCTTCGATTGCCCTGATTGTGTCGCCGGACGTCGCGTATATCGCCGCCAGGTCCTGGTAGGCCGCCAATTTTTTCGGTGTGTTTCGAATTCGGTCTTGGAACTCACGGGTCAATTCGCCAAGCCGGCCTTGGGCCAGATAGATGCGCGACATCTGCGTTGCCGCGGACCGGCGCGTCTCGTCCTCCTTCGCCGTGTCGAACATTTTTCGGTACGCCTCGAGCGCCTCACCCAACTGCGGCTGTGATTCGAGGGCTTCGCCGTACTGCCGGTAATAGTCCGGCTCATTCGGCTCGAGCCGGAGCGCGTAACGATACTGCGCGAGACCCTCGTCATACTGTTGATACGTCATGTGCACCTGGGCGAGGTCGAGGCGGGCTTCGGGATTCGACGGCGCGATCTCGACAATCTTCTTTGCCATCTCGATCGCCTGGTCTTTCAGGTCCGCGTCGAGATAGATTTGCATCAATTCGCGATAGTAACCGCCGGCCCGGTCCTTGTCCTTCTCGATCAGCACGAGATACGTGTCGATGGCGTCCTGTAACCGTCCGCCGCTCTTATAGGCGGTGGCCAGGGTCCGCAGGTATTTGGCGTTGTCCGGCGCCAACTCGACGCACCGCTCGTACAACTCGACGGCCTTGGCGCGGTCGCCCAGTCGTTCATACAGGCGGGCCAGACGGATCAGCGGGCCGGGCTGGTCCGCATGGGTTTCCGCTTCGCGTTCCCATTCCTTTTGTTTTTCTTCCAGGATGCCCAGCGCGTTGTAGGCGTCCATCATCCCCCGTTCGCCCTGATCGCGAAAGTACTCGTTGTCCTGGACGGTGGCCAATTTTTCGAAGTAAGGCAGCGCTTCCTCCGCGCGTTCCTGCCGCATCAGGTTCTTTGCCAGCGCAATCGTATATTCGGGGTTCTCCGGCTCCTTCTCGACCGCTTTCGCCAGAAGTGGGCCGGCCTTCTCCGGGTAATTGTGGGATTCGAGAACGGACGCCACCTCCGCATAATCTCCGGCCGTACTGGTTGCTTCGTCGAGCGTCGATGTCCAAATCTCGAGAGCGGCCTCGGACTCGCCCTTCTCGTGTTTCAGCGCCGCCAGGCGGAATGCCCATTCCTTGTCACGCTTGCCCTGCAGCGCCTTTTCGTACGCCGCGACGGCCTCGTCGGGGAACTCGTATTCCTCGTACCACTGCGCGAGCTGTGCGTAGTCGGCCGGCGACGGGTCATCCGCCACAATTCGCTCCCACGTTTTCCGTGCCGCCTCGGGCTGATTGTTCATCAGATACGATTCGCCGAGCCGTCTCAGGTAGTCTGGTTCGGAGGGAAATAAAGCGATCAGCTTCTCATACGCCGCGGCCGCCTCGTCGGGCCGCTCCATGCGCTGGTACAGCGCGATCAACTTCTCGTATGCCGCGGACCGCTGCGGATCCCGTTCGAGAATCGACTTGTATTCCGCCTCGGCCAGGTCAAACTTCGTCATGCGGGTGTAGGTCTCGGCCAGCAAATCGCGAAACTCGAGGTCGCCGGACGCCACAGCCAGCTTTTCCTGGACGTACCGCGCCAGCCCCTCGAGGTCGCCCATGTCCTGGTACACGGTCACGAGCCGGACCTTGAGGTCTTCGAACAACCAGTTCCCGGGCGCCACCAGTTCCAACGCCTTTTCAAACGTCGCAATGGCATCGGGATACTTTTCCTGGTGCAGGTACGCCTGGGCCGTCGATCGAAGCGCGCGGCACCGCCGATACGGATCCTCGGCGGATACGTCGGCGATCCGCAAGTACGTCGCAACGGCGTCGTCCCACATTTGGTTCTCTTCGTAGATCGCGGCGAGTTCAAGCAGCGCGAAGGTGTCGTTTGGATTGCTCTCGGTCAGTCGCTTCCATGCCGCGGCCGCTTCTTCCTTTTTCCCTTCGCGAAGGTACAGACTGCCGAGTATCCGCACGGCCCTCGCGCGCTGGTCCGGGTCCGGGATGGCATCGAGCGAGGCGCCCAGCAATTCAATCGCGTCTGCGTTGCGTCCCGCGTCGTAATACAGCGTGCCGAGCAGTACGTTGAACTCGGGCCGGTCCTCCCCGAGCGCCTTGGCTTGTTCGAGCGCGCGTATCGCCTCGGCCACCTTGAATTGCCGGTCGTACACGCGCCCCAACAGGATGAAGCTCGCCGCATCGTTCGGGTCGGCCTCGACATTCTTCTTCAACTTTCCAACCCAGGCTTCGAGGCCCTCGTGCGCGAAGTAGCTGTCGTAGATGCGATCGAACGCCTGCTCCTGAAGCGGACTTGCGAGAATGGCCTTTTCGTAGCGGTCGCGGATTTGCAGGTCTCGATCTTCGATGGCAGGCGCGGGCGGCGGGGCGGCCGATACATCCTGCGCGACTGCGACGACGGACAATGCGAGACCGATTACGAACCAGCGCATGGTTCCCTCCTGTGCGTGCGGGGCCGCTCAACCGTACCGGCGGGGCGCTCCCATAATGCGCCACCCGGCGAGGTCGAGCCGGCGCAAAGCCACGTCCAACACAAACAGCAACAATGCCGCCATCAACAGCCACGGCCACAACCGTTTTCGAATCAGCACGTAGTCATCACCGCCGATGGCGAACAGCTCTTCCATCGACGGCTGATACGCGCCGCCGGTAACCTTCGCCAACCGGCGGAGGAAGTCTTCATTGGTCGAGAGATGCCGGTATTCGGGCTTGTACGATATGGTGACGCCGCGCGTGTAATCCGACACGATGCGCCCTTCGCTCCCCTGGATTTCCGAATCGGCTTGCGCCGGCACTTGCCTCACTGTGAACAAATAGCTTCCGATATCGCGCATCGGCACTTCCGCCTCGTACCGGCCCGGCCCCACTTGGACGAAATCAACCGGCGAAACGCTCAGATTCGGTTGGATGAGCCGCGCCGTGGTAATCAGGCCGTTCACGAAGTTCCCGTCGCCGTCCACATTGTCCACGGCGATGCGGCCCGTGCTGCCGCGGACGCGAATCGTGGTTTCGGCGCCTTGGCTCTGGCTCGTCCGCATCACGTCGCGCACCACTTGCGCCCACAACTTTCCGTAGCCGGGCCAACTCAGCCAGTCGGTCGCCCAGCGGCTCTTTGCGTCGGAAGTGAACGCGACCGTCTTGCCCAGACCGAACCGCCACTTCACCAGGAGCGGATCGCCCCGTTCCGTGGCGAGCGAGACCTGCGCCGTCGACTTCGCCGATGTCACGACATATCCGAACAGGAACGGCGACGACCGCCAGTCAATCCCGGCGATCGCTTGGTCGGACTTGAACACCTGCGGCAGGAACGGTTCCTCGATGAGCGACGACTTCGAAGCGCTCATCGCCTCCTTGGTAAAGATCTGGGGAATGTCGTAGGGGTCTGCGGTGAAGTAATAGCGGCCGCCGCCCCAGCGCGCGATATCCTGAAGCAGGACAGTGTCCGCCCCTTCTCCGACGGCGACCGTCGACACGGTTATCTGTTCTCCGACCATCTGCTGCACAATGCCCTCGAAATCGCCGGGCTGTGACTGGCCGTCCGTCAACAGCACCGCGTGTTTGAGCACCGCGGGGACTCGCGACAGCGCGTCGTGTGCTTCCAACAATCCCGGATAGATGCTGGTCCCGCCGCTCGCTTCTATCGTTGAAATGGTCTCAATGATCCCCGATGCGTTGCCCGCGCTCTGCAGGTCGATGACCCAGTACGGCTCGCTGTCAAATGCGACCACGCCGACGTAATCGCGCGGGCCCAGCAGCTCCACCGTTGCGATGGCCGCTTCCTTGGCCAATTCCACCTTTTGCCCTTGCATGCTGCCGGACTTGTCGATGATCAG
>BTUX01000124.1:0-12753 GCA_045863315.1 Candidatus Hydrogenedentota bacterium | reverse complement strand
CACCGTCGGGGGGATGGTGCGTTCGCCGTCGTTCTACGGGCTGGCCGCCCAGCAACTGGAAGGGGAACTCGGCGCCGTCGTCTGTTTTCTCGAGGGCGCCTCGGGCTCCACTCACAACTTGAAACCGGTGCCCGTGCCGATTGCAATCGATCGAATGAAGGCGGCGGTGTCGGCCGGGCTTGAAATGGCGGCGCCGCAAAGCCCCGCCAGGATCGCTTCGATCAAGCGCCCGTTCAAAGTCTCGGTGCGGACTTTTGACGAACAGGTGGAAGATGAGAAGGTCTCATCGTATTGCAGGAGGCGGGCGCCACAAGGGGCCGACTCTATAATCGACGTCTTTCGCACCATGCGGGAGGAGCTGCGCCCGCACCAGGGCGAGGAACGAGAAACGTGGCTGCAGGCCATGCGCATAGGCAACGTGGCAGTCGTGGGGGTGCCTGCTGAGTTCTTCACCGTTCTCGGAATCGAGATCAAGCGGCGTTCTCCGTTCCCGAATACGGTCGTAGCAGAACTTGCAAACGACTGGATCGGCTATGTGGGCGACCGCAAGGCCTATTCACTCGGCGGGTACCAGACCTGGATGGGCCACCACAGCTATGTGCCCCCGGGCACGGGTGAGGCCATTGTCGACGAAATTGTGCGAATGCTGGACGAACTACACCGGGGCTAGCGCGCCGGTCACGGCCGGTCCTCGATAGCATCCATCTGCGGCGGGCGGATTGCACGGAAACCCGCGCTCTGCCATTCTGTTCGCCGGCTGTCCGTCCCGTTACGATTGCACCGTATGGTCAGGCATCGCAAGGAGTAGCGTCATGAATGCAGGCCGGTCCCTCGCGGTTCTTGGCATCATATCGACGTTCGCGTTGTTTATCACGCTGTACTGCGCGCGGGCCGACGGACCGTCGGCCGGGCCACGCACACCTGCGCCGGTAATGAGTTACCACGGGGCCGAATGGCTCGAACGGCCCGAGCGCGAACAGGAAGAGAAACCGGACGAAGTTATCAAGGCAATGGGGCTCAAGCCGGGCGACGTGGTCGCCGACATCGGCTGCGGGACCGGTTACTTCTCCCGCCGAATGGCAAAGGCCGTGGCGCCGGTAGGCAAAGTGTTTGCGGTGGACATTCAGCCGGAATTTCTCGACATGGTGAAGGAGTACTGCGCGAAGGAGAATGTGACGAACGTCGTGCCGGTCCTCGGCGACGAGGACGATCCCAAGCTTCCCAAGGGCGGCATCGACTGGATACTGCTCGTGGATGTGTACCATGAGTTCCAGCAACCCCAACCGATGCTCAGGAAGATGCTCGAGAGCCTGAAACCGGACGGAAAAGTCGCGCTGATCGAGTACCGGCTGCTGGGCGAGACCGCGCAACACATCAAAGTCGAGCATCGCATGTCCGTCCGGCAAGTGTTGGACGAGTGGCATCCCGCCGGATTCGAACTGGTGGATCTCCTCGAGTTCTTACCCTCTCAGCACTTCTTCATATTCCGGCGGGACCCCGACCGAATAAACGAAGCGGACGATAAGGAATAATCGGGTTTGCCCCTGAACGTAAGGAGCGCGCATCCAATGATGGCAGTGAAGCGGGTCCGGATAGGCGTCGTATTTGCGTCGATGATGGCGGCTTCGTTTTCCGCCGCAGCGGGATACCGCGTCGTCCAGGGGCCGATCCCGGGCGACCCGATGGCGGTGACCATCTATGAACTGGACAACGGGCTCACCGTCTACCTCAGCGAGAACCACGAGCAGCCGCGGTTCTATGCCGAGATCGCGGTGCGCGCCGGCAGCAAGCACGACCCCGCGGAAACGACGGGGCTCGCGCACTACCTCGAACATCTGCTGTTCAAGGGAACACAAGCCCTCGGCACGCTCGACTACGAAAAGGAAAAACCGCATCTGGAACGGATCACGGAATTGTACGAACAGCACTTCCACGAAACCGACCCGGCAAAGCGCGAGGCCATTTACGCCGAAATCAACAAGGAGACCCAACTCTCTTCGCAATACGCCATTCCCAACGAATTCGACCGCCTGTACAAGGCCATGGGCGGCACGTCCCTGAATGCGCATACGTCGAACGAGGAAACGGTGTACAAGGTCGAACTGCCTTCGAACCGTTTGGAGCAATGGGCGATTATCGAATCCCATCGGTTCGAAAAGCCGGTTTTTCGCCTGTTTCAGCCGGAACTCGAAATTGTGTACGAGGAAAAAAACCGGTCCATGGACAATAAGGGCCGAATCATCGGCGAGGCGGTCAACGAGCTGCTCTACAAAAAACACCCTTACGGACAACAGACCACCCTCGGTTCGGTCGAACATCTGAAAAAGCCGTCGCTGGTCAACATCTACAACTACTTCGAGACATACTACGTACCGAACAACATGGCCATCTGCATTTCGGGCGATATCAACAAAGAAGACACCATGAGAATCGTTGATGCCCATTTCTCGTCGTGGCAGCCGGGGAAAGTGCCCCGCACACGACGGTGGCGGGAAAAACCCCTCGAAGGCGCGGAACGGGTCGTCACGAGATACCCAGGCGAGCCGTACGTGCTGCTTGCGTTTCGCACCGCATCTCAAACCCATCGCGACGCGGGCGCGCTCCGGCTGCTGGACATGGTGCTTTCCAACCGTTCGGCGGGCCTTATCGATTTGAAACTTGTCCACCAACAGCGGGTGCGTGGCGCGGGGTCGTACCCGCAACTTATGAACGACTACGGGGCCCAATACCTGTGGGGCATACCCAAGGACGGCCAGTCGCTCGAGGAAGTCGAAAACTTGCTGCTCGAGCAGATTGAACTCGTCAAACGCGGCGAGTTCGAGGATTGGATCATTCCTGCGATTATCACGGACTTCAAGAAAAACCGAAAGGCGGGACTCGAATCCGACCAGACCCGCGTAAGCTACATGCGGGAAGCCTATATCGCGCATGAGGACTGGGCCGATGCCGTCTCGCGGATCGACCGCATGGCACGCCTGACAAAGGACGACGTTGTCCGGGTCGCGAAGAGGTATTTTGCCGAGGACTATGTGGCGGGTTACCGCGAGGACGGTCAGCACGAGGTACCGAAGATTGAGAAGCCCAAAATCGACACAATTCAAATTGACGCCGCGCGCCAATCGAAGTTTGCGCGGGACCTGCTCGCGATGCCGATCAAACCGCTTGAACCCGTCTTCGTGGATCCCACAAAGGATTACTCCATCGTCGACGACCCCGCCGGTATACGTTTGTACTACGTCAAAAACCCCATCAACGATCTCTTTTCGCTCACGTTCGCTTTTGACGTGGGCGTGCACCATAACAATCGGCTTCCGGCGGCGGCCGAGCTGCTGGACAAGTCGGGGACCACGAATTTCAGTCCCGAGGACCTTCAGAAGGAATGGTATAGGCTGGGCACGGGATTCCGGTTCGGCGTCGATTACAACGAGTCGAGCGCCAGCATTGAAGGTCTAGACGAGAACTTCGAGGCCTCGCTTGCCCTCCTAATGGATGTCATGACCAATGCCACCGCTGACCAGGCGACGCTCGACGAACTTATTCGAATCATCCTCGCGCGGCGCGACGACGCCAAGAAGGATCCACAGACCGTTTCCAGCGCACTCGTCCAGTACCAGCGGTATGGCGAGGACTCGACGTTTCTTCAATCCATGTCGAGCGAAGAGGTGAGGAAGCTGACCGTGGCTGAGCTGCACGGGGCCATTCGGGATCTGATTGGATACAAACACGCGGTTCTGTACGTGGGATCGCTGCCGAAGGAAAAGGTGGTGGAACTAATGAAGAAACACCACCCGGTCGTCGATCCGCTGCGCGATCCGCCCCCGTATCATTTTCGGAGGGTGCGCAGCCCCGGTGCGACCGAGATCATGTTTTTCGACAAGGAGGTTGCGCAGTCCCAGATTCAAATTGCAATCCCCTGCGAGTCCTACGACGAAACCCAAATACCCGCAATCAACCTGTATAACAGCTATTTCGGCGGCGGCATGGCCGGAATTGTATTCCAGGAACTGCGGGAAGCGCGGGCGCTGGCATATTCGGTAGGCGCTCGCTACGTGACCGGCGGCCGGAAAGGCGAACAGAACGTCATGGTCGGCGGCATGGGCAGCCAAGTCGACAAGACACCGGAAGGCGTCGAGGCGTTTGTCGACCTACTGGATAACATGCCCGTATCGCCGGAACGTTTCGCGACGGCCAAAGACGCCCTCATCAACAGTTTTGTTTCATCGCGGCTAGGGTTCCGCGAAATTCTCCCCGCGGTACGAGGGTGGGAACGGCTTGAAGTCGCGGTGGATCCCCGGCGCGAACGATACGAGCGCATTCTTACAGCCGATATCGAGACGATGCTCGGGTTTTATCGCGATCAGATTGCCGGCCGGCCGAAGTTGATTTCAATCGTAGGAGCGAAGTCCAAGCTCGACATGGACCGCCTGTCAAGGGCCGGGAGAATCGCCGAGGTGCCTCTGGAGCGGCTGTTCGTCGAGTGAATCGGGCGACACCGCGCTTGCCTGAGCCGCGCGGGCTTCGTCCGCCACCTTGCCTACCTATTCAGCCTGTCGTATACTGCACGCGTCGACGGTGGTTCCATCCAACCAAACCACGCGGGGGCCATGGAATATCCCGCGCTGTAACCATGTTTCACGGAGTCACGTATGGAGAATGTCATCATCATCGGTTCCGGTCCCGCGGGATACACCGCGGCGCTGTACACTTCGCGAGCGAACCTGAATCCGTTGTTGCTCGAGGGCGAACTCAGCAAGGAAGTGCTGCCGGGCGGACAGCTCATGACCACGACCGAAGTCGAGAACTACCCCGGATTTCCGGAGGGCGTGACCGGTCCGAAAATGATGGAATTGTTCAAGCAGCAGGCCGAACGGTTCGGGACGCGGATCGTTTCCAAGACCGCGACCAAGGTCGATTTCTCGAAGCGGCCGTTCACCATCTACTCGGATAGCGAATCGTGGCAGGCCAAGGCCGTCATCATAGCCACCGGCGCGACGGCGAAGTACCTTGGGCTGCCGTCGGAGGAGAAGTATATGAACCGGGGCGTGTCGGCCTGCGCAACGTGCGACGGTGCGCTGCCCCGTTTTCGCAACAAGCCGCTGGTCGTCGTCGGCGGCGGCGATACGGCGATGGAGGAGGCCATCTTTCTCACGAACTACGCCAGCAAGGTCCATATTATTCATCGGCGCGACAAGTTTCGCGCGAGCAAGATCATGGCGGACCGCGCGCTTACAAACCCGAAAATTCAGGTGGAGTGGAACTCCGTGGTCGAGGAGGTCCTCGGTGAGGAAAAGGCCGGAGTGACCGGAGTTCGAATCAAGGACGTGAACAACGGCAAAACCAGGGAAATCGAGTGTTCCGGTTATTTCTCGGCCATCGGGCACAAACCCAATACGGACCTGTTCAAGGGGCTGCTCGACATGGATGAGACCGGCTACCTTCTGACGAAACCCGGCACGACCCTTACCCGGATCGAGGGGGTGTTTGCTGCGGGCGACGTGCAGGACAAAGTCTATCGTCAGGCCGTGACCGCGGCCGGGTCCGGCTGCATGGCCGCCATCGACTGCACGCGATGGCTCGAATCGCAACACAACTGAAAGCCGATCGCTATACCGCTCGGTCGATGAACTTCAGGATAAGGCTGTCTCGCAGGCGATCCGGCAGGTACGCAAGCAGCATCTGCAACCGCGCGTCCTTGCCCACCACGTAGCGCGTCTTGGGTCTTGAAGCGGTGAGCGCGTGGGCGACCGCCTCCGCCACCACTTGCACCGGCGCCGCGTTTTGTCCCGATTTCACGGCGGCTTCCAACACCTTGTTGATGAGAGGTCCGTAAAGTTCCATCAGTTGGGCCGGCATGGTTTCGAGCATCGCTTTCGCTTCACCGATCGATTTCTCCCAAATCGGAGTCGCGATCGCGCCCGGCTCGACGCACACGACCTCGATTCCCCAAGGCTTCAATTCCATGCGCAGGGCATCGGAAATCGCTTCGATGGCAAACTTGGACGCGCAGTACGGACCGCCGAAGGGGACGGCGAGCCGCCCGCTCGTGGAACCGATGTTCACGACGCGCCCTTTCGCGGCCCGCAACATACCGAGGAATGCCTGTGTTACGGCGACCTGGCCCACGACGTTGATCTCGAGCTGTTTTCGCAAGAGATCGATCGGCAAGAACTCGAGCGGGCCGTTGATACTCACTCCGGCGTTGTTGACGAGTCCTGCAAGACCGCCCGCCCCGATTTCGCGACCTACCACGGCAGCCGCTTCTTCAATTGACGCGGCATCCGTCACATCGAGCCGTAACGGCCTCAGCGCGTTCGATGCCTTGCTTCGCAGGGCGTCGCCGTCGCTGTCCTTGCGCACGCCCGCGTACACCTGGAATCCAAGCTGATCCAGATGCAGCGCACTGGCCTCGCCGATTCCCGTCGACGCTCCTGTGACGACCACCGCCCCGCCCGTTGAATTGGCCATGTCCGAATCCCCTGTTCTCGCCTGCGCCCATGCCCCATTCGCGCACACAGCCGAATGATGCGATTCTGAGTGTACAGGAGACGGTGTTCCGCCCACACCTGTGCACCTGAACAACCGAGCGCGTAAAGTGGAAACCTCGCCTCTTCGCCGGATCGACCCTCCGCGTCGGCACAATTCTACACGAGTGCGGCCGGGAAAGTTACGACGATCGCATTCAGGCGCTCCTAACGACGTCCGCGGCCGCGTTGGCCCGATTTGGACGTTTCGTTATCATTGCGGCATGTCCGCCAACACCGGAAACATGCGCTTTCAGCCCGTGTGCGATACGCCCGCACGTCTCGCCCCGGATATTCGACTGAGGCGAACGCTCGATCAGCTTTACCAACGTTTCAACCGCCCCGAGTACATTTCCCCCGACCCGCTGCAATTCCTCGCCAACTATCCCGATTTGGCCGACCGCGAAATCGCGGGATTGGTCGCGTCAAGCCTCGCATTCGGAAATGTCAAACAGATCATCCGGAGTGTGTCGATAGTGCTTGCGGAAATGGGCCGGCCCCGAACCTGGCTGGTGGACTCGAGTGAGCGTGTCGTTTCGGCGACGTTTCGTACGTTTCGCCATCGCTATGTGACCGGGGCTGACCTCGGCGGCATGCTGTGTGGCGTCAAGCGCGTGATTGACCGATACGGAAGCCTCGGCGCATGTTTCGCGCAAAACGCGGGCCCCTGTGATGACAGCGTTCTACCCGGTCTCGAAAAGTTCGTGGCCGATCTGCGAAACGGCTTCGAGGGACGGAACTACCTGCTCCCATCGCCGGCCGATGGGAGTGCGTGCAAAAGGTTGAACCTTTACTTGAGGTGGATGGTCAGGCGCGACGCGGTCGACCCGGGCGGCTGGGACTTCGTATCGCCCGCCCAACTCATCGTCCCGCTGGACACCCACATGCATCGCATGGCAAAGGTACTCGGATTGACGTCCCGCCGGGCCGCCGACATCCGCACGGCACTCGATGTCACCAACGCGTTTCGACGTCTCATCCCCCACGATCCCGTGCGCTACGATTTCGCGTTGACAAGGTTGGGCATCCGATCCGATATAGGCGCGCACGATGTCTTTTGTCGCTCCGGGCGGTAATCGGCCTCCGCTCCAATCAAGGGATCCGGCCATCGGACGAGAGCCGGTCCTCAGGCGGTCCCTGCTGCGCAAGTGAGGCGCTGGTCCTGGGCCGGCATTTGAGGATCGGCGGTCTGTCTGTCGGTCACGCTCGACATAGCTAAGGGGGACCCTTCTTCCCGACCGCCATGAATCCGGTACGCCCCGTGGATTTGTCCTGCCAGGTGGCGGTCTCCATCGCATTCCGGCGTTACCGGGTGGGTCGGCTTGCAGGACGAACGTCTGCTGCGCTATGATACGATGGCTATCCGGAAAATAGGTCGTAGTATAAATTTACTTCGACCGGCGAAACCGGAGCACCTGATGATCGTCCGCCGCGCTCGTTGAGCGCAGCGGCCGGCGAAGCGCAAAGGGACGGTTAGTCCGAAACCTACTGCCAGGAGCGCTGGCAAGTAGAGGTGTGCCCTATTCACGGGTGCGCCGGGGGAGCCACATAAGGTAGCGATAGGCGCGGACAAAGGTGTGCCCGCGCCGCAGTAACGGAACTGCCGGGGCTTGCCGACAAATGCGGGCGGGCCCTCGACGAGTAGGGAGAAGTATGCCATGCCACTGATCGTAACGAAACAAGCGCCGGATTTCAGGGCCCAGACCGTTCTGCCGGACAACTCGATCGCCGAAAAATCGCTTTCCGAATTGCGTGGCGACAAGTACGCGGTCGTATTCTTTTACCCGCTCGACTTTACGTTTGTGTGTCCGTCCGAAATCATCGCGTTCGACAAGAAGCTCGACGAGTTCAAGAAGCGCAATTGCGAAGTCATCGGCATCTCGGTTGATTCGCAGTTCACTCACCTCGCGTGGAAAAACACGCCGCGGGAAAAAGGCGGGATCGGCAATGTGCAGTTTCCCCTCGTGTCGGACCTTACCAAGCAGATAGCCGAGCAGTACGGAGTGTTGTTCAACAACGCCGTCGCGTTGCGGGGATTGTTCCTAATCGACAAAGACGGCGTCGTGCGCCACGCCCTCATCAATGACCTGCCGCTTGGGCGCAATGTGGACGAAGCCCTCCGCATGCTCGATGCGCTTCAGTTTACGGAGAAGCACGGAGAGGTGTGTCCGGCCAACTGGAAGGAAGGCGACGAGGGAATGAAACCGACTGCCGAAGGCGTCGCGCAGTACCTTGCCGCGCACGCCTGAGTCCACAACGCTTGACGGTGCGTCCTCTTACTTGCCCGCCGTGCGCCGCGCTCGGCGGGCAAGGCGTTACAGGAGCGCCTTTCGGGTCCGTACGCTGTTCCCGTCCTGTACGCGTCAAGCGACGCACCTGCGCAAATTCACACCGGCCGAAGTCTATGCGTCGCCCGGTCTCTGCTCGCTTTCGGCCCGCTCCTCCTCCGCCCGCAGCAGTTCCTCTTCGATCTCGACGCTGTCCGTGCTCAGTTCGAAGAAACTGAACCCTTCCCGGTACATGCAATACATCCCCAGCACGAGAATGGGAAGCATGTTGGAAGCGTGCACCACCATGGCCAACAGTATGGAATCCGCCAGCGACACGCCGGGAATCGACATGAGCATGCCGACGACAATGGGGATGTGAAATTGCCCGACCATACCGGGCACGCCGGGGGCGCTTACCGCAAAAGCGACCAACACCTGCACGACAAACGGCGCATACCAGGGCCAATCCATCGCGAAGGCTTCGAACATGCACGCGTATACGATTAAAAAGCACGCCCACGTGGCCAGGGACCACGAGATGGATTTCGTCATATCGCCCGCCGACCGGAATACGTGCAAACCCTGCGCAAACTGCTCGATCATCGCGCACACCCACGCGGCGAACCGTTTCGAGACCGTGCTCAAAACCGCCTGTGTACAGGCCACCACGAGGCGCTGGTTCACATACAGCAACACAAAGAGCACGATGACGCCGATCAGGACAATGGCGGACATCCGCCCGGTTCCCACTATGACGCTGGGATGTATCTCGAACGGCGCCTCGATGCCGAAAGTGCCTGCCGGCAATACGACGGTTGCAGTGGGTCGGAACGCAAAGGCGGTCACGAGCATCACAACCAGCAAGCCAATCAGATCAGTGACCCGATCAAGCGCGTTGACCGCCAGGCTTTGCGAAAACGAAAGTTTCGACAGACGACTCAGCACAAGCGGGCGCACCAATTCGCCGAGACGCATCCCGATCGTGAAGTTGACAAGAAAGGCCAGTTGGGTCGAACTGAACATGCTGCGAAAGGTTGCGGGCTTCACTGCGCGGACGATGTATGTCCAGCGCAGGATGCGGAAGAAGAAGCTCAGCCAGATGGGGACTTGCGCCAGCAGCAACCATCCCATGTGCATTTTCCAGAATGAGGCGTACAATTCCCCCCACTTGACGCCGCGCAAGAGCAAGGCCATCAAGAGCACGGCGAGAAGCAATCCCACGGTGATTTGAACATAACGCTTCAAGCGGAATTCTCCCCTGCATTAAAAAAGAGGATGTACTATAGCACATTGTCCCGCCGCCCTGTCGGTGCACCTGCTCTGAATTCCCAAATCCGACTCAGGCTCCTCGTTGCCGGGGTCGTTTCATGGAATTCCCGACCCTCCAAGTTGCATTATGCTCTAAAGTCGAATGGAAGGGCTGCGGAACATGATTGAAGTCTCCCACTTCCACAAGTGGTACGACAACACGGTAGCGGTAGCCGGTCTAGATTTCTCCGTCGGCCCGGGACAGGTGCTCGGACTGGTCGGCCCGAACGGGGCGGGAAAGACGACGACCCTGCGGGCCATTTGCGGAATCATCCCCCCGACGCGCGGCAAGCTGAGCGTCGGCGGCTATGATGTGCGCGCCAATCCGATTCCCGCCAAACGCCTTCTGGCATATGTGCCCGACGATCCGAAGCTGTTTGACGTCCTCACGGTTTGGGAACACCTGCGATATATCGCGGAAGCCTACCGGGTAGCCGACTACGAGCCCTTGGCGAATGAATTGCTTGCCCGGTTTGAACTGACTGACAAGCGAAATACGACCGGCTCGGAACTGTCGCGTGGCATGCGCCAGAAGTTGGCGTTGTGCTGCGCCTACCTGCACTCCCCCAAGGCCATTCTGCTTGATGAACCTCTCACCGGCGTGGACCCCCGGGGTATTCGGACCACAAAGGACTCGATTCGGGAGCAGGCGGGCAAGGGGGCCGCGATCATTATGAGTTCGCACATTCTGGATCTGGTGGAGGACCTCTGTACGCATCTGCTCATATTGCATCGCGGCCGCTGTCTGTACCTCGGCGCGCTTGCCGACGCCCGTTCTGCTATACACGATCTGCACGACGGGGCAAGCCTCGAGGACGTGTTCTTGCACCTCACGGAATCTGCTGAGCCTCGGCCGCTGCCGGCAGGGAAATCCCAGTCGCCATGAACGTGCTGCCGCGGGCGCTGATCCTGCTCAAGTTCCTCGAGCTGCGTGGATTCATTCGACGGTTTGGACGGCAACTCCGAACACCGACGGGCGCCCTGTTCGGTCTCTTCTACGCGTTGACGGTCGCGTTTATTGTGGTCCCGGCGCTCCTGGGCCGCCGAAGCGCAACCGATGGTTTTCTCGCCGAAGAATTCGCTCCCCATGGGATTGCGTTGGTCATGGCGCTCTTCTGCGTCATCTCGCTCGTGGTGCCCACGTCCCGCGCCGCCCTGCACTTCAAGCCCGCCGAGGTCGACTTCCTGTTCAGCGGCCCCTACACGCGCAGACAAATCATCTCGTACAAACTTGCCGGCCTGGCGACGGGGGCGATTTTCATGGCGCTCCTGCTGTCCCTCTCGCTCCTGCCGTTTCTGCACTTGTGGGCCACGGCGTTCGTCGGTTTCTTTCTCGCGAGTTACTTCGTCATGCTGTTCGGAACGGCCTACTCCTTCTTCCTCAGCGCCATCTCCGAGCGGTTTCGGTACGGCGGCTACGCCCTCGTCGCGGCAGTCGTGTACGGCTGCATTCGAAGCATTCGGTCCCTTTATCTGGACGTGCTCGGCGCCGGCGGATCGCCCCGCACGTTTTGGAGCGACCTGATCAATCTCCCCGTGATCAAGGCCGTATCGGCGCCCTTCACACCGTTCGCAACCGTGGCAGCCGGAATCGGCCCCTTTTCGGCGTGGCTTTCCGCCCTCGCCATTGCGCTTACCATGACGGTCGCGCTCTACGTCATGGTGCTATCGCTTGACGCGGACTACATGGAGGCGTCACTTGCCCGCAGCGCCAAATTCTACGCGCGACTTGAACGGATGCGCCGGGGCCAAACGCCGCTGACCGGCGCCGGCTCCATTCGTGTCAAGTGGTCGATTCCAAGGCTTCCTTACGCCGGCGGCATAGGTCCCATTGTCTGGCGTCAACTGACGACGTTCGCCCGGACGGGTCGTGTCGTCACGATCTTCATGCTGGTTTTGCTGTCGGGGGGCGTGGCTGCGCGCTACTTCGAGTGGCTGTTGCCCGCCCGCGACGCGGCGCTCCCCATACTCGTGGCTATGATGGTCTACTTCACGATGCTCGGACTGAATTTCTTTCGTTACGATTACCGCGGCGACCTGGATACCTTCGACGCGATGAAAACGCTCCCCATTTCGCCGCATGCCATTGCCGCCGGCCAGGTCATCGCGCCCACCCTTGCCCTCACCTTTCTGCACCTCGTGTTTACACTGGCGGTGGGTATCGCCTTTGACCGGCCCGATGTCTTTATCATCACCCTGATTGTCGCTCCCGCCATGAACGCGCTGATGCTGGGTGTCGAAAACCTGACTTTCCTGCTGTGGCCGACGCGGATGTTCGTGTCCGGCGCCGCCGACTTTCAGGCCATGGGCCGGAACATGTTTACCTTTTTTGTCAAGATGATCATTCTCCTTCCCGCCGCCGGCATAGCCATCGGGCTAGGCGTGCTTATCCATATCATTCGCGGCGAGAACTGGATGCTCCCGTATGTCGTTACGTCCGCTGTGCTCGCCGTGGAAGCCGCCGGCATGGTTCCACTCGTTGCCATCGCGTTCGATCGGTTCGATCCCAGCAGCGACACGCCCCCGTGAGTCGACGGATCCAATGGTTCCCCGCTCTCGATCCAACCCAATACGCAGAGCCGATCCGCGTGTTTTCTTGAACTGCTCTACGGGCGCGGTGTTTAACCCGCATTTCTCCCCGGTCGCTCCCGATG
>BTUX01000123.1:0-13100 GCA_045863315.1 Candidatus Hydrogenedentota bacterium | reverse complement strand
CGCCGAGTTCCGGACTGCGCCGGAGGACCCCGAATCGTTCAAGTTCCTGTATTGCAGCGACACCCACAGCAACGAGATTTGGGGCAATGTCCAAAAGGCGACGTTCCAGAGGCATCCGGACGCCGCCTTTTGCGTGATCTCCGGCGATCTGGTGCGGACCGGCATGGAACGAAACGACTGGGACGAGTTCCTCGTGCACGGCGAGCCGGTCTTCAAGTCGGTTCCCGTGATGCCGACGATAGGAAACCACGACGCGCAGTACGGCTTCCCGCCTGCCATGTACCTCGACATCTTCGGCCTGCCCGAACACGGTCCGGAAAGACTCGAACCGGAGCGCGTCTATACCTTTTCATACGGCAACACCCAGTTCTTCATGCTCGACGTGATGAGCGATCGGGTTCCGCAGCGGGACTGGCTCAAAGCCGAATTGGAAAAGAGCGAGGCGACGTGGAAGATCGCCGTGTTTCATTTTCCGTTTTACACCGCCGAAGCCGAGTATCCGCACCTTCATGAAGCGTGGGGCACGCTGTTCGACCAGCATCATGTGGACCTCGTGCTGACTGGACACGTCCACACGCACCTCCGCACCGCGCCCATGCGCGCCGGGAAAAAGATGGATTCGGCCGCCGAAGGCACCGTCTACGTGCAGACGGTTTCGATTCCAAGCCGGCCGGCCCGCGCCGAGAAGCCCGACTTTGTCGATGCGTGGGTCGGTGGAGGGGCGTTCTGCAACGTGATTGAGGTGGGCAGGAACACGCTGAGGTTCCAGACGTACAATGCCGAAGGAGAAGTCAAAGATGAATTCGTGCTCGAGAAATAACTTCGCGCGTTTTGCGTGTATACCGCTCCTTCTGGCCTGCTCGACGACTTTTGCCGAGGACGCAGAATCCTACGCACTCAGCGCCGGCGACGATCTGAAGGGTTGGCAGGTCATCAGCGGCGATTGGCGACTTCGGGATGGCATCATCACGGGCGAATCGACCGACGGGACCGCCCTCCTCGTATCGGAAAGGGAGTTTTCCGATCTTGAACTCGAAGTCGATCTTTCGGTGGCCGGCGACACCCGCGGCAGCGTATTTGTCCGTGGTCATGTCCTGCCCGTGTTGCCGCTTCCCGAGGGAAAGGACGCCGGCGCCGCGCCTCAGAAAGCGTATGGATTTGAAACCGCTGTCGAAACCTCCGAGGAAACAACTTCTTCGCAATTCAGTTCGGACTCTTGCGAACAGGGTTTCGCGTTGAGCATTCCGAACGCCCTCGGCGGGGAGTGGAGGTCGGCCAAGGTAAGCGCAGTTCGGGACCGGGGATCGATCGAACTGGGAGATCCTCAGGGCACCAAGGGCTCGGGGGGACTACAGATCGACTACGTGAGCGGTCATATTGCGCTTGCTGTATCGCCATCCAAACAGGGCGGTCCGGGACAGGCCCGGTTCCGCAACATTCGCGTTCTCGACACCGGCCGCCACGGCGATTGGCGGCCCTTGTGGAACGGCAAGAACTTCGACGGCTGGGTGATCTGGGGCGAGGAGGAATGGGTGGTCGAGGACGGCGCGATCGTGGGGAAAAGCGGTCCAAACAAATCCGAAGGATATCTCGCTACCAAAGAAACGTGGAAAGACTTTCGCGTGCGCGGCAAGTTCCAGATGCTTGGCGAAGGCAACTACGGCCTCTTCTACCACTCGACGATTGCCTACGACGAGAAGCATTTCCCCGTCATTTCGGGCGTACAGGGCGAAGTCGAGCCGAGCCTACCGGGAAACACGGGCTGTCTGTATGAGAGTTACAAACGCGGTTGGCTGGTAAAGCCCGACAAGAGCATCCCCGGCGCGTACGCGCTGCGGCCGGGCCGATGGAATGAAATCGAGATCGAGTCCGCCGGCAATCGGCGCCGAACCTGGGTCAACGGCATTCCGGTCGTCGACTGGACCGATCCCGCCCCCAACCTGACCGAAGGCGCGTTCGCGCTGCAACTGCACACCGGCGGTGTTTCGGGCATCAAGTGGAAGGACTTGTACGTGCTGGAGGAGTGACGCGCTCCGCGGACGGTTTGTCGATCACATCAGCGCAGTAAGCAAAGAAGCGAAAGAGTGTGCAACCATGTTATTCCATGAAACAGACCCTGCGGTATTCCAACTCAAGATCTCGTTGAAAGGATCCAAGCCGCCGATATGGCGGCGAATCCTGATCGAATCCGCCTGTACCCTGGAAGACCTCCATTTCGCCATTCAGTCCGCGATGGGGTGGAGCAACTCGCATCTCCACGCCTTCGAGATTGGCGGTCGCGAGTACGGACCGATCTACGAGGACGACCTGGATTTGGAATTTGAGGATGAAGCCGACTACGCACTATGGCAGGTCATACGCAAGGAAAGACAGAAGTTCCTCTATCGATACGACTTCGGCGACGACTGGGAACATGAGATCGTACTCGAGAAGAAGCTCCCGGCCGATCCCGATCTCGAGTACCCGCGGTGCATCGCGGGCGAGCTGGCCTGTCCGCCAGAGGATTCCGGCGGTCTATACGGGTACTACAATAAGCTTGCAGTGCTCGGGGAGCCCGACTCCAAATATTACAAGGAGATCGCGGAGTGGATGGGAGCCGAGTGGGACGCATCGCGTTTCGACCTCGACGAGGTGAACGCAAACCTGCAGGATCAGTTTCGTGGCTCCGAAGGCGATGTGTTCGAGGAATTGATTCAGGACGGCTTTCTCGATCCGGAGGACGCCGACGACCCGAAAGCCGCGCTGGATGCGCTCTTCGAAGCATATCCCTGTCTGATGGAGATGATACAGCGCATCGTGAGTAAATTAGTGTTGACGATGGAATTCAAGGACGAGACGGAAGCGGTCGCGTATCTGGCCGGTCTGAGCGAGAGGCAAACGATCGAATTGGGGGAAGCGCTTTGCGCAAACGATCCCGTCGAAAAGGCGCAACAACTGGCGTTGCGGGCACTGCAAGACCATGACCCCGACGAAGCCCGTTCGCTTGCGGAGGAGGCGCTTCAGCATGATCCGCTGAACACGGACGCACAACTTGTACTGGCACGCTTTCAAGTGGGCGATCGGGCCGAATATCTGCGGCGTATGCGGGAGATCTTCGACTCGGCGTCCGCACGGCTCGGATCGGCCTTCATCGAAGAACACAGGGGACGATTGGCCGATTGCATTGAGGGCCGGCCCTACCTGAGAGCGCGGTTGTGTCTGGCGAATGCACTGGTCTGCGAGCGATATTACGCAGAAGCAATCACGCATATGCAAGACTTGCTGTCCCTTGATGCAGAGGACACCATGCGAATCCGGCATCTTTTGCTGGGAAGCCTCTTAGCCGTGCAGGATCATGACGGCGCGGCGGAATTGTTCCGGCGCTTTCCTAAAGACAAAAGCGACACCTTCTTGTGGGGCCGGGTCCTCGAGCGTTTTCTGCGCGGAAACCTGGGAGGCGCGACAAAGGCGCTGGCGGAAGCGCGGAGCGCGGAACCTCGCATCGAGGTGTTTTTCGCGGGAGAGGAAGTCGAGGACGATTTGAAGGAAGGCGAGTTCGAAGAAGTCGTCCGCATATGGAACGAACTCGGTCATGCCTGGCAAGCGTGCCCCGAAGCGATGGCATGGTTGGCCAGCCAGGCGCCCGATCGATAGCGGCCCACGCGCCACGAATCGTCGATGCGACGTTGAGATGCTCGTCCGGGAATACAAAGACGAAGATGTCCCCGCCATCGCACGGCTCTACTACGACACCGTCCGCTTCGTGAACGCCCGCGACTATACGCCCGAGCAGTTGCACGCATGGGCGCCGGACATCTGGCCGGACTCGTTTTGGCGGGCCCGTTTCGAGAAGGGCCGCGTCATTGTGGCCGAGGAGAACGGCGAAGTCGTCGGTTTCGCCGAATTCCACGAGGACGGCCACATCGACTGCTTCTACGTCCACTATCAATACCAGGGAGTCGGCGTAGGGACGCGCCTCATGCAGCGCATCGAAGAGGAAGCGCACAGCCAATCGATCCCACGGCTTCACCTCGAGGCCAGCATCACCGGCCGGCCGTTCTTCGAGCGACGGGGCTTCAATCCAATCGGCGAGGAAGTGCGGGAATACCGGGGCGC
Organism: Candidatus Hydrogenedentota bacterium; assembly: GCA_045863315.1. GTDB lineage: Bacteria > Hydrogenedentota > Hydrogenedentia > Hydrogenedentales > SLHB01 > JABWCD01. The sequence goes on along the minus strand of BTUX01000123.1, from coordinate 9,005 downwards.
CGTCTTTCGGAACACCTTGATGGAAAAGCGGCTTGAGATGTGACGACGGGCGCCACGCCGCCCGTGATTTATAGCCGTTCCTTGGTCCACACCTGCCGCTCGATCAGGCCGACGTAATCGGACCATGCCTGGCCCTTTTCCCGTGTTTCGTCCGCAATGCGCATGAATGCGTCCGCTTGCGCATCGAGATTGTCGAGATGATACAGCACAAGCGCTTCGAGGGTCTTCGGGACAACGGGCGACCCGTTAGTCAATTCGCCGTGGTGCGACCATACGCAGTGAAGCACCTGCAGGCGGAGCGATTCGGGAAACCCCTCGATGGCATCGACGCGCTTCTGGACCATTTCCGCCCCGATTGCCAGGTGCCCGAGGAGTTTGCCCGGGGTGGTGTAATCCACGAACAAGCCCTGCGACATTTCGTCCAATTTGCCGATGTCGTGCACAAAAACACCGGTCAGCAAGACATCGCGATCGATGCGGGGAAACACTTCGCAGGCGGCCAGCGCCAGACGCGCCAGTTCCGTGCAGTGCTGCAACAGCCCACCGGGGTACGCATGGTGCCACTTCTTCCCTGCTGCGGCGGCGGAAAACCGCTGCATGAACGGCCCGTCCTCGAGGAAGCTGTCCACGAGCCGTCGTAACCACTCGTTCTCGATCCGGGCCATGAGAGACCGAAATTGCGCCGCCAACTCGTCCACGTTGTCCGGCGTGTAGACGAGGTCCGCCGGATTGTACTCGTCCTGCCTGAGTGGAAGGACTTGATCCACCCGAATTTGGAGCCGATCCTGGTAACTGGTGACCGTACCGCGGACATTGACGACGTCGCCCAACTCAAACAGCCGGGAGACGGCGACCGCGTTGCTCCACAGGATTCCGCCGATCTCGCCGGTGCGGTCTCGGAACACCATGCCAAGGAACTTTCCCCCTTTCTGCTGTTCGCGCAGGTCCTTGCGCGCGGCCACAAAATAATCGTTCACCGCGTCGCCGTCCTGCAGCGACGAAACGTACTGCCTTTTCATTCAAGCCCCTTTCTTGACGCGGCATGCGCGACACGCCGCGGTTTTCGTCAGCCTTCGTCGTCCTCCGAGGGTGCGGTGGGTTCCTCCGCGCGAGGCGCCGGTTTTGGCGCCGCGCCGTCGCCTTGCTGCTCGTTCTCCGGTTCCACGGGCGTGAGTTGGTCAACAACGCGAAAGCAGAAGATCCGCTGCTGTTCACTCAGCGTATCTCCGTACAACGCGCCCCAGTGCACCGCGTACGCCCCAAGTTCGAGGATGTCCTGCAGTTGAATCTGAAGAAGCTGCTGCTCCTCTTGATCGATCGGGTTGACCGCGATCGGCAAGTCGGCGCCCGCCACCCACGCTTCGACGCCCTCCGTGCCGGAGAGTCCGCTTTGTTGCTCCACCTCGGCCTTCTCAAGTTTCGTGAGTTTCACGCCATACAGCGGCATGTTGTATCCGCGGTAGATCACAATGGCCGGTCCCCGAAACGTCGTCTCGGCGGATATAGGATTTCTCGTGCCGTACACCACCGCCTGGTCGGATTTTCGTTTGAGTTCATCCAATTTGAGCGACGAGGTCGGCCAGAACCGATAGTTGTCGTCCATCAAATAGACGCCCGGCGCCGGCGGCAAAGGATCCAGCCGGACCGCCGTCGGCTCGCGAATCGGCTGGGCGCTCGGCCACCGCCGGATCAAGCGGTTCGGAGTGTATCCGTTCTTGGAAAAGCCAAGCACGACCTCGCCGGGCACGTAGCGGACCTTGTATCGGCCCACTCCGTTGGTCAGGGCGCTGTATCGAGTTCCCTCGACCCGGACGGCGACGCCCGGAAGCGGCTCTCCGTGCGGGTCCACGACGGTACCCTCGACGACGGCGCCGCCGCAACCCGACAAAAGCAGCGCCACGGCGGACAGGGCAAATATGGATTTGGCAAACGTTATCGTCATTACGCGAGGAGTCAATTCTCACCAGACCGGTACGCAGCCACGCAAACTCAGGCGCGGCAATGTTCGATTGCGCCAAAACGACCGCACTCAAAATCTCCGCGCACAAAGGGAATTCAGATGTCGCCACGTGTTCCGGTTCACCTAACACGCGTAGTGTACTTGATCCGCGGAGCCCGGCGCAGGTTTCGGTTCTGTGAGCGTATTGGACGCCGTCCGAGTACTCGATCCAGTCGTCCACTGGGCACGTGTTCAATTTCCCGAGTGATCAGAGGAACGGGCGACAGAGGGGAGGTACGTGCAGGAAGTCGCAATTGGGCCGTCGCAACTGAATAATCATTTGACAGGATTGACAGGATGAGCAGGATGCGAAGCCACCCGCCCAGGGGCCATCAATCGTCGTTGTGGTCACCCTACTTCCCCTCATTCCCAGGCTCCACTTGGTATCCGATTAGTCAACACCTAGGTGTCATTCCGACGCGAAGCGAGGAATCTGGGCTGGAAAGTCACCCGGCGCGCTGCGATCGGATCGGGGCACCATCGCAAATGGATTCGGCTGACAATGAAGCGCTGTAGGACTATGTCCGTTACGCGACCGTGGCGCCGTCTTATCTGTGGTGGTCGTGCTCGTGCGTATGCTCGTGGTAGTGGCCGCGCCGGTGGAGCTCATTGTGCAGCCGGCGGTGGGCCGCGGTAAGGATCATGCGCATCCGCTTGTATGTCACGGTATCCGCGCGGGTGCCGACGGTGTCCAGATAGGCGAGGGCGCCCTCGATTTGGTCGAGGATGGTCACAGCGTCCGCCGCAGCGAAAAACGGCGAACCTTCCACCTCGATCATCACCGGTGAGGAATGCGCCGCAACGATATCCGGTTTGTCGGGGTAGTGCCCGCGCACCAACAACGCCAGCCAGGAACTTCGCTCGACGGTCACCCGCCACGCCCCGGCGTCTTCTCGCTTGTTCACGCGCTTGCTCTCGCGAATTTCGCCGTTCACGACCAGATCGACGCGGGACATGGGCACGGTGACGCTGGCGACGTTCCATTCCACGTCCACCGTGCCGCCGCCGCGTTTCATCCGAATCCGTGCGCCGGCGGGTTTACCTTCGACCGTGAATTCAAGCAAGGGCCCGTACGTGACAAACGTCGTGCCCGCTCGCACCGCATCCATCCACGTCGTATAGGTAAAAGGGCGGTTCCGAGGTAGACGGGCGTAGGTGCGCACGGCCCCGACGGGCGTAAGCGCCGTCATTTTATCGGTCCCCCCGACGGCGGGTATCAGGTAACCACAGTTCAGGTAGCGATACCAATCCGAAAGGGAATAGGGGTCGATCCCGCCGTACAGGTTGCTCCACGATGTCATCTCGACCGCGTCGATATCGCCGCTGATCAGATTGGCGGCATTTTCGAGGCGCGGATTCGGAAAGTGCGGCATGATCACGAGTCCGCCTTGCGCCTTGCACTGCCGCGCCCATTGCGCGAGCAACACGCCCACGGCATCGCCGAGCGCGGATTCGTCCGGCCCGCCCACGCACAGCGGCGCGATCATCGGTCCGCTGTATCCCAATAACGAGATGTGTCCGAGCACGTGTTGTCGGTTCTCGGTGCCGACCCGGACGAGATACTCGCCGTCGCCGCCGGTCTCTTTCGACCCGATGGTGGTCTTGCCGTCGTAATCACCGACATTCGTCATCAGTTCGCCCCACTGGCTCGCGAGCAGGTTGACGACGTTCACCCCTTCGGCCGCGCCCTCGAGTAACGCGGTCTGCGGCGACAGGAAGTGCACGTGCGTGTCCGCCGTGACCCAACCGCGCTCGCGCCACGGCAGGACCTTTTCGAGTGTCAATGTGATTTGTTTCGTCGAACGGCCAATGGTGAAAGTTTTTCGGACCGGCCGAATCTCGAAACCCTTGCTGATCTCGACGTACACGCGTCCCAACGGCAAATCGATGACCGTCTCCCCGGAAATATAGGTACATCGGTGAAGGCCCTGATTGACGAAATCGACGCTGTAATCTTCAATCCAACCGGTGTTTGGCAAACGGTGTCGATCCAGGGGCGGGAGGTATTCGCCCGCCTCGCCGTGCACGTGGAGTTTGACCGGGACCGCGCGTTTGCTGCCGCGCTCGACGACCCGCAGGCGCACGCGTTGCGTCGCCGCCTTCACCGGTGTGATGGGGCCGGTTGCGGCGCCACGCCCGAGCCGTGCGACGGCGATGCGCTTACCGGCCACGTAAAAGTGCGCATCGGGATTCGCTGTGTATTCCACCAGCACCTCGCTCTTGAGCGTCTCCGGCGTCTGATTGTCGTACGTCTTTTCCCAGCGCGCATTCGGATAGACCGGGCGGCGCTCCGCCGATATGACCTGCCCCAAGTCCAGGCGGATCTGTCGCAACAAACCAAATGAATCCAGCGCGGGATCAAACTCGTCACCGCGCGGGAGGCGCACAATCGCCTTCCTGCGCGCCTCCCAGCGCAACGGATGGGATCGCAGGTTACCTGCGGTCACGGCGGACACGACTACGACGTGCCCCGCAGGTTCGATGCGAAGCCCCACGATCTGTTTCCCGGGATGCGGGTTCTCCCATGCCCACAAATAATTCGCCCATGGCGGAAAATCCGGCTGATGCACACGCGTCGTGCTCATGCCGTAGAACCCGCTCCGGTCGCCGCGCGGCGGATCGTACGACTGCTCGTGCACCATGGGCATGGGGTGCGGCTTCTGATGGCAGACGCACTCCGTACAGTTTTCCCCCCACATCTGGCGTGATACCATCCCGATTTGGCGTCGCCTGCGAATCGCGTGGCGCGTCTCGGTCCCGTCGGAATATACGAGGACGTACGTGGCAACCAGCTCATTCAGGCGGCCGATCCCCCGCATCGGCGAAATAAAGCCCTGCCGGTTCCACTCAAGCGGCTCGAAATCGCTGGTATGCATGAACACCAGCCATCGCGCTTTCAACGGCCCGAAGGAAATCGAGACGCCCTTGTCTCGAATCAGGATGGGCCGCTTGACGGTGAAAGGAATCCCCCAGCACGTGCAATCGCCTTCCGGCGCGTACTGCAGGTTTTCCCGCATGAGCGAGGACACCGCGCCGCGCGCAATCGCTGCAAACGTCGTGTTACCCCGCATGGAAACGGTCGTGAACAAAGGCGATGCCGGACCGTCGTGAATGGATGGCATGCGGTCCCTTCCGTCAGCCTTCCAGCGAACGCCGCATGCGTTCGAGGTACTGTTGCACGCCGTCGCGAATCTGCCGCGACACAATCGGCCCGATCAAGTGCCGAAGCAGAAAATTGACGTCCATGTCGAGTTCCATTTCCTCTCGATAGGTAATCTTGGTCTTCTTCTTCCCCATCGCGGTGAAAGTGGCCGATCCCCGGCTGAACATGTTCCCCTTTCCAATCGACTTCCACACCAGTTCGTTATCCGTGGCGAACTCCCACTTGCAGGTGTGCTCGCCGCTGAACGTCACGCCGATCTCCGTCTTCGGGTTAAGCGTCAGCTTCAGCCCCCCATTCTTCTGTTTTTTCGCCGATTTCACGTCGCCGTAGTTTCTTGCAATCACGTCAAGATTGCTGAAGTGCGCCTTGGCGACCTCGATCGGAACATTCACCACGAACGTCTCCGTGTACTCCCCGCCGTATCGTGCCATTCTTCCCTCCCCGGCCGTCGCCTGCCGTCAATGTGCGCCGCGCCACACTCCCCTAAACTGCGCGAATGGAATTCTCCAATCCCGCGATGGAAACTGTCAAGATTCCAACGTGAGCGTTTCCGTGCTTCTCGGCCCTGCCTGACGGCACAATCGGTCTTGCGCGGCGGTGCAAAATAAGATCGAATTTGGGTGCCGCCAAATGTAGACGCGATGTCCCGTCGCGCTTCGGGCACGGCGACGACCCCGCGTCCACAAGGAGTCGTACTCGATGTCATCGGATCTGGACCAAACAATGCGCCGCATCGTCATGAGAACAAAACGGGGGAGCATCGGCATGTCGGTTTCCCGCAAGGCGATCGCACCTAATTTGCCTTGGTTTTAGTTGACTTGGGGCTGACGCCCCAAGCTATGACCATTCCGCCGCTTCGCGGCTATGACCAGCATATTTAGCCCGCATTTCTCACCAGTCGCTCCCGATGAGGGGAGCGACTGGTGAGAAATGCTCAGGAGATAGCATAACAGTCAATCGGGTGAGGATTTTTCACACCAACAGCCCGTTTTCCCTGTCGCTGCACAAAGGTATCTGCCGCACGAAGTGGTATCCTTCATTGCCCGCGGGTGTGAAAAATCCGGGTTAGACACGGAATTCGGCGAATTTTCGGCAAGAAAAGACAAACCTTTGGGAAATTAAATGCGGGACCCCTGTCGGTTTCCCGCCATGGAATCCTGTGCCGTAGTCGTGGTACGTTTTGCGGTGCGGTCCCGTTTTCGGAGAATTTGCGATGCAAGTCAGTTCGTCTTATGCCGGTTCGAGTTCGAAGCCGTTGGAATGCGAAGTCACGTGGCGGCACGCGATGAACTACGCCGCCGCCATCGGCGATGACAGCTCATGGTATTTCGATGACGAGCGCGAAGACGGCATCATCGCCCCGCCGATGTTGAGCGTGGCGCTGACCTGGCCCTTCGGCCAGAACGCCGACAGGTATTGGGACCCCGAGAAGTTCCCGCTGAATCTACTCGTGCGCCAGGTCCATTACACGGAGCAGTTGGTATTCGAGCGGTTGCTGCGGCCCGGCGACAAGCTCACAATCAACGCCGATCTGCCGTTTGTGACGCCGCACCGCGCGGGCACGCTCGTGATGATACGGTGCCGGGCGAAGGACGCGGAGGGCCGCCCCGTCTTCACCGAATACGCAGGAACCCTGTTGCGCGGCGTTCGATGCACGGACAAGGGGACCGTCATCGAAAGCCCGCCGGAGGTGCCGAAGTTCCGGAACAACGGCCCGCCGCTCTGGGAGAACGTAATTCCTGTCAGCCCGCTTGCGGCGCATATTTACGACGGCTGCGCGGACATCTTCAACCCCATCCACACCTCGAAGCAGTTCGCGAAGTGGGTAGGACTGCCGGGAACGATCCTACACGGCACCTGCACGTTGGCATGGGCTGTGCGCGACGTCGTCCGCCGCGAAGCCGGCGGCGACCCCCGCCGCGTGCGCCGAATCAGTTGCCGGTTTACCGGCATGGTGCTTCCCGGCACGAGCATCACAACGCGCGCGTTGGGCAAACAGACCGAGGGCGACACCGAACAGGTGTTTTTTGAGGTACTGGACGAGAAAGGACGACGCGTACTAAGCGAGGGGCTGGTCGAATTCCGGCTCCGCTGAATCCGTGCATCCAGGAGAACGACGTCATGCCGGATCTGACCCGCACATGGGAGTACATCGAGAAATGGGCCGATGAGACCCCGCAGGCCGAAGCCGTCGTGTTTGAAGACCGCCGGATTACCTATCGGGAATTGGGTCGCCTTGTAGACGACCTGGCGATGGCATTGCTCGATGCGGGCGTGGAGCGAGGCGATAGGGTCGCGCTGCTGTCCATGGGCCGGCCCGAGTTTTTCACGACCTACATGGCCGCCAACAAAGTGGGCGCCATGTGGCTCGGCTTGTCCCCCAAGTTCACGCTCGAGGAACTGCGCTACATCCTGCGCGATTGCGAGCCTGCGGTGTTGGTCGCGTTGCGCGGGTACGGCGGCCGCGATCTCGGGCCGGATCTTGAATCGCTCGCGCGCGATTTCCCGTTCCTGAAGAAAGTCCTCGTTCTCGGCGAGCCGGTGGCCGGGACGGAGTCGTTCAGCGACTTTGTAACGCGGGATCGCGCGCGGCTGCGATCCGCATTGGAGGCGAGGGCCGCGCAGGTGCGGACCGACGACGACGCCTTACTCCTGTACACCTCGGGTTCGACCGGCAAACCAAAGGGCGTCGTCCACACCCACCGCAGCATCCTCGCGAATATCGCGGTGCAGTCCGAGCACCTCTACGCCGCGGACAGGTTCCGTATCCTGCTGCATTTTCCCATCAATCATGTCGCGGCCGCGGTCGAGATCGGCTTTGCCTGCATCTACGAAGGCGGATTGTGCGTGATGATGGATCGATTTGACCCCGCCGAGACCTTGCGGATCGTCGAGCGGGAACGCATTACAATTCTTGGCCAGGTCCCGGCCATGTACCTCATGGAATTCGGCGTGCCCGGTTTTCCCGAGTCGGACCTGTCCAGCATCGAGGTGTTTGCGTGGGGAGGATCGTCCCCGCCGAAGCCGGTGGTCGACGTCCTCGCCGGAATCGCCGAGCGCACCGGCGCCAAGCTTCTGACAGGGTACGGGGCGACGGAAATGTGCGGATTTGTAACGTACTCGTCTCCCGCGGACGATCTGGAAACCCTGCTCCTCGGCGCGGGACGCTGCGCGCCTTCGTTTGAATTGAAGATCGTCGACTCAGACCGAAACGAACTACGCTTGGGCGAGGTGGGAGAGATCGCTGTGCGTGGACCGTTCCTGATGAAAGGGTATTGGAACCGCCCTGACGCCACACGCGCCGTAATCGACTCGGACGGATGGTACTACTCCGGCGATCTCGGACGGGTCGGGCGCGACGGCACCCTGTTCATCACCGGCCGCAAATCGGAGATGTACAAGACGGGCGGCGAGAACGTGTATCCCCGCGAAATCGAGGACGTCATCGAACAACTCCCGGGCGTTCTCATGGCCGCCGTCGTTGGGGTGCGCCACCCCCTCTACCAGGAGGTGGGCCACGCCTTCGTCATGCCGCATCCCAACCAGTCGGTCGCGCCCGAAGACCTTGAGACCCACTGCCGGCGACACCTCGCCAATTTCAAGGTGCCTAAAAACTTCGTGATCCGTCCTGTCCTTCCACTGTTGCCCAACGGCAAGGTTAACAAGATGGCCCTAAAAGCGGAGTTGGGAGAGTTCACAGGGGGATAAGTCGGTTTCGAAAGCGAACCCACTGCGAACTTCGGTGTCCCACCCAATGCGCGAGTTCAGCGCATGGCGGGTTTCGCCATGAGAGCGCGCCGATTCACCGTATTGATTCTAGCCCGCATTTCTCACCAGTCGCTC
>BTUX01000122.1:0-13137 GCA_045863315.1 Candidatus Hydrogenedentota bacterium | reverse complement strand
CTCTTCCGGCCCCATTTCCTTGAGCTGGTCTATCAGTTCACGTTGGAGGACTATGGCCATGACCTTGCCTTACCGTTGCCCCATTAACTCGATTGGCGTGCGCCCGTCAGATACGATTTCATCGCTTCGGCGCCCACGCGGGCCGACCAATCGCCGAACCGCTCGCCGTCTTTGCGGTCCGCTTTCCACGCGCTCAACAGGACGGACACAGCCGACCCGACCTCGGCGCCCGTCAGTTTTTCCGCAATGAGTTCGTTCAGTCGCGTACCGTTGAATTCGCCGCCGGTGTACAGCACGTAGCGGTCCGACCCGCTGCCCACGATGCCGATCTCGGCCGAACGCGGCCGCGAACAATTGTTCGGGCAACCGCTCATCCGGATCAGTACGTCTGCGTCCCCGTGGCCGGCCGTCTCGATCTCCTTCATGATGTCGGGCATCGCGCGTTCGGACTCCGCAAGCGCGAGCCCGCAATATGGCAGCGCCGGGCATGCCATCTCGAGCCGGCGTATCGTCGAGATTCCCTTGTCTGTTGGAATTCCGTATTCGTCGAGAAGGGATTGAACGGATTGCACATCTTCATCGCGGACGTTCGCGATCACGATATTGTGGTGTGGCGTCAGGCGCACGCTCGGTTTGAATCGACTTATGATTGCGCGCAGACCCGTGCGAAATCGGCTGCCACCCTCAAAATCCCGAATTCGGCCGTTCTCGATCCACGCCCCCACGTAGTTCAGGCCGGGCTGAACTTGCTTGTGCCAACCCAGATAATCGGGTTGTGCGGTCGGTTTCACGTTACGGGGCGGCGCGAACGACCGGCCTGCGTACTCGAATACCTTGGCACGAAACGCTTCCAAGCCGATATCGTCGATCAGATACTTCAGCCGCGCTCGCCGGCGATTCGTTCGTCCGCCATAATCGCGCTGCACTTTCACAATCGCTTCGAGAATCGTCATCAGGTCGTCTTCACTGACAAACGCGAGGTGAGAACCCAGCCGTGCATACGTCTCCGGCTTGCGGTGCGTGTATCCCAGACCGCCTCCCGCGAGCACCTCGTAACCTACGATACGCCCGTTCTGTGTTACGCCAAGTACGCCGAGGTCCTGGGTATACACGTCAATCGAATTGTCGAAATCGACCGCCAAGCCGATCTTGAACTTCCGTGGCAGGTACGTCGTCCCGTAAATGGGGTCGTCCACCGGCTCGCTCAACGGTTCGATCGTGTAGGTGCCGTCTTCGTGGAGCTTCACCTTCTCGTCATCGATCCACAGGTCGAAATACGCCTTGCTCCTCGGCAGAAAGTGGTCGCTGATTCTGCGCGCCATCGCGATCAGGTCCGCCCCGCATTTCTCATAGGCCGGATCAATGTCCGCCACCGGATTGGCCATCGTGTTGCGCACCACATCGCCGCAACCGCCGAACGTCATGATGTTCGCCAGATGGTTCAGGTCGTGAATCAGGGGTCGTAGGTTGCTTTTGACGACTCCATGGAACTGAAAGTCCTGACGGGACGTCACCCGAAGATCGCCCTGTCCGTACTTGTCGCAAAGTTCATCGCATGCGAGGTACTGTTCAGCCGTGATGGTACCCCCCGGAAACTTAGTCCGGATCATGAACTTGTAGTCCCAATCAAGCCCCTGCTTCTTCCGTTCCGTCCTCGTGTCCCGGTCATCCTGCTGATACGACCCATGGTGCTTAACGAGTTGGACGGATTCCTCGCTTAGATAAGGCTTTCCATCCCCCAGTTCTTCGCCTAACTTGCCGTACAAACCGCGGCTGGCCGCCTTTATGCCTTCAACGGCCGACAGTTTTGGCCCGCCCGTGCTCGATTCCGTATCCGACATGGTCTTACATCCACTCCCATTACGCCTGAATAATGAAAAACCGCGGCGACACACGCCGCGAACGAATGACCGGGCTCGCTCGGCCACGGCATCCCGTCGGATTTCCGACTAATTGCCGAAGAATCATTACATATTCGATAAACAAGGTCAAGTTTCTGTGAATTCCAGATCCCATGCCCGCATTCAACCAATCCCCGGTTCCATCAGATACGGCTTTGCTCCGACCATTACAGGTCTTGGATGAACTTCGGGTTGCGGCCAATCAGGTGAAGGAATTCGGTCCGCGTAGCGGGGTCGTGCAGGAAGCTGCCCAGTACGGAGGAAGTCGTCATGATGGAGTGTTGCTTTTCGACACCGCGCATCATCATGCAAAGATGTCTACATTCGATTACAACACCGACACCTTCGGGATCTGTTACTTTCATTATCTCGTTCGCAATTTGAGCAGTTAGGCGCTCCTGAATCTGAAGGCGCCTCGCATAGTAGTCAACAATACGCGACAGCTTGCTGAGCCCTATCACCTTGTCTTTGGCAATGTAACCGATGTGGCAAACCCCAAAAAACGGCAGGATGTGGTGTTCGCAGAGACTGTATAGCTCGATGTCCCTGCAAATAATCATGTTATTTGCATGGGATTCGAAAACCGCCCCGTTGACGACCTCCTCCAGATTCATTCGATAGCCGGAGGTGAGATATTCGTAGGCTTGTGCTACGCGTTGGGGCGTCTTCGTCAAGCCCTCTCGATTGGGGTCCTCTCCAATCTCGATGAGCAGTTGGTGTATCAGGGTCTCGACCCGTTCAAGGTTCATGGGGACAGCCTCGCTTTCAGTCTGGCGGAAAACTCCGGCGCCGGCGCCAGGCCTTGGCGGCCCAAGCGCTCGGCAATCCGGCCCAATGTGATTTGGTATCCAGGCACTACGCGGTCAAACGCCAGCTCACTCAAAGGTACCGCCAGGAATGCTCGTTTCCGGATATCCGGATCCGGCACCACCAATTCGTCCTCGCAATAGATTTCATCTCCGTACAGAGCAAGATCCAAATCGATGGTTCGCGGGGCAAATCGATCCGCGGTCCGCATGCGGCCAAGCCGGCGTTCTATGGTTCGCAGCACATCGAACTTGAGCGTCCGCGCACTTAGGTCGGTCTCGATCGCGCACGCGCCGTTCAGGAAATCCGGCCGGCCGTCCGGTCCGAGCGCTCTTGTCCAATAAAACTCGGATAGCGCCTTGACGTCCACGCGCTTCCGCAAAAGTTCAATGGCGGACTCGATATTGCCCTCCGGGTCAATGTTGGACCCGATGGACACCAGCACGGGCGAGACCTTGCATTCACGCACGGCCCTCACCTCTGCGGCGGTGCACTTCCACCGCGACGCTTCGCGCAAACCGCAACGCACCGGGCTTGTCGACGGTGACCCTTGCGGACATCACCCGCGGATCCGCCAGGCACACGTGCGCGACCCGTTCCGCCAACCGTTCGAGCAGAAAATACTGGGATTCCTCGACGGCCTCGAGGATGGCGATCTTCACTGCCTTGTAGTCGGTCGTATCGCTAATGCGGTCGCTCGCGCATGCAGCCCGCAGGTCCGCCTCGAGCACGACGTTGATGATAACATCCTGACGGTTCGCCCGTTCCTCGGCGTTGACACCGACAATGCAGCGGCAGGTCAAGTCGCGGATGAAGATCTTTTCCGGTTCGCGGTCCTCAGCCATACATGCTCCCCCGCAGGTTCCTCCCGCCGTCGACGTAAATGACCTGCCCCGTTACAAAGTCGCTCTTGAGCAGGAACAAAACCGCCGCGGCGACGTCTTCCGCGCGGCCGTGGCGGTGAAGCGGGTTCGTATGCGCCAAGGAATCAAGATACGTGTCGTCTTTTCCCGCGGGAGGCAGGACCAGCCCCGGGGCGACGCCGTTCACGCGTAGCGACGGGGCAAACTCGACCGCCATCATGCGCGTCAGCGAATGGAGCGCCCTCTTACTGAGGTGATACGCGACGTGCTTCCGGTCGTAGTCGGCGATCATGCAGTCCAGCAGGTTCACAATGGCGCCGGGCCGGCCCTGCGCGCGCATCGCGCGAGACAGCAGCAATGGCGCGATCGTGTTCACGTCCAGGTTTGCGTACAGTTCGTCCCTCGTCATGCTATCAAGCGTTCCCTCCGGAAAAACGGAAGCGTTGTTGACCAGAAAATCCACCGCCCCGGCGCCTTCGAGCGCCGTCATAAACACCTCCGACGCCGATGAGGCGACGGACAGATCGCCCCGCACCGTCCATGCTCGGACCCCGAACCCTTCCACTTCCGCGGCCAGCCGCTTCACGTCATCGAGAGACGCGCTGTAGTGAAGCGCGACGTTGGCGCCCTCTTGCGCCAAGGCCAGTGCGATGGCACGGCCGATGCGCCGGGCGGCGCCGGTAATCAGCGCGGTCTTTCCGGATAAGTCAATCATGGAAGCTTTGGATTGCGCCCGTGTCACGAATGAAACGAAGGGACCCGCCGAATCAATTCCCAAACGGCACGTCGAAAGGTGTCGAGGGCCTCACCCGCACGTCGCTACGACCCCAATGCGTGTCCTGGGTCATCGGCCGATTCCTCGACCCACACTTCTTCCGCGCCCGCGGTCTTCGGGGCCACGAATTCGCGGCTGGATACGGTCTGCGCGCCCGCTCGCTTGAGCCCGTTCAGCGCCGCAATCTTGTAAGCCTCCGCGAGGGTCGGGTAGTTGAAGACGGTGTCGACAAAGTAACTGATCGAGCCGCCGAATGACATCACGGCCTGGCCGATGTGCACGAGTTCAGACGCTCCGTCCCCCAGGATGTGCACCCCCAGCAACCGCCCCGTCTTCTGATGGAAGATCAACTTGAGCATGCCAAGTTCGTCGCCCATGATCTTGCCTTTTGAGACCTCGCGATAGCGCGCGATGCCGATCTCGTACGGGACGCCTTCCTCGCACAGCTCGCGTTCCGTCTTTCCTACCATCGAAACCTCGGGAATGGTATAGATGCCGTACGGCAGCAGTTGCGTGTCCATTCGAAACGCAACGCCAAAAGCGTGGCACGCGGCCTGTCTGCCTTGTTCCATCGAGGTGGACGCAAGCGCAGGAAACCCAATAATATCGCCGGCCGCGTAAATGTGCGGCACGTTGGTCTGCAAATGCTCGTTCACTTCGATTAGCCCGCGGCCGGTGACCCGCACGCCCGCCGCTTCCAGATTCAGCGCCGCGCTCGCCCCGGCCCGTCCCGATGCGAACATCAGCAGTTCGGTCTTGATTTCCCTCCCGTTCGATAGTGTCGTGATGACTTTGCCGTCGCCGTCCTCATGAATGTCGGAGAAGTCCTTGCCCAGGTACAGCGTCATGCGCTCGTTGCGCATATGAAACGTCAGGGCCTCGTTGATTTCGGGATCGACGAACCGGAAGAGTTCGACCCGACGGTCCAGCAGCCGGACGTCAACGCCGATCGTGGCGAACATGCAGGCGTATTCCGTGCCAATCACGCCTGCCCCGATGATCACCATGCTCCTCGGCAGGTTTTCCATTTCAAAGTCGGGCTCGAACAGCCTGTCCGTGTCGATGATGGTGCGCCCATTGAAGGGCACGCGCTCGGCCCGATACGGCACCGTTCCGGTGGCGATGATGATCTTGTCGGCCTCGACATGCGAGATCGCGCCGTCGGAATCGACAGTCAGTCGGTGGGGGGACTCAAAACGCGCAATTCCGGTGATGATGTCAACGCCGGTCCTCATCAATCGGTCTCGCGCAACTTCAATCTCGTGCTGCACGACGTAGTTAATGCGATGCCTCAGTTCGGTAAAGGTGACGCGGCGCTTCACCGCATAGCTCCGCCCATAGACATTGCGGTGCCGGTACCCGGAGAAATGCATGATGGCTTCGCGCAACGTCTTGCTGGGAATGGTTCCGGTGTGCGTGCAGACTCCCCCCACAAGACGTTTCTTCTCGATAAGCACGACGCGCCTGCCAAGCTTGACGGCTTGAATTGCCGCGCGCTGCCCCGCGGGACCAGACCCGATCACGGCCAGATCAACCTTCATCGTGCACCCCTTCCCCTCTGGAGAAAACCCGGCATTCTCCACCGCTAATGCCCGCACCCCTGCCGGGCCTATGTTCTTGCAAATTAAAGTACGTACCCCAACGCCTCGAGTTCCTCGCGCGTCTGCGGGTCGAGGTCTTTCTGCAATTGTTCTTCGGCCTTGTTCTCCAATCGCCAACCATACTTCTCGCGAAACGAGGCGAGTTCTTTCTCGAGTTCCGCTACGACCTCGGGTGCCGCTTCGCTGATCTCCTGTTGTTCACCGGGATCCTCGCTCACCTTGTACAGTTCGCGCTCCTTCATCGGCAGGGCATGCTCATTCCGCCTCCGGTTTCGCCCACCCTCGTTCGCCTCCTCGCGTTCCCGTTTCACCGGCGGATGAAAGCCCGACGGATTGTAAATGTACTTGTATTCGTCCGTTCGAATGTAGAGCATTTTGTCGCCCCATTCCCCGAATACCGGCCCGCGGGCCAGTTTCTCGTCTCGAAACACGGGGACGAGACTAGTCCCCTCGTACTCCTTCGGGATGCCGACGCCAAGCAGTTCCAGCACGGTCGGCGCGATGTCGACGATTGAAACGGGAAGCTTCTCGCGGAGTCCGGGCGGGATTTTGTCTTTCAGTTTGAAAATGAGCGGGACCTGGATCGTCCCGTCGTACAACGAGGCCTGGTGATGGAAGTATCGGTGATGGTCGTGCAATTCCTCGCCATGATCGGCCGAGAAGACGACGAGGGTGTCGTCGTACACACCGTGCGCTTTCAGTTCATCCAGCAGCAGCCCCATCTGGGTGTCGGTGAAGAGCACTTCGCCGTCGTACAGACCTTTCACATGGGCCACATCTTCCGGCTTAAGGTTCTGCTGTTGGGTGAAAACCCTCGTCAACGTATCGTAACTTCCGTCGATAGTTCCGCGGTAATTCGGATCCGTAAACCGATTGAACTCATCCGACGGCGTATAGGGACCGTGCGGCGCGAAGTAGTGCACCCAGAGGAAGAACTTGTCGTCGGCGTGTTCCTTCAGCCACGCCACGGCCTGCTCGGTCACGCCGGCGTCCCGGGGCTCGTCCCGGATGATCGACTTCACGTCGAAACCTTCCCAGCGCTGCTGGCCGCCGTTCGAGATGAATACGGCGCAGTCATACCCGAGGGGCCGCAGGACCTCGGCCATCGTATCGTGTTCAGAGGCGAGCCGCATGCCGTTGTACCGAACGCCGTGCGTGACCGGATGCAGTCCCGTCAGAATGGTGGCCAGCGACGGCCACGTCGATCCTTTCGGGGCGAACGCCTTCTCGAACAGCGCGCCTTCCGCCGCAAGCGCGTCCAACACGGGAGACGTTTCCTTGGGATAGCCGTAGCAATGCAAGTGATCGGCGCGCAGGGCATCGACGGTGATCAACAGGAAATTGGTGTGGCCTACATCCCGCTGCGGCACGGGCTCGCGAACCGGCTTCGAGCCACCGGCCCCGGCGGCAGCGGCCTTCGTGCCGGACCCGGCGGTCCGCTCCGGGGCGGTGTCGATCGAGGGATTCGGACTGCCGCACGAAACAATCAGGAGCGACACCCATGCGCCAAGAAAACAGGACACGCGTGCACGGATACTCAACACGATTCTTTCCCCTACTCCTAGACGGCTACCCACCTTCGATCGATCGCCGACTCACTCGTTCATCACATAGCCCATGGCTTCGAGTTTTTCTTTCAATTCAGGATCGATCTCGGTTTGAATGCGTTTGTCCACTTCATGGCCAAACGCCCATCGGTACTCGGATTGAAACGCCGCAAGCTCTTTCTTCAGCGACTCGACCACGTCCGGCTTACCTTCGCTGATTTCTTTTTTTTCGAGCGGGTCTTCCGCGACATAGTACAACTCCTGTTCTTTCATCTGCATGACCAGCAGTTCCGGGTCAACGGTCGATTCATCCACGTCCACGTCCGCCTCGACGTCCGTGCCGCCGCCTTTGCCGACGCGGGCCGCACCGATTCCCGCCCGCTGCCGCCGTTCTTCGTTGAGCTTGCGTGGCTTGTAGTTCGTGGGATTGTAAATGTACTTATAATCCGCGGTCCGGATGGTCAGGATCTGGTCCTTCATTTCGGAGATGGCCGGGCCGAAATCCGCCTTTTCGCCGCGAAACAACGGCGCGAGGCTCTTGCCCGCGAACGCTTCCGGAATGGGTATCCCCAAGACATCGAGGACCGTCGGCGCGATGGTGAGGTGTTGCACAACCGTCGCATCCCGCTTCCCCGCCGGAATGGTCCCCGGCAATCGCAGTATCAAAGGGACCCGCAGCACGCCGTCGTAGAGCGACGCGCCGTGCCCGAAGTACCCGTGATGGTCGTACAGTTCCTCGCCGTGGTCCGAACTGATAATAATCAAGGTGTGATCGTACACGCCCTGATCGCGCAGCACGTCCAACACTTTCTTGACCTCGTTATCAACGTACAGCAGTTCGCCGTCGTACAGGTTGAACACCTGCTGCAGATCGCGATCGGTGACCTCGAACCGCTTCACGGTCGCGTTCGTGATGCTCTCCTTGGATCCGTCAATCGGCCCGTCGTAGGCCGCGTCCACGTACTTTCGGAACTCCTGCGGCGGGGTGTAGTCCTGGTGCGGCGCTAGGTAGTGCAGCCACATGAAGAATTTGTGTCCCTTGTGTTCGTTGAGCCACTTCACGGCTGCGTGTGTCGCCCGTTCGTCCACCGGCTCGTGATCGATCGGGTACCGAAAATGGAACCCTTCCCAGTTTTGCGAGGTGGCATTGGCGTAGGATGCCGCGCAGAGGTAGCCGTGCTGGGCAAGGATCTCCGCCAGCGTCAGCGAGTCGTTCTTCATCATCAGGCCGTTGTGCCGTACCCCATGCTGCACCGGATACTGGGAGGTCATGATCGTCGCCAGCGACGGCCACGTCGAATTCCGCTGCGCGTACGCATGTTCGAACAGCATACCTTCCTTCGCCACCGCGTCAATCGTCGGCGTCGTCTCTCGGGACGCTCCATAACACGACATGCGATCCACGCGCAGCGTGTCGATCGTGATCAGCAGAACATTCGTATAAGGTCCCTCGGGCAACGGCGGAAGGTTCTCCCTCGCCATCCGGCTGTCGCGTTCCGCGGCATCGAGCTGCGCCTGCCGCTGGCTGCTTTTCACGGCTTTCCGGTTTGCACGGCGATTGCTCAGCTCTTCGTCTCGCTGCGCCCGGTCCGCCTTGGGCTCCTTGGCATCCTTACGCTTTCGTGCGGCTCGGCCTTCTTCCGTAGCGGACCGCTCGCCTCTCCCCGACTGCTTGCCCGCGGACTCGGCCCGGTCCCTCATGCCGGCGGGAACTTCGCCGCGAATCGCCTTCGGCTCGATTACTACGCCTTGTTTCTCATCTGCACTCGGCCCGGGCTCCGACGTTGTCTTGCCGCACCCCAGTCCGGTCACTCCCGCGATCCACACCACCACACTTACAACTGCAAATCGCCGCACGATGTACTCCTTCTCATCAAACGGAAGGCCGAATGCACAAAAGCAGGGGGCGATCCGTGGATATGATGTATCGAATACCGGCAGGACCCGGCGCCATTACTAGCGGTCAATGATGGCCGGATTATCGCGAATTTACGGCGGCGCGCGCAAACTCGCGGCAGCAAGGCCGCGGCAGCAAGGTCGCGGCAGCAAGCTGCCGCAGTCCACATGTCGCGAGACCGCGGTGGGTTGCTCCGCCGGATTGTGCTCGCTAGAATGGGTCTGGGGAAGTGACTCAAACCGGCCCGCCTGTGGTTTGCAGTGCATTCATGGGGAAATTGATGAGCACATGTAGAAACGTGTTTCCGGCACATTTCATCGCGTTTTGCGTTGTATGCGGAGCACGCGCCGCGACAGCAGAAAATGGACACAATGTGCCCGCCTTACGCTGGAGCGCATACCTCACGACCGGTTCCGTCCAACGACTCGCCCATGAAGCGGACGCGGCTAGAGACGCGCCCGAAATCCTGCGCGGTCTGAACATCACCAAGGTCTACCTCGAGTTCTTTCGCGGCGCCGAAGTCAAATCCGCCGATATCATCGCCGTTCGGGACGCGCTCCGGGCCGAGGGCTTCCTCGTTTCCGGCGGCATCGCCACCGTCCCCGGGCCGGATGGCGGCGTAAGGCAGGAGGGCGGGTTGGATTGGTTGAACTGGCAGGACTCCAAGACCCGCGAGGACATCGCAGCGATCATGCGCCGCGCCGCACCACTGTTCGACGAGATCATCGTAGACGATTTCTTCTGCACAGGTGACGAGGGCCCCTTGTCGGTTGAGGCGAAGGGGGAGCGCACTTGGTCTGAGTACCGCCGCGCCTTGATGGTGAAGACGGCGAAAGACACGATCATCGCGCCGGCCCGCAGCACAAACCCCGACATTCAACTTATCATCAAGTACCCGCAGTGGTACGACCGGTTTCACGAGTTTGGTTACGATGTCGCGGCCAAGTCGGAACTGTTCGATCGGATTTGGGTCGGTACGGAAACACGGGGGGCAAACACCCAGCGCTACGGGTTTGTGCAGCCGTACGAAGGATTCGTCAATTTCCGCTGGCTCGCCTCGATCGGCAAACAGAAAACCGGCGGCGCATGGTTCGATCACGGCGACTGCGACGCGGACGATTTTATCGAGCAGGCATACCAGTCCGTCCTAGCCGGCGCGCGGGAGATCATCCTGTTCAGCTATGCGGCTTTGGAGGACGGGCACCCGGGGCACAATCTGTTACGAGATCACCAACCTCGACTGGAGGCGTTATCCGCCGAGGTACGCGTGCGCCCAGTGACCGGCGTGGCCGCGTACAAACCGGCCAACAGCGATCCCGGTCCGGACCTCTTTATTATGGATTACGTCGGTATGCTTGGGATCCCGCTCGTACCGGTATCGACGTTTCCCGCCGATTCACAGGCCATCTTCCTTCCCACACAGGCGGCGTTCGATCCCGACATTGCGGCGCAACTGGAGGCAGCGGTCAAGCACCAGGCGAACATAGTGCTTACGGCGGGCTTTCTCGCCGCCATGCACGGCGACGCGCGTATACGAGAACTCGCCGGTGCGCGCATTGAGGTTCCATTGACACCTATCCAATCGGAGGCAATTATTGTCGATGACGTGTCATCGGCCGTGCAGCACGGACTCGACCTCGCCGGTCAACTCGAGCCCGAAGCGGCGCGCGTAGTGTTGACGGCAAGCGCAGCGAATGGATTGACCCCGTTCCTAACCGTTCACTCGGTCGCCGGCGCGCGCATATGGGTCCTGAACGTGCGAACCTTTTCGGTCGAAGACTATCGGGCCGTCGGCGAAGTCCTGCTCCCGCCGCGACCCCTGGGCCTGCTCGAACTTCCCAGACAAGCCGTCAACATCGTCCGCAAGGCGTTCTATACGGACATGGGCATCTCACTCGATGCCCCAGCCCGTATCGTGATGCAGCCCTTCGGCCCGGCCGACGTGGTTCTTCACAATTACACGGCCTTGCCGCAAGACGTGCGCCTGAATGTGCCGATCCATGGCATCAGAAAGCTTCGCGATCGGTTGGGAGAAAATGAAGTGCCCTTGTCTGACGGGTCCGTGTCGTTGACGTTGCCGCCACGCTCTCGCGTCTGGCTCGCACCCACCCAATAAAAAAACGCGAGCCTGTCGCGGTGGGAAACGGGCAAGACACTCGCCTCACGATTTGCCGCGAAGCTTGTTCCACATGTTTCGCAACGGAGTCTTCTTGGGCTTTTCCTGCACATTCGGTGGAGGCGGTTGCGCCGCCGATTTCGGCGCAAACGGGTTGCCGTCGCCGCCCCACTGCACGGGGGCGGTCGTTTCCTCCCCGCCCGTTCCGCCCATCCCGCCCGTCGGTTTCTTCGGACGAGACGCAGCTGCCTTCTTCATAAACTCCTCTTTCGGAGGCAACCCCTCTCTCGGGTACAAGAGAAGCACTTGGCCCACGCTCAACGAGTTTGGATTCAGCATGCCGTTCCACCACTGGAGATCCGTCACGTCGACACCGTGTGCCGAAGCCACCTTTGACAGGGTATCGCCGGGCCGCACGACATGCTCTTTTGTGCCATATGGACCGGCCGTTTCACCGGGCCCCTGAATTGCGCTGGCTTCTACGACGATCGAACCGACCGACGAATCCGCGGGGGGCACGGCGCCGGGGACTTGAACCGTACTCGCGGCGCCGTCCACCTGGACCACCGTCGCCGAGGCGTCAATTCCCGTAGCCAGCGTAAACCACTCCCGCGCGGCGTCCACCGACCGCGCCGTATCGAGCGCGTTCGTGTCCAACGCGGGAAGCGCGACCGTCGGAAGCTCGGCGACCGGCTCCAATGCAGTCAAGTCCTCGGGCGGAGTCACACTGGCCGTCGGCGCCGTCAATCCTCGAGTCGACAGGCCCGCGCCCGGCACGAGCGAATCACCCGAGTTGCTTGCGCTCGACGCATCGCCTCCTCCGCCCAGGAGCCAAATGGCGGATCCCACCACCAATACCAGCACCGCCGCGACTCCGCCCGCCAGTACCTTCATGCTCCGGCGGTATCGTGTCAGTCGCTGCACGGTTGAACTCGCCAGCCAGGTGCGCGTGCTGAATGCCCCGTTTGGCGCGTCCACCGACGAAGGCCGCGTAGCCGTGTCGCTCAGCCGGACGCTCGAACGCCCCGCCGCGTCTGTCGTCAAGCCGGTTACGGTCGACAACTTCTCGCGAAATTCCTTGGCGGTCTGGATTCGGTCTTTCGGTCGCTTCGCCAGGGCCTGCTTGAGAAGGTTCGAAACCGCGTCCGGCATCACGCCGTCCAACCGCACCTGAATTTCCGGCAGCGGCTTGTTCAGATGCCCGTTCAGCACCTCAGTCAAGGTCCCGCGGAACGGCGGCTTTCCAGACAGGAGTTGGAACAGCAGGATTCCCATTGCGTACACATCGGTGTAGTACGAAATCTCGCCGAACGCCCTCGAATCAATCTGCTCCGGGGCCATGTACATCGGCGTGCCCGGACCGCCGCTCTCGGTGGTCGTCAACTTCGACAATTGGTCGTCGTTGTCCGCCATGCGCGAGACGCCGAAATCCATCAACTTGGCGCAAACCCCGCCCGATTCGGTGTACGTCAGCATTATGTTCGACGGCTTGATATCGCGATGGATAATCCCATGCGCGTGAATGCGGCTGAGCGCCTCCAACACCTGCACCGCGATCGTCACGGCCTCCGCGGGCGGCATCACGATACCCTGCTCGGCATTCCGTTCAAGGCGCGCCTGAAGGGTTTCG
>BTUX01000121.1:0-13205 GCA_045863315.1 Candidatus Hydrogenedentota bacterium | reverse complement strand
CGTTGGCAAGGTTCGTGAAACGACTCTTTCGGTGGAAGAAGCGTTCCGCGCGGTCATGTCACTGGGCATACTGATCCCCGACCGGATCCAAACCGTCAACGGCGATCCCCTGACGTCCACCCCTTGCGCTTCGCAGGGCCTTGACACGGGATCGTCGAGCAAACGGGCCAAACAAAGCGATAAGACGAAGCACGGTCTCGGGCATCGTGTGATGGGCATCCTTCGGCGTAGGATCCTGTCCGGATTCCTCGTTCTGGTTCCGCTGGGTGTAACGGCGTTCATTCTCGACTTCGCCTACCGGCAAACGGCCGGCCGGATAGCGCCGTTTGCGGAAAAGCTCATCGCGCCGGTATCGCCGATTGCAAATGCCGGCCCCATGGCCGTCGTGCTGGCGTCGATTGTGCTCCTCCTAGCGCTGCTGTACCTGACGGGGTTTATCGCAACCGCCGTCGTGGGCGGACGGCTCATCCGCGCGGCCGAACAGATTATCGAGCGCATCCCGCTGGTCACCACGGTCTACGGTGCAACCAAGCAGATCATGCAAACGGCACTTCAGCAGGATGGGGAGCCGGCACTGCAAGACCCCGCGATAGTGGAGTTTCCCTACGTCGGCGCGCGATCCGTGGGATTCATCGTTGGCACCGTGGATACGAGCGATGGCGAGACCTTGGTGAAAGTGCTCATTCCAACCGTTCCAAACATCAGCGTTGGACTTATTCAACTTATCCCGCCGCGGTACGTCTACCGCTGCGGTCTCAACGTCGAGTCCGCGCTGAAACTGGCCGTCTCCTGCGGACTTATCGGCCCCGATTCCGTCACCCTTGTCCCGTTCAACTCGCTCGATGCATCCCGTGAGGACGTCGCGATCACAGCCGAGGCCGAGGGATAACCGGCAATATCAATCGCGACGGCGTGTCGCCCCCATGATACACGCGCTGCCGGGCGGTCACGGGCCGGGTCTCCGCCGGTATGTAAGCGCCCGTATTCGGATTGCGGTCAAATCGCGGGAAACTGCTGCTCGACACCTGAAGGCGGATGCGATGTCCCTTCAAGAAAACGATGCTCGTCGGCCATAGTTCGAGCTCGATTTCAACCGGTTGATCGGTTGGCGCGTATGACCGTCGCAGAATCCCCTCGCAGACGTTGTACGCCGTTCCGTCGGGATGCACATCGACCAGCTTGCCCGTGAAGTCGGTATTTGGCGCGGACGTCGTCACATATAGGATTAAGTGCACCGGGCCGGTGACTTCCACCTGCTCGTCCAGCGGACCTGTCGTATACACCAGCACGTCATGCCGAGTTTCCACCCGTTTCTGCGGCTCGGTCCCGGCTCGGGGTCCCAGCACCGCCCCTCCGGCCATGGGGACGGGATCATTGGGATCGTAGGTGAATTGATCGTAGGCGTACGCCGAGATGGAGGGCGACAAGGCCAGTTCTCCGTCGCCGGCTGACGTATTCGCATGTCCACGGCTGCTTAGAAAGTACTCCGTAAACGTTGTGCGCGCCAGCGGCCACTCCCATTCGTCTCTCCACTTGTTCTCCCCCATGACAAAGATTCGCACCGGCGCGGTGCTCCGCGCATCCGCGGCGATCTCCGCCACGTGCGTGTCATACCACGCAACGCTCGGGGCAAGCGCGGCGCGACGGTAGTTGTCGCCCCTCATGCCGCCGGGAAGTACCACGGGACGCGCGTGGGCCCACGGGCCGATAACGAGCCGGCTCGAGCTGCCGACACCGGCTTCCGCCTCCGTGCGAATTCGGACATAATCGTCCAGTTGCGCGGGCAGAAACGGGTCAAACCATCCCGCTATCAAGTGGACGGGGGCTGCGATTGACGCCGCACGATCCGCGCCGTCTATGGCAGTCCAGTAGTCATCCTTATGGACATGGCCTGCCCAATCGTTGAAGAAGGGGATGTCGTCCGCCGCGCGATTATCCGCCTCGAGCAGGGGCCAGCCCCAGGCGCCTCGATCGAGCGTCTTCACAGAAGGTATCTTGTCCCAATCCCGGTAACTTCGCAGCGCCCAGTAGAGCGCACTCTCGAGGGCGAACGCGCCGCCGCGATAGAACATCTCCCGAAACTCGGAACTCGCGATCTGAATCATGTAGGCGGCCGGGCCGGGGTCCCTTTGGTCGGCAATGGCCCATTGCGTATACCCAAACGACGAGCCGCCCCACATGCCGAGCCGACCGTCATACCAAGGTTGGTGCTCGAGCCAATGCAGCGTGTCGATTCCGTCGCCCCGCTCGCAAAGCAGCGGGTAGAACTCGCCGCCGGACGGGTGCCGTCCCCTTGAACGCTGGAGCACTACCGCATAGCCGCGAGATGCCCAAAACGTGCCCAGGACGTTCCCCATCAGGTTGTTCTTGTAACTTCGTGAAAAGGGCACCCGCACTAAAATGGCCGGAGTCTTTTCGATCCCAACCGGACGGTACACGTTGGCAATGAGGTCAACACCGTCCGACATCGTCACCGGCACGTTCCGATCCGCTTTCACCCTGTGTTCGGGAGGACGCAGACCCTTGCGCGGCAGAAAGACCCGCCCGGCCACTGTCTGGCAGGAAGAAAGGGACCAGACCAATTGCATGATAAGAATGACGGAGGCGGCCCGGCTGACTCTCGACACCTTGCGCCTGCGCGCACATGAGCGAGCGGATTTCGATTGAGCGGAGCCGACTTCAATATGCCCGACCGTTGTCATGATGCGCGTGTCGATTTCATTCGTTCGTCTATATAGGGGCGCTCGAAATTGGAGATCTCTCTCAGTCTCGCGAGGTGATAGAGGGCGAATGCAATCAAGACGAAAGCCAGTACCCAATGAAATACGATCGGAATGCACCCGCCGAACCACCGTTCCTCGGGATACAGGGCCATTCGCACACCATAACGAATCACCATCGAGAAAAGGTAAACCACGCCGAAGGTCAATGCACCCGCGCCAAAGGCCTTGCGCGGCCGAGTGAAAAATCCGTACCCGCGCGAAAACTCCAGACCGATTCTGCCGTACACGGCGATGATAACAAGCTTCGCGGCAAGGAGCGGACCGTAAGGGACGAGGCCGGAATACCACTCCTGCATGGGCGGCAGCCACGAAACGCGAAAGAGAGCAACCACGAGTTGACTGCGACGCGCAGGCCAAAGAGGAAGAGCAGAATCCAAAGGCTGGGGGCGAGGCGTCGCGCGAGTCCGCAGCGCGGTGGACGCTGCCGCATCGGGAGGAAGGATTCAGCGACATCATTACGGTTCATATGTATGTAATATAGACGTGTATCGCTCCTGTCAAGGAACCGCTCTCAACGCCGGCCCCGGGTCAATCCTCCTGTCCTTTCGCCGCATACTTCTTGCCGAGTTTGTACTTAAACGGCTCCGCCGTGTCCGATGCCCACCGCCCTCCCGGGGCGAGTTCCCCGCTGGCCTCCAAGGAGAACGACACGTCGATGGTCTTACCCAGTTTAATGATGGGTTTCCCCTTCTTGTTTTTCATGAACCCTCTGAACGGGGCTTTCATCTCGGCTTCGTGCCCGTCCGGGGAGAGCGCGATGGTGACGATTCCCTGATAGATGGGCCCGCGGTCCGAAACCCATATGATGGTGCTGTGGCCGTCGGGCAGCGTGATTTCGCCGGGCCACCCCTGCGGTTCGTCCCACCATACCCATTGGGTGTAGTAGTCGTACGAACCTTGTCGGACGCGCACGATCCCATTCGCCTGATCGAGAAACGCCCGATCCAATTCGGTCTGGTTGCGTGCGCCGTGATTGATATAGTGCCCGGTATTAAATGAGTTGTTGTAGAATTCGACTTCCATGTTCATGTCGTATCCGCGGCTGGTGGGATAATAACCGCCTTCATGCAACCAGTACCCGGTCGCATCGTCATCGTCCACGTCGATTGTCACAATGACGTAATAGCGGCCCGGCGTGCCCTCATCTTGTCCCTGGGTGCGCCCGATCAATCCCTTCGCGCGGAAGTACGCATACAAGTTCTCGTCGTCATGCGTGAACTTATACTCGAGCAGGTCCACATCGGGATGGTTCACGTAGTCCGGCACATCAAACTGCCCGTCGTGATCGGTATCGTGCGTGTCGTTCTTCGGGTCCTTGCGGGACGGCACGTTGGCCCAGTCGCCGAACTTCCCGTTGATCTTGATTTGGTGGATCGGCTCGGCGAACGCGACCGCCCCCACGAGCAACGTGATCGATAAAAGACCCCGGTACCGCTTCATGACACAACTCCTCCACGCGCCACATTCACGATGGCACACGGGTCGGGTTGTTTCAAAATAAGAACCGGCCTTCCCGTGAGGGGAGGCCGGTCGGATTGTCGTATGGTGCCGGAGAAGGGACTTGAACCCCCACGGGCTTGCGCCCACACGGCCCTGAACCGTGCGTGTCTGCCAATTTCACCACTCCGGCACGAGCAGGTCGTCGAGAGGGAACTGACCATAGTTTAGCGCATACATTCGGGGGCGATCAATTATTCCGCGCTTTTGCATCCTGCGCGCGACCGAATCAATCTCTCCGCCGGATGGACGCTCCGCTGCCGTGGCGCCCGATGCGATCGTCCGCATGTTTTCGCTCGTGTTCCACGTGTTCCTGCAGGAGATGGAGTACATCCAATTTTTCGGATTCGGTGGGCCGGAACCGGTCCCGCGCGACGAGCACCGTTACGATGGGCTTGTCGTAGAAATCCCGGCACCGGTATGGACATAGATGATGCATTTTCGGGTGGCACTGGCATTGCACGCCGCCGATGGGGTAGCCGCGGTATTCGAGACCGTGAATGGCGATCGCCTCCACAAAATGGGAGCAGAAGTATTCGAGAGTAGGAATGACATGCTGTGCATCGACAATGCGTTCACGCGGATGGACGACGTCTTTGGGATACCACGTGCAGATGACCTGCGCGTCCTCGAAGTCCTTGCGGAGGGCTGCGCACAAGTACGCGACGGCCCGATCCGGTTCTCGAAACCGCTCGATCATCGTAGTGCCCCTTCTTCGACATTATTATACTACTTCTTCGGCGTTAACGGATGCAGCGGGACATACGGCGTGTATTCGCCCCGTACTGCGTGTAAACTGGTACAAGATGTACGTGTGGAGGATTCCCAATGGCGACTGTGGATGCCGCGGCACGGCAGAACAGATGGTGGGTGTGATAAAATCCTCACCAAAATCACTCACGTGCTTTCTCCAGAGCATTTTTCACCACCAGTCGCTCCCCGTCAACGGGGGCGACTGGTGAGAAATGCGGGATAGACCGAATCGAGAAGGCCCTGCAAGCCGAGGGCGCGCCGTTCACCAAGGACCGCTGCTCGAATACGAACTTTACCTACGGGCTGCTCCACACCGCCCCCTTGTTCACGACCTTCAATCGCAAGGGGTCGGGAGGATGCTTTTACAATCCCGCTACGTATGCGGGCGACCGATCAGCACGCCGGCGTTCGTGGATGTGGACCAGGAATACCTGGTTCGAGTGGCGCAGGCTATTCAGAACGTCATGCAAAATCTGGACGCACTAGAGTATTCGGAGTGAAGATAGGGTCAACCAAGGAGTACACGCGATGACGACAGGCAAGTCACCCATGGCCAAATACTGGTTCGGAAAACGCGCACCCGAACAAGCGGACGCGTGGTACGGCTTCTACCGGTCTGTAAAGACGCAAGGGACGCTTGACGCGAAGACGAAAGAATTGATTGCCGTCGCCGCGGGATGTTTGATGCGTTGCGAGCATTGCGTGGAAGCGCATGCCAAGGATGCCATTCGGGCCGGGGCAACGAAGGAAGAGGTCGCGGAAACGCTGATGGTGGCGTCTCAAATCGCAAGCGCGTCGCAGCTATTCTGGATGTCCGAAGGCATGGAGAGGTTTCTCGAGGAGGACTGAGGGTTTGCGGCGCGGGCCGCCGCGTCAGGTCGTTCCGATCAAGGAATCGATGCCCAGGTGCGCGGGCCGAAGCGAATCCGCGAGTTTCTCGTATACCTCATGAAACGGCCGCTCATAGCTTTCGTGGCGCGCAGTATCGGGGGCGAAGTCCTCGGTCGTGAACGAAATGCGTGAAAGCGCGTCATTGAGATCCCGGTACAAACCCGCGCCAATGCCCGCCAAAATGGCCACGCCCAGCAACGTCACTTCCGGGCTCGTGTTGATCTCGACGGGCAGGCCCGTCACATCGGCCTTCATCTGAAGCCACAATGGGTTTTTCTGGCCGCCGCCGACGACGCGGAGTTTGCGCGGTCGATGATTCACGGCGCCCGCGATCGCGTCGATCTGGCGGCGCAATTGAAAACACAAGCCTTCGAGCGCGGCGCGAACGACTTGCCCCCGCGATGTCATGGTCTGAAGGCCAAGTATGGCCCCTAGGGCCTTGCTGCTCGCGTCCGGCCCCATGCCCCGCACGAAACTTGGGAGCACGAACACCCCGCTCGACGGAATTTCCGCCTCATGGACCATTCTTGCGTACGCGTCGGCCTCCGGCACTTCCCGGAAGAAATTTTCGCGCACCCATTCAACGACACCGCCCGCGATCATGAGGCTCTGACAGATCCACTGTCCGGGTCGCGCATGGCACTCAAAATCCAGGCCGCGCCGAAAATGGTCGGGAGTCGGCTGGAATGAATCGACCGTCGCAATGAGGATCTCCCAGGTCCCCGTAATGTCAATCCAGACGTCCGCGTCGCTTACGCCGGCGCCGAGGACGGCAATCTCACAGTCATGGCCGCCGGTGACCACCGGCGTGCCGCGCGTCAACCCCGTGTCCTGTGCCGCTTGCGGAGTCACGGCGCCAATCGGCGTTCCCGCCTCGCGAATGGAAGGAAGGATCGACGCATCGACGTGCGCCGCCTCGAGCATCGTTTTCGACCACGCGCGAAGTCCCATATCCAACAGCATCGTCGTGGACGCTATCGTGCATTCCGTGGTGTACTCGCCGGACAGGCGGAACGCGACATAGTCCTGCACCTGGAGCCAGCGATAGGTCTTCTCCAGGATTTCCGGATGATAGTCGTGGAACCACAGCAGCCGGTTGGCGGTGTTGATGTGGTAGTTGTGATATCCGGTGATTCGGAAGATGTCGGCTTCGCCCAACCGCCGGTTCAGCGCATCGCGTTGCGTTACGGTCCGCCCGCAGTGCCAACTTATGAAGGGGTACAGCGGCCGACCCGAAGCGTCAAGCGGCAGGCCGTCTGCGCCGAATCCGGTGCACGCCACCGCCTTGACGTCGGCCTTCGGCCCCGCAATCGACAGGCATTCCCGAATGCACGCGCACACGTTGTCCCAGATTTCACCGGGATCCCACACCATCCAGCCGGGTTGTCCCGATGGGTCTGCGGCGGGAGCGTTCCGGCGTCCGGCAACGGCCACGAGGCTACCGTCGGCGCGGAATAGGCCCGCCTTGATTCCAGTCGCGCCCACGTCAACACCGAGCAGAAGGTCATTCATGGATCGAGCTCATCAGCGGCATTTGTCGCGCCCTCCTCGACTTCCTCCGGTGCCTCCTCGGGCAACTCGTCGGAAATCGCCGGGACAAGCCTGAGTATCCGTGTCTCCCCCATTTTCATGGGAATGGGCACGAATAATTTGTTAAACCACCCGATATCGGGATTGAGCACATCTTCGAGATCAAAAGGTTCAGAGAAATACACGTGATGTTCGCCGTCCGTGGAGGCGTGAATCGCGAACAGATTCGGACCGAAATAGGCGACATCCGCGTGTTGGGTGGGCCCGCGCCGGAAAGCGACGTGGTGCTCGAGGATCAGCAGAATCTCCCGCAGCATCTCCGTTGTGACTGCCGGCTCCGCGATGTATACCGACGCCCACCCTTCCTCAAAGAATTCGATCGCCACGCTTGGCTGCTGCGATTCCTTGTACCGGGCCAGCACCTTGGAGCTGGGCAGGTCGATGTAAAAGAGCGGACTCCACGTGTCCCGCTGACCAAACTCCTGGCCCTTCTTGATCCAAATGCCGCCGTCCAACTGATAGACGGACCCGGCGGTGGTAGGTTTGTCGAACTGTCGCACCGGCAGCCCGGTGACCGCGCCAATAGTGTCGACTGAGGCCACGTCGCCGATGTAGCCCGGCGCATATATCCAAATCGCGGTCGATTTGTGCTGAATCAAGTGGGCGTGTATGCGGTTGCGGTCTTCGTCGTGCAGATTGAACGCGTTGGCAAATAGATAGACGGACGCCGGCGGGGCGTAGCCATTCAAGACATCTTGAAGCAAGCAGAACTGGGTCGGCGCCCCGGTGCGAAGGACACAGTCGCGCAGGTTCAGCAGGATCCGCTCGTTCAGTCTCGCGTCGCATCGCTGATAAAAACGGCTGGCTTCGTCCACGACCACGCACAAGGTGACACGTTTCTCCGGTGTTGGATACTCGATGAACGCCCCGGCGGCCGGCGCGTCCGCTGAATTCCAAACCGAATCGTAGGTGTCACGCATGCCCTTGAACATTTCCCACATCTTCGAATCGTGAAGGCTGCCGACGCCCTGGGTATCCGCCCAAACCAGCCCGAGCCCGTTCGCCAGCGCGCTGGCATAGTTTCTCCGTTGGACCCGCATCACGTCTTCCGTCCGGAGCCCCTCGATCTTCTCGATCGCGCCGGTGACGGCGTTGCGCGATATGCCTGTGCGGGTGTCGTCCAGGATGAGCCATTGTTTGCCGTGATATCCCGCACTATTGACCGGCCCCATGAACCCGCCGACCCCACCCAGTCCGCGGTCCACGTACGAAACCGGGCTGATGAAACCGTCGACGTTGCTGTCGAGCAGAAGGCCCAAGGCGCAATGCCCCGTGTCGTTCGCGGTCAACTCGAACGAGTACCCGTACGGGACGTATATCTTCCATATCCGCGACGAGTTCTGCTGAACGTGTGCCGCGAACCCGGCGATGGCGTCCGCCGTGCTTTCCGACAAATACCGGAGATAATCGACGTGCCGCTGCTCGGCGGGCAATTCGAAAAACACGCGCGAGGCGTCTGAAGTGTCGGGCTTTTCCGGCGGCGTGACGGTCGCAAAGTCGAGGTCGGGGTCTCCCCATGCGGTTTGAAGGGCGGCGGGGTCGGGGTATTCATTGCGAAGCCAGGCGCGAAACCCGGCCTGGTTCGCCTCGCTTCGGTCATAGTCGCCGGAATGCAACCAACGATTATCTTCAAGCGCACCAAGAACGAAACCTGTCACAGGCTCCCCGCGGGGCGTGGCCTCGAGGCCCGCGAGGAGATCGGACAAGGCCTGCTTCGCGTCGCGCAGCCAGACCTCCGACGTAATGCTCGGCTGGTTTGCGAGACCTTCGCCCGTTACGGCTGCGGCCTCCGGGTGCGCGTCAAACCACGCTTCCGGAGGGTTGAGGGAGATGGAAAGTAAAATAGAGGCCTCGGGATTTTCTTGCTCGATTCGGTCCAATGGATACAGCACCGTGTCGAGGTTGGGGCCAAGCCCCGGCCACGGGAGGGATATGCCGACGATGTATTCGTGAATGCCGCTCGCCGCCGCCAGTTTCACCTCGCCCGCGACGGCTTCAAGGTCCGCGCCGGGTTGGGCGCTTGCGTAAAAGAAAAAAGGCGGTTTGGGCCTCGGCATCGAAAAGGTCTGGTCGCCGGACTGCGCGGCGGATTGCGGGGCGCCCTCCGGCGGGGGCGCTTTCGCGCTTCCAGTTCGCCGGCTGCCTTGCCAGGAGCCGAGCACAGAACCCGCGACACCCGCAAGGACGATTAGGAGAATTCCACCTGCGATTCGCAGATAGATGCCGCGGGTGTCAGAAGGTCCGCTTGCTGACATATTCGGCAATAGTCCGCAGCGGGACGCCGCGTTCCCCCAAGATATCGAGCGCCGAAATGGCCTCGTCAATCAACTGGATCGCCTTGTCTCTCGCCCCTCTTTCTCCAAGAAAGGTCGCGAACGTTGCTTTCTGGCCGTGGTCGGTATCCGGGTGTGCGTCGATCAGGTCGTCCGTGATTTGAAATGCGACTCCCAGATCAACGGCGAACTTCCGGAGAGCGCGGCCCTCCGGCTCTCGCATCGATACGAGGCGCGCCGGGATGGTTACGGCGGCGAGAAAGAGCGCGGCCGCCTTTTGGCGGTAAATGTGCTCGAGGTCGTCAAGAGTTGCCGCGCCGTGTAGCGTCAAGTCCACGTGCTGACCCTGAATGAGGCCGCGCGTCCCGATGGCGCCCGCGAGGTCGCAGACCACTTCGGCGACGCCCTCCTTGTCCAGCATGGTCTCGGCGTTGCGCGTGACCAATTCGAACGCCGACGCAATCAGGCCGAGCGAAGCGAGGATCGCCGTCGCCTCGCCATGGATCGCGTGCGTGCAGGGCCGGTCCCGCCGGCTCTTGGCATTGTCCATGGACGGCAGATCATCCAGGATGAGCGAGGCGGTGTGAACGAACTCGATGGCACAGGCCGCATCCAAAACCCGTTCGCCGTCGACACCGCCGGCTTCGGCCACGGCCATCGCAACGATGGGACGCAATCGCTTGCCGCCGCCGAGCGCCGCGTAGCGCATGGCGGCGTGGACAGGACGGGGCTCGACATCGGCCGAAGGGAGCCGGTCATTCAACGCGTGCTCGACCGCGAGCTTCCTTTCTGCCAGGTATTCGAGCCGAGAGATCTGAGGCATGTAACGTTCTCAGGATTTCACATGGTTGCGGGTTACAGCAATCCAACCGCCGACATCAATGGATTCTCCCGTTTCTTCCGCCCAAAATATGCGGTTGGCCACGAACTCGAGTTCGCCGGGCGGAACGTCGACCGTCAGGGAATCGACGCGCTGCGTGCCGAACCGCGCAATCGGCGAACCGCCGGCCCTGAGTTCAATATCGGTTGGTCCAAGACGAGGATAGCAGTTGACGTGCGAAAGGCTCAACCGCCCGCCGTCGGAGACCAGCGTGGCGGACCGCGATATCGGCTGAAACGTTCCCAGCGGGGTGGATCGGGGTTCGTACCATCCCCTATGCGGGAGCTCGATGCCGGGGAAGAACATCATGTCGGTGCGAATAAACGGCCAGAACCGGCCCCGCTCTAAACCACGGCGCCGCGCGTCCCGACGCGCCGCAACTGCGTTGGGCACAAACGCGGCATCGGAACACCACGCCCGAACGTGCGCGGCTGCCCTCCACCACTCGCGCTCGAGCAGGGACCGGCCGATCGCGCGCGCTTCGGAAACGGCGAACGCCGCCAAGGCGTGTGGCAGATGCGATGCGGGATAGTTGCGCAGCATCAGGCGCATGCGGTTCCGGGTGTTCAGATAGTATTTCCGGCGGGCAAGCGCTCCAGTGCCCATCGTCGCGCTGAATTTGTGGCGCACCACCGCGGCCGGACAGGTCCAGACTTCATACCCCGCGTCCCAAATGCGCAGGCACAAATCCAGGTCGTCGAGGTATATGTCATAGTCAACGGGCAGTGGGCCCGTCTTCCGCAGCGCCTCGCTGCGCAGCAGGCAAGCGCCCCCGCACGCGCCGATCACCGGAGCGGCCTCACTCCACCGTGGCCCGTCAAGTCGGCCGAGTCCAAGGTCCCAGGCGCAGGCCACCAGGGAACAGCCGAGGCCCAGTGAGTTGAGTAGATCTGGCTGATCGAAGAGCACCATCTTGGGCGCGAGTGCGCCCGCGCGCGGAGTCCGTTCCGCGAACTCGACCATACGCTCAATGGTGTCGGGGGCGGTCGCTGTATCGTTGTTGAGCAGGAAGACGTAATCCGCGCCCTCCCTCAATGCGCGTTCAATCCCGGCATTGTTCCCCCGCGACCAGCCGAGATTGGTGTCGCACCGCAACAGTTCGACTCGGGGATCCTGCCCGAACGTCTTTTCGACGTAATCGGCGGATCCGTCCCTGCTCGCATTGTCAATCAGAATGTAGCGCGCGTTGGTGTACGATTGCCGGAGCAGCGACTCGAAACACGACTCGAGATGTTCCAAACCGTTCCAGTTGACGACGAGAACGTGTACCAAGGGTTGAAGCATGATGCGGGCAGTATAGCAGCCCCTCCAGCGGCATAGAAGTTGCTGCCATACATAAAGTTACGCGACAAGCGCAGGCGCGGGCCGATTTGCCAAATTCAATGGGCTTCGGGTACACTCTTGCAAGAGGCTCGCTCAAGGTTTGGGGTAAGACTCCATGACACGACGGAACCGGGGGTAGAGGTGCAGACGTTTCGCGTTTGTGTAGCTGACGACGACGAGGAAGCAGCGTCAGTCCTGTGCGAAGGATTGCGCAGAAACAATTATAACTGCTTCGCTGTTTACTCCGGCCACGACGCCATTGCGGCCTGTTCAAAAGGCGACGTCGACCTCATCTTGCTCGACGTTTGCCTTCCCGATATCAGCGGCTACGACGTCTGCCAGCGTATCAAACAGGCCGGCGCGTCGCGCGACACCGTGGTGGTGTTTGTGAGCGTAAAAGGTGAGAAGGAAGACATCCTGAGGGGCTATCAACTGGGGGCGGCCGACTTCATCACCAAACCCTATAACCTCCCCATGGTGATGGTCCGGGTAGAGGCCGCATTGCGCGCCAAGAGCATGCAGAACGCATGGCGCGTGCAGGACGAACTGATGACCGACTCCGCGTACACCGACCACCTGACCGGCCTGCGAAACCGCCGCTTCCTCATCGAGCGGCTTCAGGAAGAAGTCGAAGAGGCGTACCGTCACGACTATCCCGTGTCCTGCGTCGTATTCGATGTAGACGAAATCATCGCCGTCGACGACGAGCTGGGGCCTGTCTCCCTGGATGACCTGCTGGTCGAACTCGGCATGGCCCTGAGAAACTATTCCCGCACGTACGACGTGCTCGCCCGCTACGACGGCACCATGTTCGCCGCTGTGCTGCCCCACACCCCACTTGAGCAGGCGGTCAGTTATGCAACCAAGATCATGCGCGAGGTGGACAGCACGACCTTCTCCGATCCCAGCTTTCCCACCGAAGTCAAACTCAGCGCGGGCATCGTATCGTGCCGCAACGGCAAACAAGTCGGCGCGGACTTCGTCCTCGGCGAAGCCATGCGCGGACTTCTCAAAGCCAAAAGCCGCCCGAAAACAAACGAGCGCCTCGTCGCCCAGGACCTGACGGAAGGCTAGCCCGGATTTTTCACACCCGCGGGCAATGAAGGATACAACTTCGTGCGGCAGATACCTTTATGCAGCGACAGGGAAAACGGGCTGTTGGTGTGAAAAATCCTCACCCGATTGACTTCTATGCTATCTCCTGAGCATTTCTCA
>BTUX01000120.1:0-13218 GCA_045863315.1 Candidatus Hydrogenedentota bacterium | reverse complement strand
CGCAGAACCGGCCGTGCTCACGCAGGAGGGATGTCGCTATGCTCCGCATGTGTTCGCCGTGCGGGCGGGACAAACGCTGAAAGTGCTCAATCCCGACGGAATCCTGCACAACGTTCATTACCTGCCGAAAGTAAACCGGGGGGACAACCGGGCGATGCCCGCGACGATGAAGGAGTTCGAGATCGTATTTGACAAGCCGGAGGTGGGGATTCCGTTCAAGTGTGATATTCACTCTTGGATGATGGCGTACTGCATCGTCGTCGAGCATCCGTACTGGTCGATTACAAAGGAGGACGGCGCATACACGATTGACGGCCTCGACCCGGGCGAGTACGAGGTCTCGGCATGGCATGAGCGCCTCGGGACGAGAACGGCCACCGTGACGGTAAAAGAAGGGGAGGCCGCCAAGGTTGATTTCGTCTTCTCGCGGGAGAGGAGGTAGAAGCTCGCACCCGATTTGAAGGGATTCGTATCGTATTCTTGTCGAAGGAGTGCCGGCCATGAGGCGCATGGGCATTGCCCTGCGGTTCGGGGCTGCGGCGGTATTATTCGTTCTTATCGCCTGGCGGCTTGGGGCCGAAAAGGAACCGCTTCCGCCGCCGGAAAACGCCCCGCCATCGATTGTCCGCAAGGACACGCTTCCGGCCCATAAAGCCGCCCCAATCCCGCCACTCGAATCGGGTCCGCCGTTAGTCGGCGACGCGGTGACACACATTTACATTTACAACGCGGATACCGACCAACCGATCACGCGGTTTGAATTAAGTTGGGGCGAGGATTTTTCCGGGCGACGAGCGTTTCCGGGCTATTCTTCACTCGGCTGGAATGCCTTTGAGACCGCGAATGGGCAAATCGATGTGCCGTGGGCGGAACTACGCCAGAGTGGATTCGTGGCCGTGCGCGCGCAGGGTATGAACCCCGCGCTCCACCGACTTCCGCACGATCGGGATGGATTGAAGGGAGGTTTCCTGCGAATTGGACTTTCCACCTCTACAGGAGGCGAGGGGGTGTGGCCTTCACCGTCCGACGACAAGGAAGTGGCGGGTACCGGCGTGATTGAGGGCACCGTTACCGTGGAAGGCGCTCCCGTGGTCGCGCGTATTTCGGTTGGAATCTACAACATTGCCGACGATTCCCATTGGTCGGCGGCGACCCATGCGGATGCAGCCGGCACATATCGAGTGGACAAGGTTCCCCCGGGCCAGGCGCGCCTGCAAGTGGTGGCCACCGATCCGTCCGGCAACCGGCGGCAACGCAGCGAATCCTTTGACTTTCGCGTCGGCGAGCATGTCACGCGGGACGTGGACTTCGAGGCCGCGTGCACCATTGATGGCACCGTGAGCGGCATGCGCCGCGGTGAGTCCGCGGGCATCATGGTTATTACCGGTTCGCACGACCTGCAAAACGTGACCGAAGAGGACCTGTACGCGTTCGGCGGAATGGCAGTCGCGGAAGGGAGGGCCCGTCGCGAGGACGGGTCCTTCTCGATTTCCGGACTCGAACCCGGAACGTATACGGTCATTGCGTTGACGGAAAACTATCAGGCCGAAATCGATGGCGGCCGTGACTACTGGTTTACGAGTACGGTCGTAACGTTGGCACCGGGTGTGACGGAAAGCTTGACGTTCCGGTTTGATTGAGACTCGCATTCAATCGCTGCGATGAGGGCATTAGTCCGAGCGCCTCGGCGTGCCCGTGAATTGCAGATCGTCGAAAAAGATTTCGACAAAATGCCCGCCGGTATTCCAGGTTATCACGCCGAATCGGTCAAATACCGCGTTCCGTCGAATCACCTCCGCCGGCACTTCCGTCGATACGGTTTCAGTGTCCAGCGTGACCGTAATCTTGCCCGGTCCCTCGCCTTGGCCCGGAAGATGATGTAACGTCCAGTCGCGGGGCTTGCCGTCGGGATGAAGCACGGGCCCTTGGTTTACGACGTCCCTTTGGTTATATGCGTTCGCATAGGCGGGGCGCACATAGTGGCCTACGCGGCTGGGTCCTTCGATGAAGACGCCGAGGAAGTTCATCGGCGGTGCGCCGATATAGGTATGAGAGTTGAACCATCCAATCAGCACGCCGCTGTCCGCGGCGGCCGCCGTCAGCGACCGTTTTCCTTTCGCCGTACGAATGTCTCGAAGTGACAGATTCTCGATCGGGAGCGCATAGTAGCCCGAATACTCCGGCGTGGTGGCCTCGTTGCGCCATACAATACCCCCGATCTCGCCGGGTCTTCCGCCCGCATGGTTGGTCGTTCGATATCCGAATTCGTGGAAGGGACGCTCGATCCGCTCGACGTAGGATTCCCTGTTATTCACGCCTTCCCAGAAGGGATCGTGCGCGAAATCATACGACCTGCCGTTAACGGTCCCGTCGTCGATGTAGACGGTGATGGAATCGCCGCCGAGTTGCACGTTCATGATTCCGAACCAGTCAAACACGGCCCCGTCGTTCTTGTGCCCCGGCGCCAATGCGGCGGTATATGATTCATCGTCGAGCAGGAATGTGATTTCGCCGTCTCCTTCCGCGCCATTCGGGTCATAGCGCAGCGTCCACCCATGCGGAGTCCCGTCCGATATGAATAGCGGATCGGTCGTGGTCTGGTAATCGCCGTCAAAGGTCTGCCCGCCACCCGTCTTCCATCCCCGGGTACCGTACTCGAAGAATACCCGGAATTTTCCGGCTTCCCCGTCGATCCGCATGAGGAGTGAGTTGGGGGTGCGCCAGCCGCGCGATGCCTGGTTAAAGAAGCCAAGCAGCACTCCGCTGCCGCCGCTTGCTTGGGTCACACTGAATCTGCCGGTTGCGGTGATTGGATTATCCAGGGTGAGAGGCGCAATCGGGACCGCGTAGTATGCCGGCCGGAGTGAGCGTGTCACGGCGCCGCCAATCTCTCCGGGCGCCCCGCCTGCATGGCTGGTCGGCGAGTGGCCGAAGTCATGACGGCGAGGTGCCCCGAAGTTGTCCGGAGGCGTCATGTTCACGCTTTCCTACTTGGGGTCTGTGTCGAAATTCCCAGCTACGCTCTCCGCGCTGCTCTGCGCGACCCCGACGGAGCCTGACATCCACGCAACTGACAGCACGAAGGCGGTTTGCAGCGGTCTGTACATGGAAATTCTCCCCGAATTTGCCCGTCCGTCGGCGCATTCGCTCGATAGGCGGTCCCGCAAAACCGTATCTGGTTGACATGGCACGGCTTGTGCTGGAATGATCACATGAGCGGCATGCCGCATGGAATCGGAATCTGGTGAGCCTCATGACCGAATTTGGACACATTTCGGGGTATACCGTGGTTCGACTCAACCCAGTTTGGGCCGTCGCGGCTGCTACGTTGATTTGCGCAACGGCATCCGCCCAAGAAGCGCCGGTTCGATATAACCATGATATTCGCCCAATCCTTTCCGAAAAGTGCTTTACATGCCATGGCCCCGATCAAAACTCGCGCAAAGCGAATCTACGCCTGGATTCCCGCGAGGGGGCCGCGGGAGTGCTAGGTCCTGGCGGCGCGGAGTCCCTTTCGGCCAGCAAACTGTATAGGCGCATCACCGCCGCCGATCCGGCGGACCGTATGCCGCCGGCGTCAACAGGAAAACCGCTCACCTCCGGCGAGATTGAGTTGCTCAGGCATTGGATTGAGCAGGGGGCGCCTTACGAAAAGCACTGGGCTTTTCTGCCCATTCAAAGAGTAGAGCCACCGCATACCAGCGACACCGGCTGGGTCCGGAATGACGTGGATCGGTTCATCCTCGCTCGTCTCGAGGAGAAAGGGATGGCGCCCAATCCCGATGCGGATAGGCGCACGCTGATTCGGCGGCTGTCTTTCGGACTCGTAGGGCTGCCCCCGGATCCCGCACGCGTTGAGGCGTTCGTACGCGATCCCTCGCCGGACGCATACGAGAATCTGGTGGATGAACTAATGGCGAGTCCGCATTTCGGCGAGCGCTGGGCGCGGCATTGGTTGGATCTGGCGCGGTTCGCGGAAAGCCACGGATACGAACAGGACTACGACCGAAAGTACGCGTACCACTACCGGGACTTCGTCATCGAGGCGTTCAATCACGATCTGCCGTTTGACACCTTCGTGAAGTGGCAGATTGCGGGCGATGAGCTGGCCCCGGAAAACGGGCTCGCCATGATGGCGACGGGATTTCTTGCGGCAGGCACGCACGCGACGCAGATCACCATGAGCCAGGTCGAAAAGGAACGCTATGACGAACTCGATGACATGGTCCGGACAATCGGGACTTCGATGCTGGGGCTGACCATCGGGTGCGCGCGGTGCCACGACCACAAGTACGACCCGATCTCGATGAACGAGTATTACCGCATGGTGTCCACCTTTACAAAGACCGTGCGGGCCGAGTTGCCGGTAAACGCGGGGCGCGGCGCGTACGAGCGCGAGAAGGCGAGATGGGACAAGGAGCACGTTCCGCTCGCCGCGGCGTTGTTCGAGTATGAGCGGTCGGAACTGCCGGGTAAGTTTGACGAGTGGTTGAAGGCACAGCTTGCATCCGGTGAGTCGCCCAATTGGCTTGCGCTCGACATCAACCGCTACTCGTCGGAAGGGGGCGCGCGGTTGGGACGGCTCAGCGACGAATCCGTGCTGGCCGGCGGCGTCAGCCCCGAATTCGAACGCTATACGTTCGAAGCCCGCACGGACTGGACCGGCATCACCAGCGTTCGGCTCTATGCGATGGCGGATGCTTCGTTGCGGTTTGGCGGGCCGGGTCGCGCGGAAAACGGCAACTTCGCCCTGTCGGACTTCCGGCTCACGGTCCAGTCCCTGTCACCCGGAGCGAAGCCCGTGGATGTCAAGCTGGTGAATGCCCGCGCATCGACCGAACCGCAGGGCTTTCCGGCGTCCCATGCGATCGACGAAAACAAGCAGACGGCTTGGGCCATTGGATCGGAGGTTGGGAAAGACCATTCCATTGTCTTTGATCTCGAGACCCCGATTGAGTTCGAGAAAGGCTCGATACTCACCTTTACTCTTGAATTCAGGTGCAACCAGCGTCATGCGATCGGACGTCCCCGCATATCGATTTCAACCAACACTCCACCGGTGCCGTTTGATTCGGAGCCGATGCCGCAGGGGGTCCTCTCCGTCCTCGCGGAGTGCCGGGCCAATCCGGGGTCCAAACTGTCTTCAAAGCAGCGGTCCGTCTTGTTCAACTATTTCCGCAAGCAGGATCCGAAGTGGCGTGACTTGTTCAACAAGGAAAGGCAGCATGCCAAAGACATGCCTCGCCCCGATGCGGTCATGGTGCTGGTCAGCAGCGAGGGCGTACCCGCGGTCCGCACGCACACGCAAGGGGGAGACTACCTCGAGGAGACGCACTTCCTGAAGCGGGGCGACCCCAACCAGAAGGAAGGCGTGGCGAAGCAGGGATTTCCCGCCGTACTGGTGAGGGCCGCCGAAGGGGAGGCGCGATGGCAAATGCCCCCACCCGCGGGCGCGCGCACTCCGTATACCCGTTCGGCACTCGCGAATTGGATCACGGATGCCCGCTACGGGGCGGGCGAGTTGCTGGCGCGTGTCATCGTGAACCGCTTGTGGCAGCACCATATGGGACGAGGAATTGTTCCGACCCCCAGCGACTTCGGATTCAAAGGGGAACCGCCGAGCCACCCCGAGTTATTGGATTGGCTGGCGTCGGAGCTGATCCGGAGCGGGTGGAGTTTGAAGCGCATTCATAAGCTCATCTTGATGAGCAGCACGTATCGGCAGTCGGCCGACACCGATCCCGGCCGCATGCTTGCCGACAGCGAGAACTCGCTGTTCTGGCACCATGGCCGGCAGCGCCTGGAGGCAGAGGCCATCCGGGATGCGATGCTGGCCGCGAGTGGGGAGTTGGATCCGTCAATGTTTGGACCGAGCACGCTCGACCCCGATCACAAGCGACGCTCGATCTACTTCATGGTAAAGCGAAGCCGCCTCGTCCCGATGATGACGCTGTTCGATGCGCCGGATTCGACGCAGGGCATCGCGGATCGTTCTTGCACGACGGTTGCGCCACAGGCGCTGATGATCCTGAACAACGAAGCCATTCGCAAGTACGCCGGGGCTTTGGCGCGGCGGGTCCGTCCGAATGGGGAGGTTTCGTATGAAGATGCGGTGAAGACCGCGTACGGGTTGGTGCTGAGCCGGGCGCCACGGGACACTGAACTTGCCGAATCGCTCGCGTTTCTGGACGAACAGGCCGCATCGTACGCGGCCGCCGGTCATGCCCATCCCGAATCCGCGGCACTAACGGATTTCGCACAGGCGCTGCTGGCTTTGAATGAATTTGTGTATATCGACTAAGAACAAGGGATGAACGCACACCCCAAGATTTTGAATGGCCGATTACCCAAGCACATCCACCAGAAAGTCCTGTTCGACAGAAAAGACGCGAGGATGAATTCCAACTATGAACAGTCGCATTGAGCCCCATCTCCATGCCATGCCCGCTCCGTGTTTCTGCTCGCGACGGGATTTTCTGCGCAGAACGGGGCAGGGGTTTGGGATGTTGGCGTTGGCAGGGTTGTTGGACAAGAGCGGTCTGCTGACCGGTTCGGCCCAGGACAGCCTTAACCCCATGGCGCCCAAGGCCGCTCAGTTTGCGGCGAAGGCCAAATCGGTGATCTGGCTTTTCATGAACGGCGGCCCCAGCCAGGTGGACACCTGGGACTACAAGCCCGAACTCGAGAAGCGCGACGGCCAGACGCTCGAAGGTTTTGACAACGCGACCGGCTTCTTTGTGAATGAAGTGGGGCCCCTTATGAAGTCGGTCTTCAATTGGAAGCAGCACGGCGAATCGGGAACGTGGGTTCCCGAGATCTTTCCGACGATAGCACGGCACGTGGACGATATTGCGTTCGTTCATTCCTGCCACACGGAGACGAACAACCACTCGCCCGCCCTGTTTCAGATCAACACGGGAATGAACCGGATGGGATTTCCCAGTGTCGGCGCATGGGTGACGTACGGACTCGGCTCGGAGAACCAGAATTTGCCGGGCTATGTCGTGATGTATGACACGCTGGGCCGAGGACTTCCCAAAGGCTATTCGCAAAACTGGGGCGCGGGGTTCTTGCCGGGTGTGTTTCAGGGCACTGCGCTGAACGCGAAGGGGGTGCCGATCGACAACCTCAACCGGGCGGAGGGAATGACCGACGAGCAGCAACGCCGCCAGTTGGACTTCATGGCGAAACTGAACCGGGAACACCTCGAGCACAGCCAGGGCGACGAGGAACTGGCGACGCGGATAGAGAGCTTCG
The DNA here is from genome assembly GCA_045863315.1 of Candidatus Hydrogenedentota bacterium. GTDB lineage: Bacteria > Hydrogenedentota > Hydrogenedentia > Hydrogenedentales > SLHB01 > JABWCD01. Next base: position 5,961 of record BTUX01000120.1, on the reverse strand, counting down.
AGTTGGCGTATCGCATGCAAATGGCCGCGCCCGAGGCGTTGGACGTCGACCAGGAGCCCGCGCACATCCGCCAACTCTATGGAGTCGACGACCCCCGGTGCGGGCACTTTGCCAAGCAATGTCTGGTCGCGCGACGGATGATCGAGCGCGGCGTCCGGTTCGTGCAGATTTACAGCGGCGGCGAAGAGAACGAAAAAAGCTGGGACGGCCACCTCAACATCGAGCAGAACCACCGCGGGTTCGCCGCCGAAACCGACATTCCCATCGGCGGCCTGTTGACGGACCTGAAACAGCGGGGTCTGCTGGATTCCACGCTGGTAATCTGGGGAGGCGAATTTGGACGGTTGCCGGTCGTTCAACGTCCCAAAGGGGGATCGCAGTCCGGTCGCGATCATAATCCGCACGCGTTCACCACGTGGTTCGCCGGCGGAGGCGTGAAGCGCGGCACGCACTACGGCGAGACCGATGAGATTGGACTGAAAGCAGCGGTCAACCGAGTCAGCGTGAACGATCTGCACGCCACGATCCTGTACCTGCTGGGAGTCGATCACGTGAAACTAACCTACCGGCACAACGGTCGGGATTTCCGACTGACGGATGTCGCGGGCAACGTCATTCATGACATTGTCGCCTGACCGTTTCGCCATGTTTCGGTCAGGCACGGTCCCCGTGATGGTGGCGCTTTGCGGAATGTTCGCATCGCAGGCCGGTGACCTTGCCTACCTGGACGAGGTGAACCCGTACTACGTCTCCCGCGGTTTTCCGAAACTGATTACGCCGCAATGGATCGGCGAGCCCGGTGTGGATGCGGCCGTCATTCTGTCCATCGACGATATGCGCGATCCCGCCAAGTACGAGGAGTTCCTGCGCCCAATCCTGGATCGTCTCAAGCAGATCGACGGACGCGCCTCCATGAGCATACTCGCGTGTTCCGTTAATCCGAACGACCCCCAGCTTCAAACGTGGATTCAGGAAGGCGTCGGCATCGACGTTCACACGGTCGCGCATCCTTGCCCGCTCCTGGGCAAAGGCCGGTTCGATTTTGCCAAGGACACCTATGACACCTGCGTAGAACTGATGAATGCAATTCCGAACAACAAGGCGGCGGCGTTTCGCACGCCCTGCTGCGATTCCCTGAACACGCCCAGCCCGCGGATGTTTGCGGAAATATTCAGCAGGACGACGTCCGGCGGGCAGTTCCTGGCGATCGATTCCTCGGTGTTCAATATTTTGACCGCGAATGACGTCGAGTTGCCTCGTGAATACGCGATGGATGCGGACGGCGCCGAGCGATTCCGCAAGTATCTCCCCTTTAGATCGTTTGTGAATACCATTGAGGATTATCCCTATCCCTACGTGATTGGTGGGCTCTGCTGGGAATTTCCCTGTACCGTGCCGAGCGATTGGGAAGCGCAAAACATCTTGGGGCCGAACAGTCCGCGGGCCGTGGATGACATGAAGGTGGCGTTGGACGCGGCGGTCCGGAAGCAGGGGGTTTATACGTTGGTCTTTCACCCGCACGGCTGGATTCGCAGCGATCAGGTGGTGGAGTTGATTGATCATGCTGCGCAAACACACGGTCCGCGCATAAGGTTTCTGAGCTTTCGAGACGCCTACGAGCGACTGAACAAAAATCTCCTGGCGGGCGCAACGCTGCGGTCCGCGGACGGGGGGCCAAACGGCGTCCACCTTTTGGACTTGAATCGTGACGGCTATCAGGACGTAGTGATCTCGAGGCGAGATCCAAGTGGTTCCGGCGCCGCAGACACAGTCCGCCGCACCCGAGTCTGGTCGCCCCAAGACCTGAAGTGGATAGAAACGGACGACGCCGTGCCAGGGGGCTTGTGCCGGGTCGAGGGAGGCGCTTGCGCGCACGCTGTGAAGTACGGGGCGGATGAGTCCGGCCCGACGTTCGCGTTATGGCTGAACGGCAACGACAGGGATGCGTGGGAATGGCGTAACGGCAAGTGGAAGCGCGCGCCGCGCCTGCTCGAAGGTCTGCATGTCGGCGGTTTCCGGGTTCGGAGTTGCGAAGACGGGCGCGATCGCGGGGTCCGACTGCGTGACCTGAACGGCGACGGCCTGTGCGAGTTGGTCGTTCTGAACGAATCGCAGCGCGCCGTGTTCGCCCGCGCAAAACCAGGCGCCCGCTGGAAGCACCGGTCATTGACGATCCCCGCCGACGCGCAGTTTGTCGACGCAGAGGGTTTGGATCAGGGTCTGCGATTCGTCGACATCGACGAAGACGGCGACTTGGACTTGGTGCTGTCGAACGAGACCCGATACGGCCTTTTCTTGTTTGAATCGATAGAAAACGGTTGGAACACGGCGGTGCTTTCGGGTATGCGTACGGCGCAGGAAAACCGGAAGGAGAACTCCCTCGACATTCCCCCTGTAGCCAAGGCGGGCGCCAACAACGGAGGATGGTTTCATTCACGACACTTGTGGGTGCAAAACGAGACCACGGATACCCTTCCGGATTTGGTCGATCGGCGGTCGTTCGCGGACTTGCTCGCCAACGTGGAGCCGGCGGCAAAGTCCCCTGACGCGGCGTTGAATAGCATCAGCGTGCGGCCCGGTCTGCGCGTCGAGCTTGTCGCCGCCGAACCGCTTGTTGAAGATCCGGTTGCGATCGCGTGGGGCGCTGACGGCAAATTATGGGTCGTCGAGATGCGTGACTATCCGCTTGGTATGGACGGCAAAAGCAAGCCCGGAAGCCGCGTGAAGTTTCTGGAAGATTGGAACGGTGACGGCCGATACGACAAAGCGACGGTTTTTCTCGATGGATTGTCGTATGCCACGGGCATCATGCCTTGGCGCGATGGTGTGTTGATTACCGCCGCGCCCTTAATCTTTTTCGCGCGCGACACCAACGGCGACGGAAAGGCGGATCAGCGCGAGGCGCTGTTCGAAGGCTTCGGCGAAGTCAATCAGCAGCACCGCGTGAATGGATTGCGTTGGGGCCTCGACAACTGGATTCACGCGGCCAACGGTGACGGCGGCGGCAAGATTCGGTGCGGGAAGACGGGGGAGGTCGTCGACATCGGCGGACGCGATTTGAGGATTCGGCCGGATGAGGGCCTTCTCGACCCGCAAAGCGGCCAAGCCCAGTTCGGTATTGCGCAGGACGATTGGGGGAATTGGTTTGGCGGCGCGAACTGGTTGCCGATCTGGCATTACGCGCTTCACGACGAGTACCTGCGGCGCAACCCGCACTTTGCGCCGCCGACGCCGCGCGTGTACGTCGTCGAACAAGCGCAGGTGTATCCGATCAGCAGGACCACGGAACGCTTCAACGATTTTGAACATGTCAACCGGACCACCTCTACCTGCGGCCTCGAGGTGTATCGCGATACACTTCTCGGGAACGAGTTTTACGGCAACGCCTTTGTATGCGAGCCGGTCCACAACCTTGTCATGCGCGTGGTGATGGAGCCGGACGGCGCGACATTCAAGGGGCATCGCGCCCCCGGGGAGGAATCTTCCGAGTTTTTTTCGTCTACGGACAACTGGTGCCGCCCGGTCATGGCGCGCACGGGAGCCGATGGCGCCTTGTATATCGTCGATATGTACCGCGAAGTGATCGAGCATCCCGAATACATTCCCAAGGAAGTGCAGTCGCGTCTGCGCCTGCGCGCCGGGGATGACAAAGGCCGCATTTATCGCATCGTGCCTGTACACACGCCTTTGCGAACGGTCCCGCGATTGAGCGATGCTCCGTCGTCGGAAGTGGTACGCCATCTCGAAAGCGAGAACGGATCGATTCGGGACATGGCGCACCAACTGTTGGTTGAACGGCAGGACCACGCGGTCGTCCCTGTCTTGGAATCGCTTGTCGGTGCGGGCACGCTCGCGCAGGTGCGATTGCAGGCCCTGTGCGTGCTCGACGGCCTCGGCGCGCTCTCCGAACCCGTCATTGCGCGCGCGCTTGGCGACGAACATGCCGCGGTGCGCCGAAGTGCAATCCGGCTTGCAGAGCCTTATCTTGCGCAGTGGGAATCCCTCGCCCGCGGCGTGCTGGACCTCGGGAACGATCCCGATTTCTTCGTCCGATTGCAGACGGCGTACTCACTGGGAGCATGGAATGATCCCCGCGCAGTGGACGTGCTGGCCGCCTTGGCCAAAGCCGACCGTTCCAACCCGCACGTATTGTCCGCTTTTCTGAGCAGCGTGAACGGACACAACATCGGAATGCTTGCAGATGCAATTGTTGACTTGTCGATCGACGAATCGACGGCCGGCGAGGTCCGCGGCCAGTTGATTCGAATGGCGGTGGGCGTGTCGGTCAACTCCGGTACGCGGGACGCCTTGCGTCTCATCGCGCAACGTCTGACGACGAAACTCGGCGACCGGTACGAACCTTGGCAGTTTGCGGTTTTGGGTGAGTTCATGGAAGGTCTCTCCGCCGCAAACGTTTCGCCGGAGACTCTGGGCTTCAATGAGCAGATGGTTCAGATGGCGGAGCTGGCGCGGAAGGTTTCGCATGACGACAGCGCGGACGAAGCGCAACGCGCCGCGGCGCTTTCGCTTTTGGGACGCGATCCGATTCAGCGCGAGCGCGATCTCGCATTGTTGAGTGAACTGCTTGACCCCAAGAATTCGGGGTCGATAACCCTTGCGGCGTTGCAGGCGATGGGTAGGACGGGGGACGACCGCGTCGCCGCGACGTTGTTGAACGCATGGCCGGACGCGACGCCGAGTATGCGCGGTGACATGCTTGACGTCATCATGTCACGGGACCCGTGGCTGGATGCACTAATGGACGCGCTGGATCAGGGAAGGATTACCCTGCGCGAGGTTGACGCGACACACCGGCAGAAACTGATTGGCCACCGCCGTGCCGACATCCGCGACCGTGCGGCAAGGCTGCTGGTCGATGTTGTCAATCCGGATCGACAGGCCGTCGTGGCCCAATACAGCGCGGCCGCAACCACCCCCGGTCAGTTTCTCCGCGGAAGGCACATTTTCAGGGAGCGCTGCGCATCCTGCCACCAACTCGGTGCGATTGGTCACCCGGTCGGCCCCGATCTGGCGGCCATCACGGACCGCTCGCCCGCCGGACTGATCGAGTCCATCATCGATCCGAACCGCTCAGTGGAGACACGCTATTTCGAGTACTCGGTCGAAACCACCGATTTTCAGACCCATACCGGCATCCTGGCGGAGGAAAGCGCGAACAGCATAACGCTGCGTGCGTCGAATGGGGTTAGCGTCACGCTCTTGCGCAACGAAATCGAGTCGGTTCAGTCCACGATGCGCTCGCCGATGCCGGATGGGTTGGAGGAGGGACTGTCCGTTGAAGATATGGCGAACTTGATTGCGTTCATCCTGGATTACAGGCCGAAACCGAAACGGTTCGACGGCAACTCGCCGAAAGCGCTGACGCCGGGGGCCGACGGGGTGTTTCGCCTCACCGCGGCGCACGCCGAGGTCTACGGCAGCACGTTGGTATTCGAAGAGAAACACCAAAATCTTGGCTTCTGGGGCAGCGATGACGATACCGCGGTGTGGACGGTCATTGCGCCGGTCGAAGGCGACTACGAGGTCTCTGTTGAATACGCGTGCGATGAATCGAACGCGGGCAACACGTTCGCTTTGGTCGTGGGGCGCGAATCGTGCGCCGGGACGGTGGAATCGACGGGTTCGTGGGACCACTATAGGGAGGTCCGTGCGGGGTTCCTGCATTTGACCGCGGGCGAGCACCGTGTTGCGGTGAGTGCCGCGGGCAAGCCCGACGCATACCTGTTCGACCTGCGCGCGGTCACCCTTCGGCCAGCAAAGCTGCCAACTGCGAGCAGGTAGCCCGCATTTCTCACCAGTCGCTCCCGATGACGGGAGCGACTGGTGAGAAATGCTCAGGAAATAGCAGAGAAGTCAATCGGGTGAGGATTTTTCACACCACCAGCCCGTTTTCCCTGTCGCTGCATAAAGGTATGTGCCGCACGAAGTTGTATCCTTCAT
>BTUX01000119.1:0-13328 GCA_045863315.1 Candidatus Hydrogenedentota bacterium | reverse complement strand
GCCGGTTCGGGCAAGCTGTGGGGCAAGCCCGTGATGCAGCTTGCGACGGAGGGCGGATGGTATGTCCCGAACGGTTTGATGCTGCTCGCGCCGGCGGCGTTCTTCATTATTGGCTGTTTTATCTGGGCCGTGCGCTCGTGGAAACCCGAACAGCAGGAGGCCGAATAACATGACCGAGCATTACCTGAATCTCGCCGTCAAGGCGATGTTCATCGAGAACATGGCGCTGGCCTTCTTTCTGGGGATGTGTTCATTCCTGGCCTGCTCGCGCAAGGTCGATACCGCGCTGGGGTTGGGCATGGCCGTCATCTTTGTTCAGGTCATCACCGTGCCCATGAACAATCTCATCTTGCACTACGTGTTAAGCGAAGGCGCGCTCGCGTGGATTCACCCGAGCTTCGCGCAAGTCAACTTCGAATTCCTCACATTTATTCTGTTTATCAGCACGATCGCGGCCATGGTCCAAATCGTCGAAATGGCAATCGATCGGTTTGCGCCTAGACTGTATTCGACCCTGGGCGTCTTTCTTCCTCTTATCGCGGTCAACTGCGCCATTCTCGGAGGTTCGCTGTTCATGGCCGAACGCGACTACACGTTCGGCGAAAGCGTGGTCTACGGAGTCGGATCGGGCGTCGGCTGGATGATGGCCATCGTCGCGCTGGCTGCGGTTCGCGAAAAACTCAGGTACAGCAATGTGCCGAAAGGCCTGCGCGGCCTCGGCATAACGTTTATCGCTACCGGGCTGATGGCCATCGGGTTCATGTGCTTTTCCGGTATTCAGTTGTAAGTAGGAGGCGAAAGGATCTCGCCCATGGCGTTTCAACTCATAGTGTCGGGTGTTGCACTATTCACGCTGATTACCCTGCTCTTGGTGGGCATCCTCTTATTGGCCCGCGCCAAACTGGTCGCAACGGGAAGCGTGAAAATCGTAATTAACGACGATCCCGACAACACGATCACCGTACCCGCTGGAGGCACCTTGCTCGCCACGCTGGCCAACCACAAAATCTTTATCCCATCGGCGTGTGGGGGCAAAGGCAGTTGCGGTGTCTGTACGGTGAAGGTGAAGGAAGGCGGCGGAGAAATGCTGCCCACCGAGGTCAATCACATCAGCCGAGGGGAGGCGCGCGAGGGATGCCGGCTTTCCTGTCAGGTCAAAGTGAAGTCGGACATGAAAATCGAAATTCCCGCCGAGGTCTTTCATGTTCGGAAGTGGGAATGCACCGTCCGTTCCAACCGGAACGTTGCGACGTTCATCAAAGAATTCGTGCTGGACCTGCCGGCGGGCGAGGAGGTCCCCTTCCGGGCCGGCGGGTACATCCAGATCGAGTGCCCGCCGCATACGGTCCACTACAAAGACTTCGAGATCGAGGAGGAGTATCGCGGCGACTGGGACAAGTTCAACCTGTGGCGGCTGACTTCGACGTGCACCGAGCGCATCGAGCGCGCGTACTCGATGGCCAACTATCCGGAAGAAAAGGGAATCATCATGCTGAATGTCCGGATCGCCACGCCTCCGCCCCGCGCTCCCGAAGGCACGCCGCCCGGCATCATGTCCTCGTATATCTTCTCCCGAAAGCCCGGTGACAAAGTGACAATCTCGGGCCCCTTCGGCGAGTTTTTCGCCAAAGAGACCGACAACGAGATGGTATTTATAGGCGGCGGCGCGGGCATGGCCCCCATGCGTTCGCACATCTTCGATCAGTTCAAACGGCTTCACACCAAGCGAAAGGTCAGCTTTTGGTACGGGGCGCGCAGCTACCGCGAGGCCTTTTACGTAGAAGACTTCGACATGATTCAGCGCGAAAACCCGAACTTCAAGTGGCACCTGGCCCTGTCGGAACCGCTGCCGGAAGACAACTGGACCGGCTACACCGGGTTTATTCATCAGGTGCTTTTTGAGAACTACCTGAAGGACCATCCGGCCCCGGAGGACGTCGAGTACTACATCTGCGGACCTCCGATGATGAACAGCGCCGTCATCAACATGCTGCACGATCTTGGCGTGGAGGATGAAAACATCCTGTTCGACGACTTCGGCGGCTGACGGTTCGTCGGGTGCGCGATGGCCAAACGACCAGCGTATGTTCGATGGCCCGCCGGGGTGGCGGTGTGCCTGCTGGCGGCGCTGGGGTTTTCGCGTTTTGGCCCGTTTGCCCCCAAAAACCGGCCCGAATCGAATGCGCGGCCCCTCCTCGAGTTCGCCGGGCCCACCATGGGCACGCACTATACCGTCAAGGTCATCGCCGCGCTTGATCCATCCGGTCGAGATCAGCTTCGTCAGGCGATTCACGAGTCCGTGGACTCCATCGACCGAATGATGTCGACGTGGAAACCCGACTCGGAACTTTCACGGTTCAACCGACACGCCGACACAAGTCCCTTTCCCGTCTCGCCCGAGATGATCCAAATCTTTCAGGATGCGCGCGCGGTCAGCGAGGCGTCGCGCGGTGCGTTCGACGTCACGGTCGGCCCCATCGTCAACGCCTGGGGATTCGGACCGGAGAAGAAGTCATCTCCACCTCCAGATGAAGAGATCGCCGGACTGCTTGAGCGCGTAGGCTTCGAGATGATCGAAATCGACGTGGAATCGTCCACCCTCAGGAAGACGCGGCCCGATCTGTACTGCGACCTCTCGGGCATCGCACAGGGGTTCGCTGCCGACAAGACGGCCGAGATGTTGGAATCGATGGGATATCAAGACTATATGGTCGACATCAGCGGAGAGTTTCGCGCGAAGGGCTTGAACGCCTCGGGGGAACCCTGGCAGATCGCCATCGAACTTCCGGATGCGCCCGAACGGACCGCGAAACTCGTCGTTCCCCTCTCCGACCGCGCACTGGCGACTTCGGGCGACTACCGCAATTACTTCGAGAAGGACGGCACACGGTTCTCGCATGAGATAGACCCGACCACAGGCAGACCGATCGGGCACAAACTTGCCTCCGCGAGCGTTATCATGGACAGGTGCTCGTTGGCGGATGCCTATGCCACCGCGCTGATGGTGCTCGGGCCGGACAAAGGACTCGAGTTGGCGGCCCGCCTGCACCTTCCCGCCTTCCTGCTCGTCCGAAACGATGCAGGCGGCTTTGACTCGTTGGAAACGCCGGAATTCGCAACGATCATCAATTCAAAGGAGTGACCGGGATTCGACCGGTGCAAAGCCACATGTTCTCCCTTGTCGTGATAACGTTCGCAGGATTCCTCATCGCGGCGGCGATTATGTCCGTGGGGGTCGTGTTCAGCGGCCGGTGCCTGCGCGGTTCGTGCGGAGGCGAAGGCGCCGTCGGGCCGGACGGCGAACCGCTGACCTGCGCCACCTGCCCGAATCGGAAAAAACAGCAGCCCCCGGCTTTGGACGGTGAAGGCGCGACCGATCGTCCGTGCAGCCGCGAATCCAACGTGACCTCCGGCTGAGCTTCCGGTTCACCCGTTCACGAATCGCCTTCCGCGCCAATCCATCGCTTGTCCTGTAAGAATCTGCCCGACCGCGCTCGCGAAGAACCAAAGTCGCAACACCCCGCCCAAGGGATGAAGCCACTCGATGCCGCGACGCATTCGGGCCACCTGTCGGTATTGGTCGAAGCTGAGGACGTTTGTCAGGTACGAGGCCAATGCCCCCAACGCGAACAGTGTCAGTCCGACTTGGAACGATCCCGCCGCCCATTGAATCGCCGCCGCGTAGACTGCCAGCGGCATCGGCAGCACATCCTGAAGAAGGACATAAACGGATCGAGTGAGGAGCCGTCCCGGCATGTCGTCAATCTGGACGCGCAACTTGCGCACGAGGAACCGTTTCAGTTGCGAATATCCTCGATAGAGGCGCACGCGCATGAGGTCGCGGGTCCACACGACTCCGATCGTTCCGCCCCACCTGCGAATCAGCCCGGCCAGAAGCGTGTCTTCCGGCTGTAGGGTGCAGATGGCCGAATGGCCCCCGCTAGCAAGGTATGCATCTCGCCGGACAAGCACGAATGCGCCGACCCCGATAGGTTGGCTGCGCGGATGATTTAGGCGGTCCGGCCGTGCGCCTTGGATGATGGCACACCATCCGACGGGCAGCATCAATTCTTCCACGAAGGACCCGTTGTCCAGGTAGGCAACGCAAGTCAGATAGTCGAGCCTCTGGTCGGTGGCATACGCGACGGCGCGACGCAGCGCCTTCGGATGAAATACGACATCGGCATCGGCAATGACGAGCCAGGGCCGCGCCGGATCGGACAGCAGTACGCCCTGCCAAACCGCGTTCGCTTTGCCGAGCCATCCGCTCTGTATGGGAGGATTATGGACGACGCGCACCCGCTCAAACTCGCTGCCCAGTTGGTCGAGTATTTCCGGCGTTGCGTCGGTTGAATGGTCATCCAGCACGATGATCTCGAGCCCGGGGTAGTCCAGCGCGGCCATGGAACGAACGGCCTGTTCAATTCCGGCTTCTTCGTTGCGCGCAGGAACAATCATGGTGACGGCGGGCAGCTCCGCGTCCACTTCTCCGTCCGCGGAGTCGATGCGAAGACAGTGAAGTTGTTGAAGGTTTCTTATGAACAGCCCGCGCCTTGCAAGATTGGTCAAACATTGGACCGCGAACGCCAGCAGCGTCATCGCGATGACAAGTCCCGACCCGGTAAGCGGGGCCGAGACTACCAGGCTAAACGCAATCCACCTGGCGATTCGAAGCGCCCTGCTCTCGCGTCGGCGAGGCAGGAGTTCATTTCGCAGGGAGAGGCCAGGCGGGGACTGAGAACCGGGCGGCGGGTGATCAGGCACGGACGAAACTCATGGGATTTTTCGCAACATGTTCAGTGCCCGGGCCATCGGGCCCGGGGGAAGAAATCCAGTGGTCTGGGCCGTTATGATAAATGGGGTAATGGAAATTCTCAACGAGACGTAGCGCCGGATGACAATCACGTCTTACACGCCCCGATATGGTGTCCGCGGACTCTGTGCTCTGCTTGCGTGCACGTTGTCGGCGCTCGGCGCTCAGGAAAACTTGCCCTCGTCGCCGGCCCCCCAGGAGCAAAGCGACACGCTCCGCGACAAGCTTACCCACCAAATCGGGGTTTTGAGCGAAAAAATCCGCGTGGCCGAGGAGCAAGCGACGCAGGAGCGCGCCGCGCTGCTGGGGGTGGAGATGCAGGCGCTTCACGACCACGTGTTGCGCCTACGCGAAACGCGCAGCGTATACGAAGACCATATCGACGCGCTTAGCGACCTTGACGAGGCGCGTCGTGCGCTCGAGAGCGTACAGCTTCAGATTCAGGGTTATCAGGGGCTTCCTGATCCGCCCCCCTACATGCCGTGGATTGTCGACACCTATCGCGACGACGTAAAGGTTCGGAAACAACGACGCGATGCGCAGCAAAAGGCGCTTACCCTCGCCGAGGAGCAACTCGCCCAGTCCCGCGAGAATCTCGCAAGGGCCGAAAGCGCGCTCGCGCTCGCCAACGAAAAATTGCTTAAGAACACAAGTCCGGCCGCCCAGCAACGATTCGAGTGGGATGTCGAGGGGGCGATGGCGCGACGCCAGTTGAATCAGGCGCGAACGGCCTACGCCGAATTCATGGTCTCGCTCGAACGGGAGCGCCTGGCATGGAGAGATCGCGAACTCTCGTTCGCCCAACGGCGGATGGAGGAAGCGGCGGCCAAGGAAGTGTACCGCCCCGAAGACCTCGATGTGCGCAAGGCGGCGATTGCGCAACAGCGCGAAGCGCTGCTGCAGGAGGTATTGACCGCGCAGGCCAGGCGGGACGCTGATCAGAAGCGCCTTGCCGACGCCCGGGCCGCACTTGATCAAGCCACTGAAGACGAGGAATTCGCGGTCTATCAGGCCCTCGTCGAACTTCGCCGAAGCGAGGCGGACCTGTCGAAGGAGCGCGTTCAACTCCTTCGCGAGCAACTGGGCTTTTTGTACTACGAGGAAGAGATCTGGACGGCCCGGTACCGACTTCACTTGGAACCCAAGGGCTTTGCCCTGATCCAACAGCGTGATCGCATGAGGGACCTTCTCGATTCGCTCGCCGCCGCGCGGCACACCCATGAGACGCGCGAGGCGGCCCTGCGCGGGGAAGCGCGCGAACTGACGCGACGCATCGCCGGCATTCAGCCGGGTACCAACGACCTTACCAAGGCGCCGGACAGGCTCAAGGTCGTTAACGCCCACCTGGACGTGTACAGCCAGTCCTTGGGAGCGATCGACGGAATGGAGGACCTCGCCGGACGACTGCTGGAGGAAATCGCCGCGGAACAGGAAAGACTGACGATCGGCGAACGCTTCACGCAATTCCGGCAGACGGCGCAGAGAATCTGGGACCAGGAACTTATCAACCTGGACGGACGACCGCTGACGGTACGGAAGATCGGCGCTGCCCTCATTATCTTCATCGTTGGATTCTCCTTGATCCGGGTCTTCAAACGCTACCTTCGCAAAGCGCTGCACGCGCGATCGCATATCGATCCCAACGCGGCCGCGCTTATCGAGCGATTGGCTTATTACGCGATGCTCGCGCTGGTTGTGCTCATCACGCTCCAGACGGTGAGCATCCCGCTGACTGTCTTTACGTTCCTGGGCGGCGCGCTGGCGATCGGCGTAGGCTTCGGGGCGCAGAATCTCATCAACAATTTCATCAGCGGGATCATCCTGATGGCGGAACGCCCGATTAAGATCGGCGACATAGTCGAGGTCGACGGCCAACGGGGCCGCATTGCCGAGATAGGCGCCCGCTGTTCAAGGTTGTCTTTGTTCAGCGGAGTCGACATTCTCGTGCCCAACAGTTCGTTTCTCGAAAAGAACGTCGTCAATTGGACCCTCGCGGACTCCCGAATCCGGTTTACGGTAACGGTCGGCGTGGATTACGGCGCCCCGACGCGCGAAGTGGCCAAGCTCATCGCCAAGGCCGTCGAAGAGCATGGCCGAATCCTCAAAGACCCGCCGCCCGTCGTCCTCTTCACCGAGTTCGGCGACAATGCGCTTACGTTTCAGACGGATTTCTGGCTCAACCTCGCGGAGACGTCCGATAGCCGAATGGTGTGCAGTGACGTCCGGTTCCGCATCGAGAAGCTGTTCCGCGAAGCGGGCATCTCGATCGCGTACCCGCAGCGGGACGTCCACCTCGATACGACACGTCCCTTGGAACTCAAGATCGTGTCGGCAAACACCGAAGGCGAAACTCGGGAGGACCACCCATCATGATTCGGGCCAGGCGTTGCGTTCCCGTCGCGCTCGGGGTGTGCTCGTTGTGGGTGGCCGCCTCCGCCTCCGTTCAAGCGCAGCAGGACGAACGGATTCTCAGTTGGCACAGCGACATTACGGTCAACTCCAATGGCTCGCTCGAGGTGCGCGAAACCATCACGGTCCGCGCGTTGGGCAATCAATTGCAGCGCGGCATCTACCGCGATTTTCCAACCAAATACCGCACGTGGTTCGGAATGCGGGTCACCGTGCCGTTCGACGTGCGCGAAGTACTGCGCGACGGGCGCCCCGAACCCTTCCATACCGAGGAGGTGTCCAACGGGGTCCGCGTGTATATCGGTGAATCCAACGTGTATCTGGACCCTGGCGAGTACACGTATACCCTTTCGTACAGTACGGATCGGCAACTGGGCCACTTTGATGAATACGATGAGTTGTACTGGAACGTGAACGGCAACGGCTGGGACTTTCCGATCGACGAACTGCGGGCAACGGTGCGATTGCCGCGGGCGGTCGATGAGTCCCAGCTTCAGTTGGATGCCTACGTCGGCAAGAAAGGATCGAAGGAGCAGGCGCATGAGGCAAGTGTGCTTGCCGGAGGTGACATTGAATTTACAGCCATGAGGCCTTTGCAGCCTCGCGAAGGACTGACGATCGTAATCGGGTTCCCGAAAGGGCTCGTGACGCCTGCTGAAGCGTCAAGCAATCTGCTCCGAGACCTTCCGGAAAACCTTTCGGGTGTAGTAGCGCTGGCCGGGCTCGCGCTCACCGGGTTCTATTATCTCGTCGTATGGATACGGGTCGGCAAGGACCCCATGGCAGGGCAGGTGCGATACTCGACCCAACCACCGTCCGGCATCAGCCCGGCAGCGGCGCGCTTTCTCACTCGAATGGGGTTCGACAACCAGACTTTTACGGCCGCGCTGCTCAGCGCCGCGGTCAAGGGATACGTCCGAATCGAAGACAACGGAAACGCGTTTAAGGTGTTGCGTCTTCGAGAGCCTGACAAGGGGCTCGCGCCCGAAGAACAAAAGCTTCTCAAGAAGCTGTTCCCCGGGAAGGGCGACACCATCACGCTTGAACAGAAAAACCACAGGCGAATCGGCGAAGCCCGCAAAGCATGTTCGGACGAACTCGGCTTGCAGTTCGAAAAAACGTATTTCGTCAAAAACGGCTGGTATTTCCTGCCCGGTGTGCTGATCTCCTTCGTCGTCTGCGCCGTGGCGCTGCTGCTCGAACCGCTGAACTCCGACCAGCCGGTTCTCTTTCTTGCCATTTGGCTGACCGGATGGACGTTGGGTTGTTTTGCGCTGGGCATCGCGGTGTGGTCGCAATGGTCCAGCGTCTTTCGCGGCCGCGGCGGGGTGGGCCAAGCACTCTTTCTGAGCCTGTTCGCCTTGCCGTTCTTCGCGGCTGAAACAGTCGTTTCGGGGATTCTCTTCTACTCGATGTCGCCGTGGGCGGTGGCCGCGATAATCGGCTTGTTCGTCCTCAACTTCGTGTTCTACCAATGGCTGAAAGCGCCTACCCTGCTGGGCCGGCAGGCGCTGGACGAGATCGAGGGGTTCCGCCAATACCTGATGGGCCAACAGCAGGAGTATTACAACGCTGCGCAGCCTTCCGCCGCCGCTCTCTATGAGTCCTATCTGCCATATGCAGTAGCGCTGGACTTGGAAGAGGCGTGGGGCGAGCAATTCGTGAATGCTTTAAGCACTTCCGAGGATTCGGTCGACCACGATCGCAGCCCTTCCTGGTACCGGGGCGATCTCTGGCTTAAGAAAGGTCCCTCGGGTTTTGGTTCGGCGCTGGGCTCCTCCATGTCCAGCGTTATCGCCGCGTCGTCGACGGCGCCAGGCACCTCATCCGGCGGAGGCGGAGGGGGTGGTGGCGGATCGTCCGGTGGGGGAGGCGGTGGGGGAGGCGGCGGAGGCTGGTGAGCGGTGTCGCGAAGCGCGCGTTGCCTGCGCGTAGACTTCAGCGTACCATGGAAGTGGCGAATTCGCCAGCCTTCCGCGAACGACGTAAGAGGCGGTCAACCGGGCAAACGTTTTTCCAAAGAACATCATGACCAAGTACGCATTATCATGTCCGTAAGACAAAACGACACGCAGGCGGGGTACCGGTGGACGTTGCTTGAACCCTACGCGCCGGCATCGGATCGGTACGACGAGGTATTTGTCCGCGAGGGGGTGCTTCGCGAGCACTGGACGGGTATCGCGCGGCGGCTGGACCAATTGGGGCCTCGGGAATTTGCCCACCGGATGGAGCAGGTCCGCAAACTCATCCGCGAAAACGGCGTTACGTACAATGTCTACGGCGATCCGCGCGGGGCGAGTCGTCCCTGGGCGCTCGACCCGACACCGCTGTCCATGAGCGAGGCGGAATGGGCGCGCATCGAGTCGGGTCTTCGGCAGCGGGCCACACTGCTGGATTTGGTGTTGCGCGATCTCTACGGACCACAGCGGCTGCTGCACTCGCGCCGGGTGCCGCCGGAGTTCCTGTTTGCGAACCCCACATTTCTTCGTCCCTGTCATGGACTGGATGTGCCGTACGGCAGGTATCTCTACCTGTATGCCGCTGACCTGTCCCGCGATAGCGATGGAAACTGGACCGTCATGGCGGATCGGACGCAGGCGCCTTTCGGCGCGGGGTATGCACTCGAAAACCGCGTCGTGATGTCGCGCGTGTTTCCAAACGTCATTCGCGACTGCCGGATCCAGCGCCTGGCGACGTTTTTCGAACGGATGCGCAACGGCCTGCGAGAGGCCGCCCCCGGCAATCGCGAAAATCCCGCGGTCGCACTTCTCACGCCGGGCCCGCAACACGAGACCTACTTTGAACACTCCTACCTCGCGCGGTACCTCGGTATCACGCTGGTGGAGGACGACGATCTCACCGTGCGCGACAACGGCGTCTATCTCAAGACACTCGAAGGCCTCTCGCGCATTGACGTAATCTTTCGCCGCCTCGATGATCATCTTTGCGATCCGCTCGAATTCCATACCGAGTCGACTACGGGCCTCGTCGGATTGGTGCAGGCGGTACACGCGGGCAATGTAACCGTTGCGAACGCGTTGGGCAGCGGCATACTGGAGTCGCCCGCGCTCCGCGCCGTGCTGCCGGTTCTCTGCCGGGAACTGCTCGGCGAAGACTTGAAGTTGGCTTCTGTCCCCACATGGTGGTGCGCGGATTCCTCGCATTTCGCCTACGTGCACGACTACTTCGAGGACCTGATCATCGCGCCCGCGTTTTCCGGGAGAGGCTGGAACCCGGTCATCGTGGCGACGCTTGGCCGGACCGAGCGGCGCGACTTGCTCGAGGCCGTGCGCGCGCAACCGCATGCCTACGTCGCTCAACAGCGCCCGGCTACCTCGACGGTGCCCGTCTGGACGCCGGACGGCTGGCGCGCTCGTTTCATGATGCTTCGCACCTTTGCCGTCAGCGCCAGGCCGCACTCGTATGAGGTCATGCCCGGCGGGCTTACGCGGTTCTCGGAGTCACCGGATTCGCTTGTCGTCTCGCTTCAGCGGGGGGGCGGCAGTAAGGACACCTGGGTCCAAACCAGCGGTCCTGTCGATTCGCACAGTCTGCTTCCCGCACCCGGGCATCGGATCGACATCCGCCGATCGGTTTCGAACCTGCCCAGTCGCGCGGCGGACAACCTCTATTGGGTGGGGCGGTACCTCGAACGCGCCGAGGATTCCGCGCGTACTATCCGATGTGTCCTGATGCGGCTCACTGACGACTACGGCGGTGCTGCGGGGCGTGAACTCGCGGCGGTGCTGCGGGGTATGGCCCTCGTTCTTCCGAGTCCGACGACCCAGGTCTGGCCCACGGAGGACATGGACGCCAAGCTCATCGAACAAAACATCCTCGCCGCGGTGTTCGACGAGACATGGCGCAGCAGCGTACGGGCCACGTTCATCGAACTGAACCGTGTCGCCTGGCTGGTCCGCGACCGCCTGTCACTGGATACGTGGCGCATTCTCAGCAGGCTGGTGGATGATTTGCCGTCGCTGTCCAGCGGGAGCGCGCAGCCCCCTCTGGGTGATGTGCTGGTCTTGCTGAACCAGATGATCCTGGGGTTGGCCGCGTTCAGCGGTCTGGCCACGGAAAACATGACGCGCGGACACGGATGGCGGTTCCTGGACATGGGGCGGCGCATCGAACGCTCGTTACATGGGTTGGAACTTGTGCGGTCGTGCATGGGACGGTGCGCAGAACAGGAACCGGACGCCCTGCAGGCGGCGTTGGAAGTGTCCGACAGCGCGATGACCTACCGATCCCGTTATGGCACTGACCTCCAAGCGCCGTCCGTTCTTGATTTGCTGCTCACGGACGAATCCAACCCCCGGTCGGTCATGTTTCAAATCAATCGCCTGACCCAGCACCTGAACGCGCTGCCCGGTGAACGGTCGTATCCGTTTGCCAGCCGTGAATCGCTGATCGTGACGCGGTTGTCCGCTGACTTGAGATTGGCCGACATCTACTCGCTGTGCGAGCGGGATGCAGGCGGCGTGCGCTCCACATTGGCTTCGCTTCTGCTCGAGTTTTCCCATCGGGTTCGCGAAGCGTCCGACGCCATCGCGCGGCATTACTTCAGTCATACCGAGTTCTCACGGGAAGTCGCCGCCCTTCGCGAGGGCGCATCCCAATGAAATACCGGGTGACCCATATCACGAGTTATGACTACAGCGAGACCGTGCCGTTCTGCTACAACCTTGCCCACTTGTCGCCACGCGGGTGCGCGCACCAGAAAACCATCGAGAACCACATTGAGGTGTCGCCGGTCAACGTGCTGTTTGGCCGCCGCCGCGCCGATTACTTCGGTAACGAGATCACCTATTTCACGGTGCAGGAGGCTCATAACAGTCTTTCCATCGCTGCGACGAGCATGGTCGAGGTGAGTCCCATCGAATTCCCGAATCTGATGGCCTCCCCCCCATGGGAGGCCGTGCCGGGGATTCTCGATGAGGCGGCGATACCCGCGACGCTGGACGCCTACCAGTTTGCGTTCGACTCGAGATTTGTCGAGCGGAGCAAGGACCTGCGCGACTATGCCGCACCTTCGTTCGAACCGGAACGACCTTTACTCGACTGCGTATTTGATCTTACCCATCGAATTCACACGGATTTTGCCTACGACCCCGCCGCAACCACCATGTCAACGCCTTTGGGCGACGTGATGCGCAATCGGCGCGGAGTGTGTCAGGACTTCGCCCACCTTCAAATCGGATGCCTCCGCTCGATGGGGCTCGCCGCGCGGTATGTCAGCGGCTACATTTACAGCGGCAGTGGGGAAAGCGAATCGCGCCTCAGCGGCGCCCACGCATCCCACGCATGGATGTCCGTCTATTGCCCGCGGCAAGGCTGGGTCGATTTTGATCCCACCAACGATATGATCCCCTCTCTCGGCCACATCACGGTTGCGTGGGGCCGGGATTACGAGGACGTGGCGCCCGTGCGTGGCGTTATCCTTGGCGGTGGCGAGCACACCATCTCAGTGTCCGTCGAGGTGTCGCAGGCGGACGGACCGCATGAAGTAAACGAAGGCAACGGGTAGGGCTCTGACTTTTTTTAGGGCCTCTGAAAAGTACTAGCCCGCATTTCTCACCAGTCGCTCCCGATGACGGGAGCGACTGGTGAGAAATGCGGGTTAGACCCGCGTTCCGCGCCCGTCGGGGCGGAGGTCCCTTTTGTGCTCTGGATCGCGACGGCCTATCCCGTTCCCCGCCCCGTCGGGGCGGGGGGATGTAGCCACGGGTGTAGCGGAGTCCTACGGCAGTCGGACGGAGCGCAACCCGTGGAATCAGTTGCGTTTTTTCATTCCTGCCCCGGCGGGGCAGAGGAGTTTCTCGCCGCACCCTGGAGCGGACGTTGGCGCACGGGGTGCGCTCCTGTGCCCCTACCGGGGCACGCTCGATGGAGCTGACGAGCTCCACGGGTTGCGCGAGGCCGAACGGCCTCGCTTCACCCGTGGCTACCGACCTGCGCCCCGCTGGGGCGGAGAGGAACCCTAGCGACCCGCATCCCGACGAGGCCGTCAAACTGCGCCCCGCTGGGGCGGGGAAGAACCCTCGCCCGCATTTCTCACCCGTCGCTCCCGTTATCGGGAGCGACCGGTGAGAAATGCGGGTTAGCG
>BTUX01000118.1:0-13398 GCA_045863315.1 Candidatus Hydrogenedentota bacterium | reverse complement strand
CGAGGCGGCCGGCGCGCTCGAATCGGGTGATCTGATACTGCTGGGGGACTTGCTTGAGTACGAGCTGGCGCCGAGGGCAGAACAAGAAGCGCAGATCACCGCCATTCTGCGCGGGCAGTTCGATCAATCGACCCGCTGACCATGCCGACACCCCGTGTTCTGACGTTTAATTTCCACGAACCCTACATTTGCCTGATGGCCAAGACCGGCCTCCCCCTAACCGTGGGATTGTACGAGCGGCCGCCGTTTGCGCGCGAATGGCAGACGAAGTTCCGGCCGGTCCCAAAGAACGTGACCCTTGTCCCGGAGAGCGTTTGGCGTCGAGACCTCAATGCGGGCGGATTCGATGTCGTCGTGGCCCACAACGAAATGAACGCGGCCAATGTCCTGGGTTGTCCCGTGCCGGGCATTCTCGTGTGTCACAATCGCCGAAGCTTTCTGGAGACGACTGTCGCGGGCGATCCGGCACAGGGCCGAGATGCGTACCGCCGCCTGCTCTCGCGGCTGCGCGAGCGGTTCGAGTTCGTTTTCATTTCCGAGTCCAAGAGGGATGACTACGGAATCCCCGGAGCCGTCGTACTTCCGGGTATTGACGTCGACGAGTATGGCGGGTACTCAGGGGATATTGCGAAAGTATTGCGTGTTGGCAACGCGATGCGGTCTCGCAATCGAATGTTCGACGTCGACTTTCAGGAGCGTGTCTGCGACGGCGTTCCCAACCGTATTGTGGGCGAGGACACGCTGATGCCCGATGCGCGGCCGTCCGCGTCGTTCGACGATTTGCTGGAGAACTACCGGAGACTTCGCTGCCTGCTGCATGTCACACGAGAAGAGTACGAGGACGGCTACAATCTCGCCATGCTGGAGGCCATGGCGGTGGGCATGCCTGTGGTGTCTCTGACGAATCGGACGTCGCCGCTCACGAATGGCGTGGACGGATTTCTCTCCGGGCGTTCCGAGGAGTTGCGCCAACACATTCAGACGCTCCTTGATGATCGCGATCTCGCGATCGAAATCGGGGCCCGCGGCCGGGACACGGTCGCCCGGAAATTCCCTCTGACCAGATTTGTCGAGAAGTGGAACGAAATCCTGCATACGGCGGCTGATCGCCGTCCCTCGCGGGTGGTTGCCACGACCGGCGCGTCGCTTGGGGCGTTCCCTCGCGTTAAGGTGATGGCACAGTACTGCGCTTCGCCGTTCAGCACTGCGCGCTACTTCGAGCAGGCCCTCCGGCAGGACCAGGAACTGATCACCATCGGCAGCCAAATTCCGACCGAGTTGATCAACGAGTGGGGATTCGTGGGAAAGCCTCCGCCCGTTCGACGACAGGATCTTCCGCTGGGCGCAAGGGAACCGATCGCCGACGCCTTGCGCGCATTGCCCCGGAATTTCAATCCCCTTTGCTACCTCTGGATCGATTCCGGGGTGGATGATTTGCCGCCGGATCTCGAGTCGCTGTCGCTTCCAAAGATTTGTTACCTCATCGACACTCATTGCGCCTTTCAAACTCGCGCCGCGATCGCGCGCCGATTCCAATTCACGTTCCTTGCGCAGAAAACGCGTCTTGAGGATTTCGCGCGGGCCGGGGTACCGAACGTAGCCTGGCTTCCGCTGGGCTGCTCGCCGGAACTGCACGATGTCGGTCCGATGCCGCGCATCCACGACGTGGCGTTTGTAGGGGCGCTGCCCCACGATCCGGACGATCGACGTCGTCGGCTGTTGGACGCAGTCGCGGCTCGATTTCCGAACCATCGAATCGGGCGGTTCTGGCCGGAAGAGATGGCCCGCATCTACGCGCAGTCGCGGATTGTGGTGAACGTATCCGCCGCGCGCGATGTCAATATGCGCGTGTTCGAAGCGCTTGCTTCGGGCGCCCTGTTAATCACGGACCCCGCGGACGGTCTCGAGGAATTGTTCCGCGACGGTGAACACCTCGTCGTATACCGTGATGACGCCGAGTTGGTACCGCTCATCGAGAAATACCTTGCCGATCACGCCGAGCGCGAGCGAATCGCCGCGGCGGGCCGCGCCCTTGTCTTGTCCGAACACACCTACCGCCACCGCGCCCGCCGCATGATGATGATGGTGCTCGAGGCGCTGGGGGCCTTGGGCGGGGCCAGCGGCGAATCCCGCTTCAACAGGGGCGGGTACTATCGTTCGCCTCGGCCGGAGTTGGCCGCCCATGTGCCCATGCGGGCACAGCGCATTCTCGATGTGGGCTGCGGAGGGGGCGAGTTCGGCCTCGCGCTCAAGCGGCGCGGCGCGAGAGAAGTCGTCGGGATTGAGATCGTCGAGCGGGCATACGAGTTTGCGCGTCAAGTCCTCGATCGTGCCATTCTCGGAAATCTGGAACAAATGGAGTTGCCATTCGACGACGAATACTTTGACTGTATCGTCTGCGGCGATGTGCTCGAGCATCTGGTCGACCCAACCGCGGCATTGCGAAAGCTCGCGCGCGTACTTGCACGCGATGGCGTCATCGTTATGAGCATCCCCAATGTCCGGTTTTGGCAGACGGTACTGATGCATGCGAACGGGCGGTGGCTATACGAGGACGCGGGCATTATGGACCGCACGCACCTGCGTTTTTTCTGCGCGCCCGACATGGCCCAAATGGTGCTCGACGCCGGCCTGGAACTGGTCCGCATTCAACCCCTATCCATGTGGCCGGCCGCGGAACTGCCCCTGGACAAGGACGGCTGCCTCAAACTGGGACGATTAACCATTGGCCCCTTGTCGGAAGCCGAGCACCAAGACTTTCTCGTGTACCAATACCTTGTTGTGGCCGCAAGGCCGGGCATGGATCGGTTGGTGGATGCCAGGTTTGCTCTTGAAAGCCAGGACTATCAGTCCGCCTATCAGTTGGCGGACCAGGCAGCCGGCGCCGACGATGTCGAGCGCAAGCGGATTATGGCGAAGGCAATGGGCCGGGCGGGAAAACTGGACCGTGCCGAAGAGCTATATCGCGAGGCACTGAAAATCTCGCCCGAAAACTCATCGCTTCAGTCGGAATTAGGCATCGTGTTGGTGGCCGCGGGCAAGTACGACGAGTCCCGTCCACTGCTCGACCGCGCATTGTGCGCGGATCCCGAGGACGACCGGGCACTCGGCGCGCTGGGTTTGATTGCGTTCGCTCAAGGGGATTACCTCGCGGCAATGGTCTACTTCCGCCACGCCCTTAGCGTTCGCATCGACAATGCACCGATTGCGATGCGCTTGATGGATTGTGCGCAGGAACTAGGGGACCCCCGCGCAGCGTTCGGCCCCGTGCGGCGCTTTGTCGAACATTTTCCCGGCAATATTGATGTGTCGTGCCGGTATGCTGAGTTGTTGGCTCAGGCGGGTGAAATCGGCGAGGCGAGGGATCGATTGCAGACGTTGATGTTGCTCTGGCCTGAGAACGAGAAAGTCCGCGGGACCGCCGCAACGCTGGGCTTGGCATGAGATGAAACCAGCCGAACAGTGGTTGCCGGACCTCTCCCGCATCGCGGTAAGGGACGGCATCGAGGTGGTGAGCAGTCGCTCCGGCGAACCGACTCTCCGCGTGGACGGCGTTTTGCTTCACAGCAGCTATCGACCGTCTGAGGAAGCCGCGCGGCTGATCAACAGCCTCGAGATCGATCCCGAGCGGCCGGTACTCGTTGTCGGCCTGGGATGCGGCTACCATGTTCAAGCGCTGTTAAGGCTCGGTTTCTCGGCCTACGTGATTGAGCCCGAACCGTCGGTGGCGAAGCTTTGCCTGGAATTGGTCCCCGGACAATCGGGATATCTCCTGGCTGTGGGCGATCCCTCGACCCTCAAGAATGACGACATCTGGAAGGACTTGTTGCGGCGCAATCCACAAGTTGTAGTGCACCCCCCGACCGAGCGACTCCATCCGGGGTTTGCCGCCAGCGTTCAATCAAGGGTTTCGCGAACGCGTCTCGAAGGAAAGCCGTTGGGCGTTGCCGTGGTTGGGCCCATGCAAGGCGGGTCCTTGCCCATTGCAGGCTACCTTGCGTCCGCTTTCGAACGCCTCGGCCATCGTACGCTCTACGTCGATACGAGTAGCGCGTGGCCGCTTTACGACCGAATGACCGGCGGCGTTCGCTCAAGGAATGCGTCACAACAATTGGGTGCGCTGTTTGCCCATGTGCTCGCCGAATGGAGCTACGCCCGTGTCGCCGAGTTTGCGCCCAACATCTGTATTGTGCTGGCGCAGGCTCCCGTTCCACCGGCATGGCCGCTGCGTCTTGCGAAAGACAACATCGTCACCGCATTTTGGTTCGTCGAGAATTGGCGGCATATGCCGTATTGGCGGCAATTGGCGCCGCATTATGATTGTTTCTTTCACATTCAGCCCGGAACCTTTGAGCGCAGTCTGACCGAGGCCGGGTGTCCTCATCACGCATGTGTCCAGACGGCTTGTGACCCGGAGGTCCACAGGCCCGTGACATTAAGCGGGGACGAGCGCGCGCGGTTTGCATGCGATCTCGCGTTCGCCGGAGCGGGGTATTTCAACCGTAACCAGTTTTTCGCCGGATTGACCGATTACGATTTTGCGATCTGGGGCACGGAATGGAACACTCGTGAATTGATGCCGTTTGTGCGAGGCAACAACGAGACGTTCACTCCCGATCAGTTTGTGAGAATTGTCGCGGGCGCCAAGATTAATCTGAACCTTCATTCGAGCAGCACGAGCACGGGCGTCGACCCCAGTTGCGACGCCGTCAACCCGCGTGTGTTCGAGATAGCCGCGTGCGGCGGATTTCAATTGTGCGATCCATGCCAGGGCCTGGATCGGTACTTTGAGTTTGAAAGGGAACTGCCGGTCTACCGCGATCTTCGCGAGTTGCGGGCGAAAATCGACTATTTCATCAATCGGGACGACGAAAGGACGGCGATCGCCCGGCAGGCGCGGGAACACGCACTTCGCGAACACACATACGAACATCGGGCGAAGCAGATGCTCGAGTGCATCATGGACCGTTTTGCCGCTCGTATCGAAATCAAGGGCATTCGCGCCCAGCGGACGGTCGCTGAAGTCGCGGAACGCGTCGGTCGCGATTCGCCCCTCGGCCGCTATCTTGCGTCGCTGCCGCCGGACACCGCGTTCTCGCAGGAATCACTGGCGGACTGCATACCGCAGATGGGCTCGTCATTGACCCATACCGAAGGCGTTTTTGCGTACTTGCGCGAGCTTCGTACGTCGTCCGAACAACTTTTGGCGATGTTCGCGGGTGACAACTGATCCGATGCGTATCCTCGTCGCTCAGATGACGCGCATGGGAGACGTGCTCCAAACTTCTCCGCTCATCCGATCCTTGAAGCAACGATTTCCCGACGCGCACATCACCGCCATGGTGCGGCGCATGGGAAAGCCGATCGCGGAGTGCAATCCGGATATCGACGAAATTTGGGTCTATGAAGAAGACGACATTTTTTTGGATCTGCGGGCCGACGACTCCGATCGGTTGCTGCAAGCGTACATGAAGGCCGATGCCATCGTGCGGCGGTTGAGGGACGGCCGCTACGATGTCGTCTACAACTGCACGCACAGCCTTTGTTCCGCCATGCTGTTCAAGCTTGCCGAAATCCCGCGTGTGGTGGGCGCCCACCTCAGCGATGACTGGCGGTTCGTATGGCGCGGCCTGGGACCGAACTATTTCCTGACGAGCGTCCTACACCGCGATACGAACGACCTTAACCTGTGTGATATGTTTCGTTTTTTTCTAGAGGACGCCCCACCGACGAACGGCCTCGTGATGCAGGTCGACGATCGATCGCGCTTGGAAGCGCGCGCACTCTTGGCGGCGCACGGCATCGGCGACAGTGACTTTCTTGCGTGTTTTCAGCTCGGCGCGAGCGACAAGGACAAGCGCTGGCCCGCCCCGTCGTTCGCGGAACTCGGCCGATTGATGAAGGAGCGACATCAGGCGCGCGTCGCGCTGGTCGGGGTCGAAAATGAAGCGCCGCTTGGACAGACCTTCGAGGCCCATGCCCCCGGCCTTGCGGCGCACCTTTTCGGCAAGACGACCATTCCTCAATTGGCCGCGCTGCTACAGCGCGCCCATGTGTTGGTCACCAATGACACCGGCACCATGCACATAGCCGCGGCCGTCGGCTGTCCGATTGTCTTGACTTCCGTCGGCTACGTTCACTTCCGCGAGACCGGCCCCTATGGCGCGGGACATTGTGCGGTCGAACGGAGGCGGTCCGACGTCGGCCGGTCTGACATTCGACGCAGCGAGTCCGCGCCGGACTCAGGAATTCTTCCCGCTCATGTTCTGCGTGCTGTGGATCTGGTGCTCGAGGGACAAACGTCGCGAACCCCCCCACGCATAGAGGATAGCGATGAACTCAGCGCCATTGATCTGTTTTGGTCGGCTTTTGCGCCGGACGGCTGCCTCGAATGGTACCCCGTCATTCGTCGGGAGCCCGCATCGACCGACCTGTTGCGGGCCGCATATCGCATGATGTGGCTCGAGCGGTTTCAAGGCGCCGCGAGCGCTGAACACCGGATTGCCGGCCTCAAGCAGATGCTTGCAAGTTTTCGACTCGACGATACCGCCTGTTTGCGGGCTTGGGCCGACGAAACCCGCGAGTCAATACGCGGTCTGGGCGCGCGAGCGGAAAAAGGCGCCGCTATGACTGAACGTCTACTCGCGCACCTGCGCGGGAAGGGAAGTATGCGCGAGGCCAAGAGCCTGGTCGCGGACATGATCGCGCTGGACGAAGAGATGCGCGTCTACGGCGAAATCCATCGAGCATGCAGGCCGTTGGTCGCCATCGCCCGATTCGAACGCGATAACCTCGAGGGATCGGACCCGCTTCCATTGGCCGAGCGCACGCTCGAAATATACAACGACATCCGGACCCGGGCCGAAGCGCTTATGGCGAGCATCGCGGCTGTCGGACGCATGGTCTGATGCCCGATTGCGTGCCGGATTCAAGTCAGATGGCGTGATACCGCCACACTCCTTCTGTGCAGGTCGTCCGTGCTTTCCCCCGTTCCTCAAGAATATCGAGATGTCCGATTGCCGTGGAAAGTCCGAGGTAGGCGTGTTCCGGCGCCAGTTCCGGAAACAGGGCTTGTGACGCTTCGAAGGGGGTCATGGCGCGCGCCCTCAGAAGGTCGAGGAGTTTCTGCGTCCTTTTTTCATGCCGCTGCTGAATACGTTCGATGACACTGACGTGGTCGTGTATGGGGTCGCCGTGCCCCGGATAACACACCGCAATGTCCAAGTCCTTCGTCCGGGCCAGCGACCGTTCGTACTGTAAGAGGCTCTTGGCGCGTTGGTCCGTGTCCGCGTCGCGCCGCATCAGCGGCGTCGGATTCACTCCCTTCAGAACATGGTCGCCGGTAAACGCAAACCGCAGTTCAGGCTGAAAGAAGATAGTGTCCGATGCGGAGTGGCCCGGTACGTGAATGACTTCGAAGCCCAGCACCCGCTCGCCGTCCTGCAGTCCATGGTCGATTCGGGCGGGCGAGCCCAAGTGGCGAAACCCCTCTCTTGCCGCTTCGGCCGCATCGATGATGGGCTGCGGCACCCCAAACTGCCGGAAGGTTTTCAGCATGAATTCCCGCGAGCGCCGTTCGGTGTCTTCATAATCCTGGGACTGCCGGGCCACCAGATCCAAAGCGTAGGATTCCGCTCCGGATTCCTCGACCAGACGACCCAACAGGCCAATATGATCGATGTGGCCGTGTGTAATCAGAATGACTTCGATATCGGCGATCTCTAATCCCTCTCGACGCAGCGCCGTTGCAAGCGCATCGTAGGCGTCGTCTGTCCGGGGACCCGTATCGACCAGAATGAGTGGATCCGACTTGATCAGAAACGCGTTGACCGGACCAATGATGAACGGAGTGGGAATGGAAATCGGGATGATGTGCTCGTGCGGCGGTTGGGTCATCGCGTACTGATTGCGGCGACGTAGCCGTCGAAATTGCGTTTCATCTCGCGCACGGTATCGCCGCCGAATTTCTCAATGTAGAACTCCGCGAGCACAATCGCAAGCGCTGACTCGGCGATGATGGCGAGCGCCGGAACGGCGCAGGTATCACTGCGTTCGAGGACCGCCAGCGCGGGCTGCTTCGTTTCCATATTCACGGTGCGCAAAGGTTTCATCAGGGTCGAGATGGGCTTCTTGGCGATTCGAACCACCAGTTCCTCGCCCGTGGACATGCTGCCCTCGGTTCCTCCGAGATTGTTCGTCAAGCGGCGGTATTTTCCCCCCGCGCGCGGCGTTTCCTCGCGGACTATTTCATCATGGTATTTGCTGCCGGGCCGTCCCACGCCGCGGAAACCGATACCGATTTCAACGCCTTTGACGGCTTGTATGCTCATCATGGCCTGCGCAATCCGTGCATCCAGTTTGCGGTCCCACTGCGTAAAGGTGCCGAGGCCCGGCGGCAGGCCCCATGCGCGCACTTCCACGACGCCGCCCAGCGAATCTTTGTCGCGCTTTGCCTTCTTAATCGCTTCGATCATACGGACGCCCGCCTCTTTGTCACAACACCGGACCTGCGACCTCATGGACCGTTTGCGGATGTCCACCGACGCAACAGCGTCCGACTTTGCAACGACGTGACCAATCTGAATGACGTGAGCGGCGATGTCCGCACCGAATTCGGCCACTAGCTTGCGGCACAAGGCGCCGGCCGCCACTCGCGCCGCGGTCTCGCGCGCGGACGCCCGCTCGAGAACGTTTCGGCAGTCGTCGTGTTCGTACTTGAGCGCGCCGACGAGATCCGCGTGGCCCGGCCGCGGCTGGACCACTTTGCCAGCCCGGGGTCCGGCTGACGGCTTCCAGGCGTCCATGGCCTCCGTCCAGTTCTTGTAGTCGCGGTTCCAGACGGCGAGAAGCAGGGGACCACCCAGAGTAACGCCGCCGCGCATTCCGGCGAGGACGTCCACTTCGTCTTTTTCAATACGCTGCCGGCCGCCGCGACCGTACCCCTTTTGCCTTTCCGCGAGCCAGAAATTGACGTCGTCCGGACGGACCCGCAGACCGGCGGGGAAGCCGTCAAGCAGGGCGAAACACCCGCGGCCATGCGACTCGCCCGCTGTCAGAAAACGCAACACGAAAGGACTCCCTTCACCCCGCTAGGTATAGGTCGGGTTCATGGATTCGACGTAAAACGTGTAGATGGCTTGGCCAAAGAACATGACGACAAGGCCCCCGACGGACAGGTAGGGGCCGAAGGGAAGGTAGTGTGCCGATTCCTGCGCGCCTCTTGCCCGTTGGTACGCGATCAGCGACAAGCCGACGGCACTTCCAATGAAAGACGCCGCCACGATGATCATAATCACGCCCGGCCATCCAAAGAACGCCCCCAGCATCGCGAGCAGCTTGACATCGCCGAACCCCATGCCGCGCTTGCCCAGCACCATGACCGTGCCTCTGTCCAACAGATACAAGAGGCCTCCGCCTGCGGCCATGCCGATCAAGGCGTTGAAAATCGGGGCGCCCGGCCCGAGCACGATCAATCCGCTGTCGGGATAAAACATGGCGACCATGGCAAACACAAGTCCCAAGGGTATTCCGGGAAACGTGACTTCGTTTGGGATGGTCCAATCGGTTAAATCGACAAACGTCACCAGAACGAGCGCCGCGGCGAGCAGCATATACACGGGCCAGGCGATGGTCATGCCGAACCGAATATACACGCAGGCAAAGAGCACCGCGGTAATTGCTTCGACCAACGGGTATTGCCAGCTTATGGGCGCTTTGCAGTGCCGGCATCGCGCTCCCAGCAGCAGCCAACTCACCATGGGGATGTTGTCGTGCCACGCGATCGCCGTCTGGCACTGCGGGCACCGGGACCGCGGATGAACGATGGATTCGCCCTTCGGCAGCCGGTAGACGCACACGTTTAGGAAACTTCCCACAATCGCGCCGAGCAGGAAGGAAACAACCGTCAACAGCGTATCGAGAATGTCTACGTCCAACGCTTGCGTGTCCATTGAAACCTCATGTTGAAGAAACGCGGAGGGGGGCTGCCATCAACGCACGCCGGCGTCGACGTTTCGCGACTTTGTAGCCTCGACCAAGGGTCTCACGAATTCACCTACCCTGCGCGCCGTGTCCGGAGATTCGCCGCACTGTCCGACAACCCGCACAATTGCGCTGCCCACGATTACACCGTCCGCGTATCCGGCGACCTCCGCGGCATGGGCCGGGCTCGATATGCCGAATCCCACGGCCACGGGTATTGTAGTATGTTTCCTGATTTCACAAACCATCGCGTAGACGCTCTGATCCATGCTCGCGCGTTCGCCGGTCACGCCGGTCCGCGACACGTAGTACACGAATCCCGTCGAGTTCTTCGCAATGATTTCGAGCCGATCCGGCGTGCTGGTTGGCGCCGCCAAGAACACGGTCGCTATGCCTTTTTCATCAAGGCAGCGTTTGTAATCGGGGTCCTCGCCAGGCGGCAGATCCACGCACAAGACGCCGTCCACCCCCGCATTTCGGCAGTCTTCCGCGAGGGCCGCCACGCCATACGCCAGGACCGGATTGTAGTAGGTGAACAACAAGAGGGGAATCTCGGTCTCGGCGCGAAGGGTGCGGACCAATCCGACCACGTCCCGCAGCGTCACGTGGTGCTTGAGCGCGCGTTGCGCGGCTTCCTGGTTCACGACGCCATCTGCGATCGGGTCGGAAAAAGGCACGCCCAGCTCGATGATGTCCGCTCCGGCCCGCTCGAGTTCGAGTACAATTTCGCGCGTCGTTTCCAAAGTCGGATCGCCGGCCGTGATATAGGGAATGAACGCAGGCTGGCCGCGTTCCGCCAGCCGCTTGAACCGCGCATCGATGCGATTCACAGTACACTCTCCCCGCCGAGTAGAAAGCGCGCGGCCTGTTGAACGTCCTTATCGCCTCGACCGGACATATTGATGATCACAATGGAATCGGTCGGCATTTTCGGCACGATCTTGCAGGCATGTGCGACTGCATGGGCGCTTTCCAATGCCGGGATAATTCCTTCCAGACGGCTCGTCAACTGAAACGCTTCCAGGGCTTCATCGTCGGTCGCATAGGTGTACTCGACCCGGCCGGTGTCGTGCCAATGCGCATGTTCGGGTCCGATGCTTGGGTAATCCAGGCCGGCCGATACGCTGTGCGTGCCCATGATCTGCCCGTTCACGTCCTGGAGCACGTAGCTCATGGCGCCATGCAGCATGCCCACGACTCCCCCGGCAAACCGCGCCGCATGCCGGCCTGTTTCGGGACCGTGTCCACCCGCCTCGACGCCGATCATTTTCACAGACTCTTCGGTTAGGAACTCGAAGAAGAGCCCGATGGCGTTGCTGCCCCCGCCCACACATGCGATGAGCAGGTCGGGCAGCCGGCCCTCGTGCTCCCCGATCTGCACTCGGGTTTCCTCTCCAATGATTTTCTGAAAATCGCGGCAGATTACTGGATAGGGGTGCGGCCCTTCAACGGTGCCGAGCACGTAGTGGGTATGGCCTACGTTGGCGACCCAGTCCCTCATCGCCTCGTTAATTGCATCTTTTAACGTGCAAGTCCCGGACGACACCGGCAACACGTTGGTGCCGAGCAGGCGCATTCGAAACACGTTGAGCTTCTGCCGTTCCATGTCTTCCGTGCCCATGTAGACCTCGCATTCGAGACCCAGCAGCGCCGACGCGGTGGCTGTCGCGACGCCGTGCTGCCCCGCGCCCGTCTCCGCGATGATGCGGGTCTTGCCCATGCGCTTCGCGAGCAGGACTTGTCCCAACGCATTATTAATCTTGTGGGCGCCCGTGTGCGCGAGGTCCTCACGCTTGAAATACACTTTCGCGCCGCCCAAGTGCCGGGTCAGGCGCTCTGCGAAGTACAGCGGCGTGGGTCGTCCGATGTAATCCCTTCGATACCTGCGCAATTCGGCCTGAAACGCCGAGTCGCTCTTCGATTCCTCGTAAGCCGCCTCGAGCTCCATCAACGGGTGCATCAAGGTCTCGGGTACATACCGCCCGCCATACCGCCCGAAGCGCCCTTTTGCGTCAGGATACGAATAGGGCGCGCTTGGCATTGGCGACAAAACGTCTGACTTTGTCATGGTCCTTCTTCCCCGGGGCGCTTTCCACGCCCCCGGCAGTATCTACGGCGTAGGGCCTCACTGCGCGAACCGCGTCGGCTACGTTGTCCGGAGTCAATCCTCCTGCCAGGATCAGCGGCTTGCCCAAAGAGACGGCCTGCCGGGCCAATTTCCAGTCGGCCGTACGGCCGGTACCGCCGCGCGCGTCCGGTGCGAACGCGTCAAGCAGATACGCGCCCGCCGGATATGACCGCATGGTTTCCACCTCAAAGTCCGGTGCGGCCCGGAAGGCTTTTATCGCGCGGGCGCCCATTGCAGCGCAGGTCTCCACCGACTCTTCCCCGTGCAATTGCACGCGGTCCACAAAACTCAGGTATTCCGCCATGCGGTCCGCGGACTCGTTCACACACACTGCCGTGGCGGAGATGAACGGCGGCAGACGCGCAATGATGGACCGAGCGTGTTCCGGATCGATATACCGGCCGCGAGCTTTCGCCTCCTCGGCGAAATTGAACCCCAGCGCGTCGGCGCCCGCCTCACACGCCGCCAGCGCGTCCTCCAGGCAGGTAATCCCGCAAATCTTAACCTTTACGTCAAATACGTGCAAGACGACGCCGATGCCTCGGTTCCCCATGTGCCGCGCGGTGCTTCGCGCTTCCTATAGTTCATCGAGCCCCAGAAGCTCCCGAATCTTTCCCCCGATGTTCCCGCTCTTGACCAGCGCTTCCCCTACCAGAATCGCGTCCACGCCTCCGTCTTCGAGCCGCCGCACGTGTTCCCGGGTATGGATGCCGCTCTCACTCACCAGCACGTGCCCGCCCGGCACGTGCTTCTTAAGCGACAACGTAACATTGATGTCGACCGAGAATGTGGACAAGTCTCTGTTGTTGATACCGATAATATGCGCCCCGGCCGCTATGGCCCTTTCGATTTCTTCGGCGGTATGGGTCTCGACGAGCACGCCCATCCCCAACCCTTCGGCAAGATCCAGGTAGTCCTTGATCTGCTCATCCGACAGCACCCGCACGATCAGCAGAATCGCGTCCGCTTCGGCGGCCCGCGCCTCGTAAATCTGGTACGCATCGATGATGAATTCCTTGCGCAAGCAAGGGACCTTGACCGCATTGTGAATCGACGTCAAGTCCGACAGTGTGCCTCGAAAGTACTTCTGATCAGTCAGGACCGAAATCGCCCGCGCGCCGGCCTGCTGATATACGCCTGCCAGTTCGTCAGGATCGACGTTTTCGAGAAAGGTGCCCATCGTGGGAGACGCCCGTTTCACTTCGGCGATGAGACTGATGCCGGGCATGCGCAAGGCCCCGCGAAAATCCCGGGGTTTCCGGACTTGCTCGATTCGCTCTTCCAACTCC
>BTUX01000117.1:0-13440 GCA_045863315.1 Candidatus Hydrogenedentota bacterium | reverse complement strand
TGGCCGCCCGGAAGCAGCCAAGATGGCCGCACCACAATAGGTGCTTAAGTTTTTGTTGGAGCCTCTAAGACGTTACAGCGCGGCTGGCGCTTCCTCAGCGGCGGGGGCCTCTGGCGCGGCAGGCTGTGCCTCCGTCGGCGCTGCGGGTTCCGCTCCGGGCGTTGCCGCTTCCGCTGCGGTCGGCGCGGGTTCGGACGGCGCTACCGGGGATGCCTCCGGCGCCGGTGTGGTTTCCTCGGGTGCCGCTGGCGCCGCCGCGGATTCCATGGGCGCGGTCACCGGTGGTTGGGCCTCGGGCGTCGTGGCTGGCTGCTCCGGTTCGGGCCCGACGGTCGCGGTCGGAGACTGCCCGCCGCATCCCGCAAGCGCCAGTAGGGCCAGCATACAAAATACGGTAGTTGCGATACGCGCGGACGTGCTCATAGTGTATTTTCCTT
This sequence comes from Candidatus Hydrogenedentota bacterium, assembly GCA_045863315.1. Lineage (GTDB taxonomy): Bacteria > Hydrogenedentota > Hydrogenedentia > Hydrogenedentales > SLHB01 > JABWCD01. Next base: position 13,003 of record BTUX01000117.1, on the reverse strand, counting down.
CCTTTTATTGTGTGAACCCTCGCGCTCGCCGCACTCGCGAGCCGCCGGGTGCACTGCTCCTTCATCCCTATTAATACGCTTTCGCCCCGTTCGGTTCCCGAAGATCGGCGGAGGGTCAAATTACGCTCGACGCGCAGTACCGTGGCATTTGCAGCCCGGCCAGTTGGGCGAATACAAGTACGATTCGGGTCGCACGCCCAGCTTGCCATTCACGACAAAAGGCTCACCACGTTCCGCCAGGTGCTCGATCATGCGGTCGCGCCACTCGCTCACTCGGCGTTTGGAGCCGCCGTCCGCGGCAAGGTCGACGAGTTCATTCGGGTCTTCTCGAAGGTCGAAGAACTGTTCCTCGCCGGTTTGGGCGTGAAAGATGTATTTGCTCCGCCCGTCGGTCATGCCAGTCCAATGGTTGGACGCGTCGTAGCAAATATCGTGTTCCAAGTCGATTGCGTCACGCCACTTGGCCCGTTTGTCGGCAATTAGGTTTAACAGACTCGTTCCGTCCAGGGTTTCCGCGCCGGGCGCACGCGCCGCATCCAGGAAGGTGGGAAGGATGTCCCGGATTTCGACCGGCTGCAAAATCGTACGACCGCGTTCGTTCGAAAGCGCTCCCCTGGGCCAACGTATGATCATGGGTATGTTCGCCGAGGGCTCGTACGCGTATGACTTGCGCCACAGATGGTGGTCGCCTGTCATGTCTCCATGGTCCGAGGTATACAGTATGAGTGTGTTTTCAAGCTGCCCGGTCTGTTCCAGGGCGGACAGGATTCGCCCGATCTGTTCGTCGATGAACGAGACCGCCCCGTAGTATCCCTGCCGCGACCTTAGGACCTGCTCCGGGCCCATGTCGCCATGCCAGATGTTGGGCGACTCGTCGCTCCGCGGCGCATACTTGGATGCCCACCGGCCCACCCGCGCGTTGGGGAGTTCGGAATCCCGGTAATGGTCCCACCACCGTTGCGGCGGATCGTATGGGCTGTGCGGCCGCGCAAAAGACACCTTGAGAAAGAACGGTTCCGGCCGCTGATACGTGGAGATGAAGTTTGCCGCCACGTCGCCGGTCCAGCGTGTCGGGTGGTACTCTTCGGGCAACTTGTACGGCCACGCGCGGTAATCATTGAAGGTCAGCCCGGTCACATCCGGGTCGGCGTGTGGGGCCACGCTCGCCAGCCACGCGCGGTAATCGCTCCGAAAATCCACCGTCAACTCGCGCCCGGACTCGTCCAGGATTAACTTATGAAATCCATGGGGGTTTCGCTGCGGGTGCCAGTGCATCTTCCCGATGCCGCACGTGTAATACCCGGCATCGCGCAGCGCCTGCGGCATCTCGATGGAGTACCCCTCCCCGACGCGTCCGTATCCCAGCATGCCATGCCGCCAAGGCGCGAGACCGGTCAGAAGCGCGGTGCGTGCGGGGGTACAGGTGGGAGTTGTCGAGTAGGCGTTTTCGAATAGGGCGCCTTCGCGCGCGAGGCGATCCAGGTTGGGCGTGTGCGCCGCCGGATTGTCTGCGGCGCCCATGCAATCCCCCCGATGTTGGTCGGACATAAGGAACAGGATATTGGGCTTTGCCAGCGGGCTGGGCTGCATTGCGGCATTGCTGGAATGAAACGCCGCCAACCCTGAAATCGCAGACCACCGGAGCAGGTCACGACGGGAAAGCTGTGTTCCCCCCTGCAGCTTCGCCACCGCGCACCGCCCCCTTATTGCTAAAAGAAATCCCAGATTGCCTGACCCGAACGCGGTTCTTCTTCCACAGTGCCGGTTTCCGCACTCGGCCTCTCGGCCCCCGGACCCGCGATGACCGGTTCCGGTTCCGGGTCGACCATTTTGATTTCCTGATCCATATCCGCGACGACAACGGTGTGACCGCCGCGTCCGTCGGTGCTTGATTCGCCCGCCTCGGCCGCCGCCTCGCGCTCGACTTCCAAACGCGCGGCCTCTTCCTTCGCGATGGGCGCGTCGACCGCCTGTTTCTTCCTGCGACCGCGACGGGGGACCTCTGAGAGGTTGGCGCCTTCGTGTTCGTGTTCCCAGCCCGGCTCGAGATAGAAGACATAATCGACCGGTTCACGGAGCAGCCGCGCCATCTTCAGGCAAATTAGGATTGACGGGTTCAGCCGGCCCTTTTCGATCGCGATGATTGTTTGGCGGGTGATTCCGATTTCCCGCGCCAAATCGGACTGTTTGATCCCAAGGCGCTCGCGCACCTCCTTGACACGGTTTCGCAACGGAGACTCGATGGGCATGGAGACAGAATACTTTGGATCGGCGAAAACATCAAGCCGAATGTTCGGCAAACCGGACACGCAAGCCGGCGCGAACGTCAGCCGAGGCCGGCCTCCGAGCTGAAGGGCGGCGTCAATTCGAAACGTTCCTGATAAAGTGCCTCCGAATTCAGAGGCAACTCAATACTCTGTGAATCAATCGGTTCCGGGCACAACGCAAGGACGATTACGATATAACCGCCTTGCGTGAATCCCGGCAGCCGGGCGGGAAACGTCAGTGTGCCGTTCCACTTTGCCGGCGCCGTCAGCACTGCGGCCCCCGACGACGCGCCGGGCGAGAATCCGCGCCATGAACCCCCGTCCGCGTGGTACTGCATACCGACGAAGCGCGGCTCCGTTCCCCTGTTCTCAACGTCGATCTCGATTCTCGCCTGCGCCATTTCCGGATTCGGGAGCCTTATCGAAAGCACACGGAGTTCGCCCGCATGGTCCGAAATGTCGCTCAGCGTTTTGTGAATCGGGGTGGGTTTCGGCAGTGAGCGGTAGTTTCCGATGGTGCTCATCGCAGCGAAGGCAAAGAACGCGGAAACCACGAGGAACCATCCGCCCGGGTATCGCCAGTCTTTCTTGATGCGCCACAGCGCCCACGCGGGCAATGCGACGATAGACCCGATCGCGATAAATCCGACCACGATTAGAAGCGACAGGAAGACGACCGTCAGCACGGCGCGAAAGGCTTACTTGCCCACGGCCGCTACTGTGCTGGCCTCGCCGAGTTGCGCATACCCCTCCTCGATGAGGGCCGCGGTTTGTTCCCAGCCGATGCACGAGTCCGTGATGGAAACTCCGTATTTCAGGTCGGCCAGGACGCCTTGAAGCGGCTGGCCGCCTTCGTTCAAATTGCTTTCGACCATCATCCCGAGGATGTCCGTGTTGCCCGCAAGCCGCTGCTTGAGAACGTTGCGCCACACCTCCGGCTGGCGCCGGTAGTCCTTGTTCGAATTGGCGTGGCTGCAGTCCACGAGGATATTCGGTTCGAGGTTGTGTTTCATCAGCGCCTCGCGCGCCGACCGCACCCCCGCCTCATCGTAGTTCGGGCCCGAACGCCCCCCGCGCAGGATCAGTTGACCATCCGGATTCCCCGTCGTATTCACCACGCAGGTCTTTCCGTCGGCGTCAATTCCCAGAAAAGCATGCGGGTGCCGCGCCGCTTCCATCGCATCGATCGCGACCTGCAAGTTGCCGTCCGTGCCGTTCTTGAACCCGACGGGCATCGACAGCCCGCTCGCCATCTGACGGTGTGTTTGGGACTCCGTGGTCCGAGCGCCCAGCGACGCCCACGTCACGAGGTCCGCGGTATATTGCGGGGTAATGGGGTCAAGCATTTCGGACGCGCAAGGCATGCCCATTTCATTGATTCTCAGCAGGATTTCGCGCGCCTTCCGTATGCCCGCGCCGATGTCAAACGTCCCGTCCAAGTGGGGATCGTTGATCAACCCTTTCCATCCGATTGTCGTGCGCGGCTTCTCAAAGTACACCCGCATCACCAACAGCATTCGGTCCCTTACCCTCGCCGCCAGTTCCGTCAGCCGTTCCGCGTATTCGATTGCGGCCTTCTCGTCGTGAATCGAGCAGGGGCCGACTATGACTAACAAACTCGAATCTTCCCGGCGGAGGACCCGCTTAATCGCCTCGCGCCCCGTCACTACCGTCTTACAGGCGGCCTCGGAAAGTGGAAGGAATTCCTTCATCTCCCGTGGCGACACGAGTGGCACCAGCGACCGTACGTGAATGTCTTGTGTACGTTGCATTCCGAATCGCCCTATCTAATCCACAGCAAGGTGAGACCCTATCAGGCTGAGGACGCGTCCAGCACTGTAAACCGATATTCTGCCATATGATACACCTTCCGTACAATTTCGGGACTTCAGACGGGGCCGAAAAACTTGACAGGGGGGGCATGGGCGGATATAGTTAATACAGTAACTGTTAAGAGGTTGACATGACTCTCAAGGATGAGTTGGGACTCCGTAATGACTTCAAGCACCGCGCCCATGAAGTCCTCCTCAACATCTACTACACCGCCGCCAAGGCCCAAAAAAAAGCCGACGAATTCTTTCGCGTCCACGGCCTAACCGACGTGCAGTTCAACGTGATGATGCTCCTGCGCAACCAAAGCGGGGAGAGTGGCGGCCTGACCCAAGTCGAGTTAAGCCAGATGATGTTGGTCAATCGGGCCAACATCACCACCCTGATCGACAGAATGGAAAAGTCGAAACTCGTCGTGCGCGTTCCGGATCCGGTCGATCGCCGCTACAACGTAGTCAAGATGACGGCGCACGGCGAGAAGGTCTTTTCTCAGGTCGCCGCGCTCTACCACAAGAAGATCCGAGAAATCATGGGCTGCCTAGACGAGTCCGAGCAGGCGCGGCTCATGAATATGCTTACCAAGCTGCGTGCCCGAATCGACGAGGTAAGCACCGAGTAACCCCGATCGAGCGGTCCGACAGGTCGGACACGTCCGAGGGCTTTGACATGCTCTTATGGTTTGTATGTATACAGACTATATGTATAATGTATAGAAAGGGAGACCCGCCATGCTCACCACGACCAATCCCTCCGAAACATTCGTCAACGATGTCCATTCCCGCCTGAATCCGTCCTGGGTCCGCGAAATCGTTCGGCCCCGCTCGATTGAATCGCTCCAGGCTGGGATGCGACACGCCCGGGCAAACAACCTTTCGATCTCGAGCGCCGGCGCCCGGCACGCCATGGGCGGACAACAGTTCGGCGCGGGAACGCTGCACCTGGACCTCACGGGCCTTGATCGCATTCTTGATTTCGACGCCGCGCGAGGTCTCGTCGAAGTCGAGGCAGGAATCATGTGGCCGCAACTCGTTTCCGGCATTCTGGCCGCGCAGGGGGACGCGCCCGCGCCTTGGACCATCGCGCAGAAGCAGACCGGCGCGGACCGGCTTACCCTGGGCGGCGCGGTGAGTGCGAACATCCACGGACGAGGGCTGACGATGCGGCCCTTCGTCACTGACATCGAGTCGGTGACCGTCGTGCGCGCCGACGGGGAGGTCGTCCGCTGCGATCGTCAGGAGAACTTCGATCTGTTCCGTCTGGTTGTCGGCGGATATGGGCTGTTCGGCGTCATCTATTCGGTCACCCTGCGGCTTGTGCCCCGCCGGAAAATGCAGCGCATCGTCGAGATCATCGCCATCGACGAAGTGATGCCCGCCTTTGAATCCCGAATCCGCGACGGATTCGTCTACGGTGACTTTCAGTACATGACCGATGAGAGGTCGCCGGACTATCTCAGGAGGGGAGTCTTCGCCTGTTACCGTCCGATATCCAACGACACGCCGATGGGCCCGAATCAACGCGAGCTTGGGAAGGACGACTGGCGCAAGCTGATCCATCTCAGCCATGTGGACAAGTCAGCGGCGTATCAACACTACACGGCGCACTACCGGGCGACCTCGGGCCAAATCTATTGGTCCGACCTCATGCAGATGAGCACGTATATCGACGACTACCATCGGGAGATCGACACCGCCACCTGCGCCCGCGTGCCCGGTAGTGAAATGATTACCGAAATCTATGTCCCCCGAGCGATGCTCGCGGAGTTTATGCGCGACGTGGCGGCGGATTTTCTACGACACGGCGTGAACGTAATTTACGGCACGGTACGGCTCATTGAGCGCGACACTGAGAGTTTTCTCGCGTGGGCCCGTGAACCGTGGGCCTGCGTCATTTTCAACCTTCACGTGGATCACACGCCGGCCGGGCTGCTGGACGCCGCCGATGCGTTCCGGCGCCTGATCGATCTCGCCATGGCGTACCACGGCAGCTACTACCTCACCTATCACAAATTCGCGACCCCCGGCCAAGTGGTCGCCTGCCATCCCCGGTTCGCGGAGTTCCTGCGGGAAAAGCAGCACCATGACCCTGAAACCCGCTTCCGAAGCGATTGGTACGACCACTATGCGCGGCAATTCCACAACCGGTAGACTGCGAGCTACGTCCGCCGGGCCGGGCACGATCCCCAATTCCTCGTCATTTCAACCCGCGGCGCGGAGGTCGTGAATGAGGTCCTGCACGCGTTGGGCGTCGTCGTGAGGGGAGCGGCTGGCTTGGGAAGAGAAGAGTTCGATGCGTAGTTTGTCTGCGCAGTCGGGACAGTAGGTGTGCGTGAACGGGCCGGCGATGAAATGCGTTTCGGGCATCCATCCGCCGTCGGTCCGGACACGTTTGCATCTGCAGCACTGTACCTTCATGCTGGGTATCTCTATTGGAATTATCGGCGGAAAAAGCCGCAAACTTTAGCGCAGCGGCGAACGCACAATACAAAATGGAGGTGTTTGGTGTCCGATCGTCCCGTCTATACGATAAATCCGACCCAGGCACGGCCTCATCTTGATGGAGAGTGGGACGGCGAAATCTGGAGGCAAGCGGAAACCGCGAAGATCAAGCACTTCCACCCGAGGAGCAGCGAGCATCGCCCCGAAGCGCGGGTCCGCGTACTGTACAGCGTCGAGGGACTGCACGTGCTGTTCAGGGTCCACGACCGTTATGTCCGCGCGATTGCAACGGAGTATCAGGGCAAGGTGTGGGAGGACGCCTGCGTGGAGTTTTTTGTCCGGCCGCGACCGGACAAGGGGTATTTCAATTTCGAGATGAACTGCGGCGGCACGCTTCTGCTCGGCTACGCCGAAAGTGAACAACAGTCCGTGGACGGGAAGAAGAAATCGGTCCGGGTCCCGTGGGAGATGGGTTCACGGATCGAGATTTATCATTCGATGCCGAAGTCGGTTGATCCCGAATCGCCGGATCCCATCGAGTGGCGTGTCGAGTACTTTGTCCCGTTCACAATCCTCGAACATTATGTCGGGGCGTTGGGTCCGCTTGTGGGCCAGCAATGGCGCGGCAATTTTTACAAGTGCGCCGAGAACAACTCACATCCGCACTGGGCCGCATGGTCGCCGATCGGCGAGATGCTGAATTTTCATCAGCCCGACAAATTCGGGGATATCGTCTTCGCGGATTAGCAAGAAAATTATCGGAAGCCGTGGCGCTCGATCCATTCGGCTGTGTTTTCCCAGTAGCCCGGCGCGTAGGTCTGGAATGGGAACGCGGCACCCTCGGAGGGCGGTAAACGGACGCCATGGTTTGCGTTTGGGTACGTGTAGATGGTCCAGTCTTTTCCGAGCTCTCCCTTCAGGGCGCGTAGACGGGCAGCATCCTCGACTGAGGGGCTCGTCTCGTCGGCCTCGCTGTAATGAAACAGCGCCGGAATGGTCAGTTTTCGAAGGTGGGGTATGGGATCGAAATCTACAATGAGCCGGTAGAAAGACCGCGCGGGAGAGTCCGGCCGAAAAGGCACGAAGCCAATCTCCCTGTACCATGCCTGGTCTCGCAGCGGCTGGACATATTCGAGGAACGCCTCGTAGTCGCCCCGGCCCCGGGTGATTTCGTTATTGCGTCGCAGGAGTTCGACCGCCTCGGCGATGTCCTCCTCGCTGTAGCCTTTGCGGGCCAGGTCCCATTCGTAATCGTAAAACCCCTCGCGCTCGACGGTAGACGCGCCGCCGTTGACGCAAATGAAGTACGCCACATCGGATGACTTGGACGCGGCGAGCACCATGATCCAGCCCGCCTGACTGACTCCCCAGAATCCGACCCGCTTCGGGTCGATGTCCCGCCGGCTCCGCAGCATCTGGAGTCCGGCCAGACCGTCCTCGGCAAGCGCGTCGAACCCGACCTTTCGCCAGTCGCCTTCCGATTTCCCGTTGCCGCGTTTGTCGAAGCAAAGGCCGGCCACCCCCAGACGGGCAAAGAAGTCGGCGGGAGTACTGTAATGCCAACGCTCGTTGTCGCCCGAGCCATGCAGGAACACGACGGCCGGATGTGGGCCGGACGTACGGGGAATGTACAGCACGCCGGCAAGCTTGATGTCTCCGTTGCGGAACTCGACTTCTTCCGTCGTGTAGGGCCGCTCCGGCACCGGCGCCCGCTGGAGTTCGAACGGCATCGTGCGGCCGTTGTACGTGTATGTTCCCTTGATCGTATCCCGCCTGATTTCCGCTTCGATAAGATTCTTGCCCGACTGGCCCACCGCTCCGCTCAGTTTTCCTCGCTTTACGGCGATGTCCTGGATCGGAACGTCCAGCCACCGGAACTCGGGCAGGGCAAACCGGCCCGCAAGTTTGCCGGATGAATCTTCAAAGTCGATTGCAAGGGGTGTCGACCTCTCCTTGCCGGTGAGCACGCCTTCCCAATGGCCCTCCATGCCGGCGGCAGAAGCGGCAATCGGCGCCGCAAGGAAAATGAAGGTAAGACCCAACCGAGCGGTGTTTGGTCGGCACATGTGCAGTCCCTCTGAATGGCGGAAACGCAAGGACGTCTTGCCCTGCGCGTTTGGTTCGATACCGCGTCGATGGAATAGGTTTAGCCCGCATTTCTCACCAGTCGCTCCCGATGACGGGAGCGACTGGTGAGAAATGCTCAGGAGATAGCATAGAAGTCAATCGGGTGAGGATTTTTCACACCGACAGCCCGTTTTCCCTGTCGCTGCATAAAGGTATGTGCCGCACGAAGTTGGATCCTTCATTGCCCGCGGGTGTGAAAAATCCGGGTTAGTTGCCGCGCGCGGCGTTTGTCGCGGCGATGGACCTCGCCCTTACGGCCATTCGGTCTCGAATCTGTCCGTGCCTTTCCCGTAGATGAGGTCCCCATACCTTTGCCACGCTTGGCGCGTCTGGCGGTCAAGCGCGGGGGCATCAAGGGCGGCGAGGTCGGATTGGAGTTGTGGGAGAGACTCGGCAGCGCACAGTACGGCGCTTACCGCCGGATGCGACAGGCAGTACCGGTAACAGTCCGCCGCGCTGGGCGGTGGATTTCTCCACTTGGGATGCCCATCGAGGAGGGTGCCCCACCGGGTGGCGGTGAATGCCAGGACTGGAATACCCGCCTTTCGCGCCGCGGGAAGGACCGTCTTTTCCGATTTTCGATGCGCCATGTTGTATCGGTGCATCAGAATATCGATGCGTCCGTCCTCAATGAGTCTCGTGGCAAGCGATCGATCGTGCGCCGACGCCCCGGCGTAGCGGATCAGGCCTTCCTCGCGTAGAGCGGCCAGCGAGGCGAGCGCGCCGCCGTCGCCGAAGATGGCTTCTTCGTCGTCGTCCGGCGAAATATATTCCGCGAAGAAGATATCGAGCCGATCAGTCCTGAGCATGCGGCAGATTCTGGCGAATTCCTTGCGCAATCCTTTTTCGTCGCGGTCGTCGGCGCCCGATGCCACGACAATGTCGTCGCCATGCCTCCTCGCGAGCGGCGCGAGCCGGCGAATGAACTTCTCGTTCGTCCGATCGTAGAAGTAGAACAGATTGATGCCGCCATCAAAAGCTGCGTCGACACAGCGGGCATCCTGCTCAGGATGTGCGGCGAGGCCGAGACGGCTGAGGGGACTGCCGCCTCTTGTCGTGATATGCGTGTCCTTCGAAACCATCGGGTTTCCACAAATCGAGCGCGCGCACGGGCCGGGCACACGAAACGCGGCGCGTTCCGTCTTCGGGCAGGCCGTGGCCACCTTACGCTCGACGGGCGGCGTTCGTCCGTCGAGTCAGTTGTATTCGCCGCAATCAGGTGTGCAGATCGAAGCGATCGAGATTCATGACCTTGTCCCACGCCGCCACGAAGTCGCGCACGAACTTTTCGCTCGAGTCGTCACAGGCATAGACTTCCGCGATGGCCCGGAGTTGCGAGTTCGAACCGAAGACGAGGTCGACCGAGGTGCCGGTCCATTTGGTCTCGCCTGTACCGCGATCGCGGCCCTCGAAGAGATACTCGCACTCGGACGATACCTGCCATTGCAGGCCCATGTCGAGCAGGTTCACGAAGAAATCGTTGGTCAGCGTTTCGGGCCGTGTGGTGAACACGCCGTGTCGGGACCGACCCGTGTTTGCGTTCAAGACGCGCATGCCGCCGACGAGGACGGTCATCTCGGGTGCCGTCAGGGTCAGCAGATTGGCCCGATCGACCAGCAACTCTTCCGCCCTCCTCGTCAGCCCACGCCCGTAATAGTTGCGGAAGCCGTCCGCGGTCGGCTCGAGCACCGCGAACGACTTCGCATCGGTGTGTTCCTGCAGCGCATCCGTCCGTCCCGGTGTAAAGGGGACTTGCACGTCGTGGCCGGCTTTCTTTGCCGCCTGTTCGACGGCGGCGCACCCGCCCAGAACAATTACGTCAGCGAGGGAAACCTTCTTTCCGCCCGACAACGATTGGTTGAAGTCCCTCTGGACCTGTTCCAGCACCGGAAGAATCTTCTCCAGTTCGGCCGGGTTATTGACTTCCCAATCTTTCTGGGGCGCGAGACGAATCCGCGCCCCGTTCGCGCCACCGCGCTTGTCGCTGCCGCGGAACGTGGAGGCCGACGCCCACGCCGTCGATACAAGCTGGGAAACCGACAGTCCCGACGCGAGAATCCTGCGCTTGAGCGCCGCCACGTCCTGCGAGTCGATCCGCTCGTGATCGACGGCGGGCACGGGGTCCTGCCACAACTGAGCCTCGGGAACCCACGGGCCGAGACACCGCGAGACAGGGCCCATGTCGCGATGCGTCAGTTTGTACCAGGCCTTCGCGAAAGCCTCCGCGAACTCGTCCGGATTCTCGTGGAATCGTTTCGAAATCGGCCCATAATTCGGGTCCAGCCGCAGCGCGAGGTCCGTCGTAAACATGATGGGCGCATGCTTCTTCGACGGGTCGTGGGCATCCGGTACCGTATCTTTCGCAGCCGGATTCGTCGGCGTCCACTGCCACGCGCCGGCCGGGCTCTTCACGAGGTCCCACTCATAGCCGAAAAGCGTATCGAAATAACTGTTGTCCCACTTCGTCGGGGTCGGGGTCCACGCACCCTCAAGACCGCTCGTGATGGTATCTCCGGCGTTGCCGCGGCCGTACGAATTCTTCCAGCCCAAGCCCTGCTCCTCGATGCCGGCGCCTTCAGGCTCGGGGCCCACAAACTTCAACGGGTCTGCTGCGCCATGGGCCTTTCCAAACGTGTGTCCGCCGGCAATCAACGCCACTGTCTCGTAGTCGTTCATCGCCATGCGGCCAAACGTCTCTCGGATGTCCTTAGCGGCGGCAAGCGCGCTTGGCTTGCCGTTCGGACCTTCCGGATTGACGTAGATCAGCCCCATCTGGACCGCGGCAAGAGGGTTCTCGAGTTCGCGGTCCCCGCTGTAGCGCTCGTCCGCGAGCCACTCGCCCTCAGGTCCCCAGTAAATGTCCTCTTCCGGTTCCCAGACGTCCTCGCGGCCGCCGGCGAATCCGAGGGTCTTGAACCCCATCGATTCCAAGGCGCAGTTGCCCGCAAAAATTATCAGGTCCGCCCAGGAAATGCTCCGTCCGTACTTCTTCTTGATCGGCCAAAGCAGCCTGCGCGCTTTGTCGAGGTTGGCATTGTCGGGCCAGCTGTTCAACGGCGCGAACCGTTGCGTGCCGGAGGCAGCCCCTCCCCGCCCGTCGCTGATGCGATACGTGCCTGCGCTGTGCCACGCCATTCGAATGAAGAGCGGCCCATAATGCCCGAAGTCGGCCGGCCACCAATCTTGCGACGTGGTCATCAACGCTTCCAAGTCCTTTTTCAGCGCATTCAAATCGAGTTTCTTGAATTCTTCGGCATAGTTGAACTCCGCACCCATCGGATTCGCTTGGGGAGGGTTCTGTTGCAGCATTTTCAAGTTCAGTTGATTCGGCCACCAGTGCTGGTTGGCCACCGTTCCCATCGCGGCGTGTGTGCGCCCCCCGCCCCGTACCGGACACTTCCCTCCGTTCTCTGACACGTGAGTTCTCCTTATCGTTGTGATTGTCGCTGTCAATCCGCGAACAACACCGCGCGCCGCAGACGCCGGTGTCATTTAAAACACACCATTGCGCGGTCCGCGCCGCTCTAATCTCCGTTCCCGTCCGGAGCCGACGCGCGACACTGGGCACAGATACCCCAGTAAACCACCTCGGCCTCATCGATCTGATAATCGTAATCGACGTCAGGCGTTAAGCATGGAGCGTTCCCGACGGCGCAGTCCACGTCGACCAACCTGCCGCAGCTTCGACAGACCAGGTGGTGATGGTTGTCCCCGACCCGGTCCTCGTAAAGCGCCGGCGACCCCGCCGGCTGAATTCGCCGGATGATGCCTTTCTCGGTGAGGAGGCCGAGCGCGTCATACACGGCCTGCCGCGAGATGGCGCCGATCTCCGCCCGAACGTCCTCGGTGACGTCGTCCGCGGTGCAATGCGGTCGACCCGACACCGCGCGCAGCACGGCCAATCGCTGTGCCGTGACGTGGACGTTGTGTTCGCGGAGGAGCTTTGTCGCTTGTTCGTTCATGAACCTAGCATATATCAATATTTAGACAATGTCAAGATCATGTATATGTCCACCAAGCGCCTGTTCCTCTCGTCGTCAATCTCGACCAACCCCGGAATATCCGCTACCGTCCGGGGAAGTCACGTCGCTACCGCGTCGGCGGGGAGCCCGGGCCTGGATTTGTACGGCCGGCGCGTTGTCAGAAAGGAAGATGTTGGCGTTCGCTGCAGGGGTTCTGTTGCTGTACGGCGTGTGCGCAGTCGAGGAAAAATCGGTTCAATTCCGTGCCTGGTTAGCTACCGAGACAGGCAGCACATTGCGCAGACAGGCGAACGGCTCGATGCCTCGCCACGACGACGCCTAGCAGTTTGTCGGACTTGGCATCGGACAAATGTGTAAG